>NZ_JBHVWN010000079.1:0-36519 GCF_042882275.1 Streptomyces sp. NPDC058231 | reverse complement strand
GGTCCAGAGCCGGACTTTGGGGCCGGCTGCACGAAGCCGTCCTCGACCGCATTCACGAGTGCGGACTGCTCGACCTCTCCCGCGTGGTCCTCGACTCCGCCCACGTACGGGCGAAAAAAGGGGCGAACTCACAGGTCCGAGCCCCGTGGACCGGGGCAAGCCCGGCTCCAAGATGCACGTCCTGTCGGACGCGGCCGGACTGCCCCTGGTCGTCGGCGTCTCCGCCGCCAACACCCACGACAGCCAGGGCCTGAAGCCCATGGTGGCCGGTCTCGCACCGCTACGCCGGGAAGGACCAGGATGCGCTGTCCGACGTCTCGCTCACTCTGCGCCGGGGCGAGGTCACCGCACTGGTCGGCTTCAACGGCTCGGGAAAGTCAACGCTGTCGAAGCTGGTCAGCGGGCTGTACCTGCCCACGTGCGGGCAGGTGCTGTGGGACGGCGTCCCCACCGACGATGCCGACCCGCAGGCGCTGTGGCGGCAGGTGGCCCTGGTGCCGCAGGACTACGCGCACTGGCCGCTGACGGTGCGCGAGAACGTGACCCAGGGGCAGCCCACGGCCCGCGGTGACGCGGCGGTCCGTGAAGCTTGCGAGGCCGCCGACGCCGACGAGGTCGTCGACAAGCTCGGCGCCGGCCTGGACACCCTCCTGGCCCGCGAGTGGCTGAACGGAGAGGAGCTGAGCGGCGGCCAGTGGCAGCGCATCGCGCTCGCCAGGGCGTTCTTCCGCGAGGCCGGGCTCCTGGTCCTCGATGAGCCGACCGCCAACCTTGATCCTCGCGCCGAGTACAGGATTTTCCAGCGGCTGCGGGACCTGGCCCAGGACCGGGTGGTGTTGCTGGTGACACACCGCATCACCAACGTCGCCGTCGCCGACCGGATCGTGGTCCTCGACGAGGGCAGAGTCGTGCAAGAGGGCACCTACAAGGACCTCGCCGAACAAGAGGGCGGCCTGTTCCAGCAGTTGCTGTCCTACCAGGTCACCTCCGAGCCGGACGACGAAAGGCAGGGGACCCGCGCATGAGGGCCCCGACACCACTTCAGATGCTCGGGCCGTGCCCGCGGCCATCACGTACTCCGTCGACCCATCCACCAGTCCTTCCAAACTTCCCCGAGGTGTTGACGTGCCGGTCACTCGCTCCCACATCCACGCGACCGCCGAAAGCCATCTGGCTCGGCATCCGCATGAGCGAAAGTCCCTGGCCGGACTGTTGGCCGCCCTGGACGGCCCTGACGACCCGTCCAACCGTGCAACTCTCCCCGGCCACGTCACCTGCAGCGCGGTCGTCATCGACCGCAACCGTCACGTACTGCACATCGGCCACAAGGTCACGGGGCTGCTGCTCACGCCCGGCGGCCACGTCGAGGCGGACCGGAGCCTCCTGGCCGCGGCCCTGCGGGAAGTGTCGGAGGAAACGGGCATCCGGCTCGGAGACCTGTGTCTGACCCCGCAGTTCCTGGGCGCGCCGGTCGACATTGACGTTCACGGGATCGAAGCCAATCCCGCCAAGGGCGAGCCGAGCCATCAGCACTTCGATTTCCGCTTCGCCTTCTACGTCAGCACCGAACAGCTGCCGCCGCTCCGGCTGCAGGACGAAGAGGTCTCGGGTGCCCAGTGGCTTGCGTTCGCCGACGTCAGGTCCCCGACACTGCGGGCCAAACTGCTGGACGCCGAGGCCGATGGGCTCGACGGGCAACCGGAGCCCATCAACGCGTCGGCTCTGGTCCACGACGGCTTCGGCCACTACCTGCTTCATCTCAGGGATCTGCGTGAAGGCATCTGGGCGCCCGAGGTGTTCGCCCTACTGGGGGGCGGCCGCGAGAGGGGCGACCGGTGCCTGGAGGGGACCCTGCGGCGGGAACTCGCCGAGGAGACCCCCGGCCTTGAACCTGTCGGGTTGACGCCGTACGCGGTGGAGGAGGCAACGAGCGTCGACGGCCTCGCGGTACCGATCCAGGTCTACTCGGGCCGCTGGAACGGGCACCCCGACACGGTGGACCTGCAAGAAGGTGTCCTCCTGCAATGGTTCACTCCCGACATGCTGGACCGGCTGCGGCTGAGCCCCGGCCTCGGTGACCTGATCCGACGGCACGCGGCCGAGCATCCCCGGGCCGGCAGCCCTCCGGACCGCATCCGTCCGCTGCGCGAAGAGGCACCGGAAGGGACCGAGCTCCACATCGTCGGCGTCCACCTTCACCTCCAGGACGAACATGGCCGGATCCTCCTCGGACTGCGCCACCCCGACTCGGCATTCGCGCCGAACGAGTGGCACTTTTTGGCAGGGCACTGCGAGAGGGAAGCCGCTGTCAGCTGCCTGGTGCGCGAAGCCCGGGAGGAGGCCGGGCTGATCATCGAGCCTGGTGACGTCGAGCTCGTGCATGTGGTCCACCACGTCGACTCGCCGACGGCGCGGGCACGGGTCGCACTCGTCTTCCAGGCCCGGACATGGTCCGGCGCCCCGCAGATCCTGGAGCCCGACCGGTGCGTCGAGTGGCGGTGGTTCAGCCCGAAGGATCTTCCGGCAAAGGTCGTGCCGTACACCCGCCAGGCAATCGACGGCATCGGCGCGGGCCGCCCCTACACCCAGACGGGCTGGTGAGCACCTGTGACGCTCCCCCCGACCACCAGCGCTTCCTGGCCCGAACACTTTCTCGCTCACCGCGCCGGCCACGACTGCCCGATGTGCACCAACGACTGGACGGCCGACGACATCGGGTGGGGACTGCTGCTGCACCGCGGTGAGGTATCCCAGTCCTACCTCTGGCGCTCCGGCCAAGTCCGCGGCTACTCCATCACCATCGTGACCGCGCGCCACGTCGCCGAGCCCACCGAACTCTCGGACGACGAAGCCGCCGCCTTCTGGCGCGACACCCTCACCCTGGGCCGAGCACTCGAGACGCACTACCAGCCGCTGAAGATGAACTATCTACTGCTCGGCAACGCCATTCCCCATGCGCACCAGCACGTCGTTCCGCGACGCGAGGCGGGTGCGGACCCGGCGCCGGGCGGCCCCTTGCCCTTCGACGTACTCGACTTCGGGCGCCAAGACGAAGACCAACTGCAAGCGGACGCCCGAGCGCTGCGCCGGCTGCTGAACGGCCCCGGCAGGCCGGAGGCGGGGCGATGAACACGCAGTCCGACGTCATGGTCGTGGCGGAAGTCCTGGCACTGCACTACCGCATCTTCCCGACCGATGTCTACGAGGGGCCGTCAGGGACCGCCACGTGCAACTACGTGGCCAAGGACGGCGACGGTCGGCGATGGTTCGTGAAGGCGTACCCGGAGCACGCTGCCCTGGGCGCCGAACGGCGCGCCCTGGAGCTGGCCGAGTTCGCCGCGCTCGGCGGGGTCCCGGTGCCGGTGATGCGCCGCACCCTGGACGGCGACCTCATCGCCACGGATGGCGAGTTGGCGGTATCCGTCGCCGCGTTCGCCGAGGGCGCCGAGACAGCGGAAGGTGGTCTGTACGGCGGGCGGTGGGCCGCCGTCGGCGCGACCGTGGGCCGAATACACCGCACGCTCGCCCGGCATCCGGACGGGCCGCCGCGCCGCACCCCGTCCCACGAGATCTGCGACGTCCAGAAAGGCCGACAGCACCTGGAACGGCTGCTCGCCCGCTGGGTGGAACATCCCCCGAGTTCCCCTTTCGGAGCGTGGGCGAGGGACACCGCCCGGGAACGGCTGGACGAACTCCCCGCCACGGCATCCATGCTCAAGGCTCTCCCCTCGACTCTCGCCACGCAGATCGTCCACGGCGACCTGTCCTCCCTCAACGTGATGCTGAGAGGCGAGAGGGTCGCCGCGGTCATCGACTTCCGGCCGCCGATGCACCGCAGCCCGATGTGGGAGCTGGGGCGCATCGTGCTCGATCCGCGCACGGTCCTGACCGCCCCGGACTGGCCCACGGGCCTGGCCACGGCCGTCGCCGCCTACCGGGAGGCCAACCCTGCCATGCCGGTCAAGGACCTCCTGACGGTGCCACGGGTGGCGGCCGGCTACCTGGCCTGCTCGGTGTACCCCCTCTCCGAACCCCTCGACGACCCGCCTGCGGTCACCCTTCAGCTGGAGGCGTACGGGCGGGCCCGCCACGAGGCCCTGGGTGTGCTGTGCGCTCGCCTGGACGAGGCGGAGGAGGTACTCCGTGACCGCCTGTGCTGACTCCCCCGCACAGCCCGAGACGTCTCTGTGGCGGCACCGCAACTTCCGGACGTTCCTGATCGGCCAGAGCGCCAGCGTGACCGGCAGTTGGATCAGTTCGATGGTGATCCCGGTGCTCGCCGTCCTGGAGCTGAATGCCACCACCGCGCAGGCACGTTTGGCCGCGCTCGGATTCCGTCCTGCTGTGGTGACCGGGGACGGTCTGTCTGGCTGGCTGGCCGGCCAGGGCGCCGTTCGACCGGATCTTCGTGTCCTTCGCCGTACCCCAGGTCCCGCTGGCCCTGGCCAGCCAGCTCGCGCCGGGTGGCCGTGCGCTGATGACCCTCGGTACCTCCTCGCCGTCGTGGCCGGGCCTCGCGTTGATCACGAAGACGGGGGAGGTGGAGGCAGAGCTGCAGGCGGTGGAGTTCGGGCACCGCGGCGGTGTGGGGTTCGACCGACTGTTCCTGTCCACCAGCTTCCGCGAGCGGATCGCCACCGACGAAGGTCGCTGGATCCAGCACAGCCGCCTTGTGCCCCCAGCGGACACCGAGCGCGCCATGTGGCTGGCCTTGGGCCACTTCCACCCGGGTCTTGTCTGCCACTTCGGCGCAGACGGCCTGACGATCGGCGCACCGGGGTGTGGGTCCTGGATGCGGGCACGCCCGGTCGGGCACCGCCGCTGGGAAGTCACCGTCGACGGGCCGCGCGACATCTGGGCGGAGATCCACGACGTCGCAGAGCGATGGCGTGCGGCTGGCTCCCCTCATACCTACCGCCTGCAGATGGACCCCGCCGGCGCCCAGCGGGTGACCACCAGCTGCAACACCCTCACCTGGTCTCTTCCCGACATCCCTCGCACCTCTGGAGACGTACAGTGACGACGCCCCGTCTCGGCGGACCTGCCGCCGGCTCCGCCGCCTCCGGGGAGGCGCTCTTCGGCACGACGGCTGCCGAGTACGCCCGCTACCGACCGGGAGTGCCGGACGCTGCCGTTCGCCTGCTTGCCGCGACCCTGCACGGCGTGCCAGCGCCGGTGCTGCTGGACCTAGGGACCGGGACGGCTCAGGTACCCTGCGCACTGCTGTCCGTCCTGCCGCGGCTGGCGCACGTCGATCTGGTGGACGTCAATCAGGGATGCTCGCCCAGGCGATGGCGGAGTTGAAGACCGACCTCGGAGCGTGCACGGCCTCCGCGTACGCCGGTGAAGCCCACACCTTCAGCCCACAGGAGCCCGGTCAGGGCCCTGATCTGGTCACCTGCTGCCGGGCGTTCCACTGGATGGACCGCGCCGCAGTCCTGGAGATGGCGGACCGGGTGGCCGCGCCGCACGCCGCCGTGGCGATCATGGGCGACGGAAGCCTGTGGACCCACGACGCCGACTGGACCAGCGCGTTGCGCGAGCTGATCCAGACCTACCTCGGGCCGGTCCGCCGCGCGGGCACACGCGGAACCTACGCCACGCCCGATCGCTCCTACGCAGACGACCTCACCACCTCGCCCTTCAGCGACGTGACCGAGCACCGCTTCCCCGTAGCCCGCGCGTGGACACCCGAGACGGCCGTCGGCTACCTCCGCAGCACCTCCTTCGCCCGGCCCGATCTCTTCTCGGACCGGCACGAGGCGTTCGAGAGCCAAGCCCGCCAGCTCCTGAACCTGTACGCCAAGGACGGGGTGCTGCGGGAGGAAGCGGTGTTCACCGTGCTGCTGGCCCGCAGGCCCGGGAACGCAGTGTGAGCGGGCAGCAGCGGCACCGGGAGCCGATCGACGTCCATCTGATCCTGCGCCGTGACGGGGAGGCGAGCGCGGAGGTCCTGCTGTCCCGCCGCGCCGGGGACGTCTACGCCTCGGGCCATTGGCACCTGGTCTCCGGACACCTCGACGGACCGCATGAGGATGTCGTCGACGCCCTGATCCGCGAGGCGTCGGAAGAAGCCGGCGTGAGCATCGACGCGGCGGAGGTCCGCTTCGCGGCCGCCGTGCACCACCGCAGCCCCGGCGGCAAGTCCCGGACCGGGATGTTCTTCGAGGTGCTCACCTGGCAGGGCACCCCCGGCGTCCGCGAGCCGGAGGTGTGCGACGCGATGGGCTGGTTTCCGCTCGATGCCCTGCCGGAGCCGATGGTCGCGTACTGCCGGGCCGGACTGGACACCTACCAGTCCGGCCAGGTGATGGCCGTGCACTTCCAGGAGCCCACCGACCCGATCGCCTACAACGCCGCCCTCGACCGGCGTCGCCCCGTGCCGGCAGTCGGGACGTCCGGACCTGACACCTGGGTGCGGGAGTTCACCGAGCGGACCGTCGGGACCATCACCGGCTGGACGGACGTCTCCTGGGCGCGGGAGGGCAGCCGGGTATGGCGGGCGCACGGCGCCGAGGGAGGTGTGTGGTTCGTCAAGGTCCACCAGAACGATCGCTTCCACCAGAGGGAGGTCCGGGCGTACCGGACCTGGGCTTCGTCGCTGGGCCGTGCCGCGCCCCGTCTGGTGGCAGCCGATGAAGGGCTGCGGGCTGTCGTGCTCACCTCGGTGCCCGGACGTCCCCTGTACGGGGTTGTCCTGCCGCCGGCGAAGGAGCTCGCGGTGTTTCGTCGGATCGGCGCGCTCGCCCGTCGCATTCACGAGAGCGTTCCGCCACGCGAAGCTCCTGCGGGCAGTGGCCCGGCATTGGTAAAGGCCGATCGGCACCTCGCCGCGGCGCGACCTCATCTCGTGCCCGGTGACGAGGTCTTCGTCCGCGAGCTCGTACGACGGGCGGCGGACCTGCCACCACTGGAGTGGGTGGAGACCCACGGCGACTTCCAACTCCGCAACATCCTTCACGCCGCGGATGAGTCCGTGGCCGTAATCGATCTTGAGCGCAGCGAACCGGGCCCCGCCGTAGGGGATCTGGTCCGCCTGTCCGACGCCTGGGCCGGCCGGCCCACCGTCTACGAGGCGTTCCTGGCCGGGTACGGGCGGCGGCTGACCGCTGCCGAGGAGGCGCGTCTGGTCATTGACTCGGCCCTGGACGCTGTGAGCGGGATCGCCTTCGGCATCGCCCATGGCGATCCTGAGCTCGTCGAGCGGGGCCGGCGGACTCTGGCCTGGCTGCGCGCCGAACACTGCCCATCCAACTCGCCGACAGGAGAGGTTCCGTGAACCGCGACACAGTGCCCGCTGCAACAGTGGGGATGCCGACGACTGTCGGGCGGCCGGTGGCCCGCGCGGCCGTTCCCGCCGACGCCGGGGGCATCATCGCCCTGAGGTCCGAACTCATTCTCTCCGAGCCCCTCGACGCGGAGTGGGCTGCCCTGTGCAGTACCCGGCTCGCCCGCCGACTGGCCCCGGGGGGAGACGCCCGCGCCTATGTTGCGGAGGCTCCGGACGGGACGCTCGTCTCGTGCGCGCTCGGCCTGATCCACCCGGTGCTCCCCGCACCGGCCTACCCCAGGGGGCTGGCCGCGCGCGTGCACGCTGTCGCCACACAGCCGGAGTTCCGGCGCTGCGGGCTGGCCAGGGAGGTGCTGTCCGCCCTTCTCGACCGTCTCCAGGCCGACGGAGCCACACTCTTCGAACTGCATGCCAGCAAAGAGGCCACGCCGCTGGACCGGGAACTCGGGTTCGCCGCCGACCCGGCGCTGATGCGGATGACGCGGCTTGAAGGAGTGGATCGGCGGATCGAGGCGCCGTCCGGTCGCGTGCTGCTCCCACCGGAGGATTACGCCTCGTCAGTGCCCAAGTCGACGGGATCCGCCTTCGTCTTCTTCACCAACGAGCACAACCGTCCGGTGCAGTTGCGGGCCACGTACTCCCAGGCGCATCCCTGGCAGTTTCCGGGCGGCACGATGGATCACGGCGAGCGGCCATGGCAGACGGCGCAGCGCGAATGCCGCGAGGAGACCGGCCTCGCCGTGGAGGGGCCGCCCTGCTTGCTCGCGTCGGTTTTCGGTCTTCCAGGGGGCGACTGGCCGTTCAGCACGACGGGATGCGTCTTCGACGGCGGCCGGCTCACCGACGATCAGATCCGGTCCATTGTTCTGGACCCGGACGAGCATGACGCGGTGCGGGTTCTCCCGTTAGAGGAGTGGAAGCCGCTGATGCCGCCGCAGGACTTCGCCCGTCTGAAGGCAGTAATGACAGCCCGGTTGACCGGCACGGCCGCGTACTTCGACTCCTGGGACTGGGGGAACAGTTGAGCATCATCCTGATGGCCGACCCGCGGGTGGCCGCCATTGCGGTGCGTGACTGCGGCGAGCCCCTCGTCGATGTCCGCTCGGGCCCGACAGCCCTGCTGGTCGATGAGCGCAGGAGCGACCCGGACGGGGCTTTCGCACACCTGCGTCAACGCGTCCGCGACCAGCTGCTGGATGCGCAGCGCCAGCTGCCCGAAGGGCTTCGTTTGCTGGTGGTGGAGGGCTACCGGCCCCCGGCCCTGCAGCAGGAGTACTTCGAGCGGTACGCACAGAGCCTGCGTGCACTGCATCCCAACTGGACGCCGCAGGAGGTGCGCACCGCGGCCAGCCGCTACGTGTCGCCCCCGGAGATCGCCCCGCACAGCGCCGGTGCCGCCGTTGACCTGACCCTCGTCGACGCCGTCGGCCGAGAGCTGGACATGGGGACGGCGATGAACGCCAACCCCGAGGACAGCCAGGGCGCTTGCTTCACGGACGCCCCGAACATCTCCGCGACGGCCAGGTCGAACAGGGCGATGCTCACCCATGGGATGACAGAAGCCGGATTCGTGAACTATGCCACTGAATGGTGGCATTTCAGCCTCGGAGACCGGTACTGGGCCCTGCTGAAGGGGCGCCCGGCCGCGCTCTACGGGCCGAAGAACTGGACCTGAACCGCCCTGACGGGCGCGCGCAGGCATCGGTGCGCGCCCGCAGGTTCGGATCGATCAGAGGTCAAGAACCGCACGACGACGAGGAGAGCAGAACGTTGAGGCAGGTCCGAAAGGAAGCGTGGCAGGAGCATTACCACGGGGGTCAGGGGTTTCGTCCTCTGAGCGACGCTGAGCGGGCATTGCTGACCGAGCACGTCCCGGCGCCCGAGGGCGGACGGGCCCTCGATGTCGGATGTGGGACCGGCGAACTTGCCGTTGCGCTGGCCGGCATGGGTTATCAGGTCGACGCGGTCGACTTCGCCGAAGACGCGCTCGTCCGGGCCCGCGCGGAGTACGCCACTGTGCAGGGGGTGTGCTGGCTGTGCCTGGACATCGAGCATGACGCACTGCCCAGCCTGCTGGAGGAGGGGAACGGGGGTAGATACGACCTGGTCACCATGCGGCTGAGCGCCGCCTTCATCAGGGATCGAACGTCCGTGCTGCGTGCTCTGAGTGCGCAGTTGCGCGAGGGTGGGGCGCTCGTTGTCATCACGCCGGTCGTGGAACACACCCCGCCAGAGCGGCGGCATATCGCCCTGGACGAGGACAAGCTCAGCTTGATCACGGACGGTTTCGAGGAGGCCACGAGGTTCGAAGCGGAGAACCTTGCGATGCTGGTGCTTCGCGGGGCGGGCGGGTCGTTCACCGCGGTGGAGAAGGGCCGGCAGCCTTGCCCTCGACTGTGTCCTGGGCTGACGCGACGATCGGCGCCATGGCCTCGGCCGCGTTGTCCGTACGGACGCGTGGCGGGGAACGACGGTGGTCGTGTGTGCCTTACGTGGGGAATTCGCCGCACCAGTTGCGTCCCAGGAGGGTGGCGGGCAGGTACTCAGACTCGACGTCGATGGAGATGCCCGCGTCGTGGGCGAAGCAGGCCATGGCGAGTGGTGCGAGCGCGACGAGGCCCGAGATCAGACCGACCCGTGTTTCATCGGTCCAGTACTCCTTGTGCCACTGGAGGGCGGCGGCGAGAGCGCGGTTGAAGCCGGCGTCGTCGTTGCGGATGACCCGGTGGAACATCTCCATCGGCGGGTAGAGGAGCTTGCCCACCGTCTCCTGGTCGGCGTTGGTGTCCGAGTCCGCTCCGTCGACCGCGGCCACCAGCTTCGAGCCGAAGTCGTCGCCGCCGAGCCAGTAGGTCTGGAGGGCATCGATCCAGGCGTACTCGAACTCGTCGTAGTGCGCGCCGTTCTCCCGCAGCAGAGACAGGGGCACTCGGCACAGGGCCGTGATCCTGTCCCGTTCCCGGCACACCACGGCGAGGTAGAAGGCGGTGAGCCAGGTGCCCGGGGTCACGTACCGCTGCGGACCAGTGGCTTGGAGGGTGCGGTCCTTGTGCGCGATGTGGCACTGGACGTGGCCCTCGGTCGTGTTCGCCGCGGCGAACACGGCGGAGCCGATCTGCATCGCGTTCACCCAGGCGTCCCAGGTGGGGAAGATCGAACCTCGCGGGTCCAGCAGGCAGTGCCCATTAGCCAGCATGAGCGAGGTGTCGAATGCCTCGCCCAGACCCGTGGAGTCCGCCTCCAGACCGTCGATCCATCCGACGGCGCTCTCCTGGAGAACGGCGAGGCCCGCTTCCGCGTTCCCCGTGGGAAAGGGGTGGCGGGGAATGATCGAGACCAACGCGTTTCTCCTTAGAAGAGTTCGAAGTGCTTGAGCACGGCCCCAGCATACTGACCGGTGTTCTCAGAGGCCTGGACGAGGACGTAGCGCAAGGTCTTGTACTTGATGGCGCTCTCGAGCTTGGTGATGTACTTGGCCTCCCCCGGTGAAGTCATGATGCGCTCCTTCATATCGGCGATGATCGTGCGGACGTACTCGAGGGATCCCTGCTTCACCATGAAGTCGCGGTCAAGCCGACCGTTGCCACGGCGCCACTCCAGCGTCCCATTGGGGCTCTTCGCCTCAACAATTACGAGGTTGCCGTCCTTGTCACGCCAGAGCTGGTCGAACCTCTTCGAACCGTTGGCCGTCTCAGGAAGGTCGGTGATCTCATGGGCACCTTCGAACTCCTTCTGCAGGAGCATGTGGCGCCTCGCGGCCTCTTCTCCAAGGTCCTCGCCGAGCTTGGAGTTGTTAGCGACGCCCTCGCCGACCGTCTGGTTGTAGTGCTCCTGCGCGTGAGCTAGGTCGTACGCGTTCTCAAAGCTCGGATTCTTCTCAAAGACCTTCTCGGCGGCGGTCAGGTCCATGCCTGCCATGCGCTTGGCCGCGACCTTGTCAAGGTGCGTAAGGTCGTCGGGGGCGACAGTGGCCCTGCCCCTCTCCAAGGGGGTGAGGTGGAACCCGCCCGGGTGTGCGTGCGGGATGTCGGATACGGCGATCCAAGTGCCGGGCGCCTTCTCGGTCAGCTTTGGCAGGAGTTGGCCGTCGACCAGCTCCTCGGCATTGTTGCGATAGCCGGACCCCCACTTGTCGTAATGCTCCGCCCGCCAGACCGGGTCCTCGTTGGCCAACCGGACGTGCTCGCGGGTGATGGCCATGCTTTCGTCAGGCGTTCGGTCCTTGACCGGAACCTCACGGGCAGCCTCGTACTCCGCGCGGTGGGCCGCGCGGGTCGCCTCGTCAGGGGCCGCCGAGGCCGGAGACTCGTGGCGGCCGACCCCTGTGCCGCCCGGCCCGTCCGGGTGGTGGCTGCCCGCGGGCGGGGGCTCGTGGCGGACGCCACCGGTGGACGGGCCGTCCGTGTGGCCGACGGTCGCTGGGGTCTCCGTGTGGCTGCCCGTGGAGGGGGTGTCGCCGTGGCCGCCCCGGGGAGCGTTGAGGTCGTTGGAGGGCCCGTGCCCCGCGTGGCCGCCATAGGTGGTGTCCGGGCGGGCTCCCGGTATGTGGTCACCCACGTGGACCGGGCCGGAGATGTCGCTGCCCAGGCGGATCGCGTCGTCGCCGCCGACGCCGACCAGCTGTCGCTCCGGGACCCCGGCCGAGGCCGGAGAGCCCACCTTCGGGGCGTCGACGCGCGGGATGTCCGCGCCCGCGTCCGGCTTGCCCGTCGGGGCGTCCCTCGCGTGCTGGGTAATGTCGCCCGCGGCGTCGTAGATGTTGCCCTTGGGGTCCATGAACTGCGACGGGCCGTCCACCGGCAGCTTCACCGTGCCCGGCGGAAGGGCGGTGGTGCCCTCGGGGAGCTTGATGTTGCCGTCGGGGAGCTTAATCGCCCCGTCCGGGACCGCCGAGCCCGACGGGAGGTGGATCGCCCCGCCGGGGAGGGGGACGGCACCCTCGGGGAGAGCGATCGCACCGTCCACGTTGATGCTCGGGGCCTCGAACTTGCCCATGCCCTTCAGCCCAGCCATCACGTCGCTGATCTTCGTCAGGCCCGCGCCCGCGCCCTTGAAGAGGTACGTCATCGGATCGATGACCCTGCCGGCCTTGCCCGCGAAGGACAGGGCCTTCGCGGCGATGGCCGCCTTGCCGGTGCCGGACACCGCACCGCCCGTACCGCCGGTGAAGACGGTCGTCAGGACATTGAACGTGACCGCGCCCGCGGCGCGGGAGGGATTCTCGCCCCACTGATCCCATGCCACGAGCGCCTTGCCGGTCTCCTTCATGGCCCTGCGCGCGTCACGGGCGAAGCCCGGCAGGCGGTCTTCCGGCGTGGCCCAGAGCGCGACGGGCGCGGCGATCGTGAGGACGACGCCGGCCGTGAGGTCCCGCAGCCCGCTCCACGCCTGCTGCGCGGCATCCCAGCCCTCGGTGCCGACCAGGATGCCCAGGCCCTTGATGGTGCCCCAGACGCCGTCGACGAAGATGCCCTTGGCGAAGTCCCAGAGGTGCTCGCCCACATGCCACCAGGGCTTCGACTCCTCCACCGGATCGCCCCAGGGCAGGCCCTTGGAATGTTTGAGGGCCTCGGCGTCATAGCCGTAGGTACCCTCCTTGCCGGAGCCGTCGTCGATCTTCAGCGCGTGGCCACCGACCAGGGCGACGATCTTCGCGTGGCAGGCCCGTTCCACCTCCTGGAATGCGGCCCAGGTCTCGGCGATCTCGTTGTGGCGGTTGTTGTTCTCCTCGACCAGGTCGCCGTCCTCGCGCCACTTGTCGTCGCCTTCGGCCTTGACCCGGAAGGCGACCGCGTCCCGCTTGAGCTCCTTGAGCTTCTCCACCAGCGGGAACGCATCATCCGAGTACGTACTCAGCGCACCGGCGATGACGCACAGGTCCGAACTCAGAGACAGCCCGGTCGCCGCCACCGGTCTGGTCGTTGCGAACAACTGCTCCGCCTCGGGCGCCTTGTAGAAGGCGCTCAGCCCGCCGAAGCTGCTGTGCACATCACCGGCAGCCGTCGCGATCGCGGCCCCGTGGCCCGACAGAGCCGTCACCTTCGTGTCGAGCAGGGCCAGGTCACCGGTGAAGACCGGTATCCCCACCGGGTCGACCGGCTCGGTCTCACTCACCGGTGCCCCTGCATGCCCTTGAGGACGTCCAGACGTACGGCCTTCGCCGCGTCCTGCGCGTGCCTGGCCGTCTCCAGATCACCCTCGCAGTACGCGTTGGTGGCCTCGACCGCACCCAGCACGGACGCCTCGATCCGCTCGGCTGCCGCCTTGAGGTCCTTCTTGCGCTCACCCAAATACTCACCCAGCGCCGCGGCCACCGGCCCCATCGCCAGACGGGATAAAGGCGCCTGACCCGGAGCCACCGGCCCCTGAAGGTGCGTGACCGCCTGCGGGCCCGGCACCGCCGTACCCGCCGCCTGAGCCGCCTCCGACACCGTCGTCATCAACGCCGTCATGGCCTTCTCCAGATCACCGGCATGCAAACCGACAACCCTCAACTGCCCGTTCACACCCTGCGGCCTGATGTCCCACGCCACCATGCGAGAGCCCCCTCTGCGCGCCGATCCGTCTCAGCGTCATCACTCAGCCGGTGTCAGTGCCGTGGCCTCCGGCTCAGACCGCCCCGGCAGGTTGAACAACCGTTCGCATGTTCATCTCTATCAACTCGAGCGTCGCTGGTGCAATCAGTAGATTGCCGATCGGCCAACACCCGAGGCCGCGAAGTCAACGGGACGGGACTGTCCAATCAACGGCTCTGTTCCGTAGTCGGTGGTGACGGTGCGTTCCCCTTATTGCAGGAGGATGCGGTGACGGAGGAGGTCGAATCCTGCTCGGCCGTGCATCTGCCGCATGATCTTCTTGGTTCGGGTATTGACGCCTTCTGTCCGGCCGTTGTGGTGGGGCAGGGTGAGGCCGGCGTTCACGGCGGCGCGGTCGAGTTCGAGTCCGTTGCAGAAGCCGTGCAGGTGGGGCAGGCCGGCGGTGCGGACTGTGGTGATTCACTGGGTGAGCTTGTCGTCGTTGGCCTGGGCCGGGGTCAGGAGTGCGGCGAACTCGCCGGTGAACCGGGCGAGTGCGGTCATCTCCGGGCAGGCCGCGGTGAGGAGGCCGAGCAGGTCGGTGTCCTTGGTCCACAGGCGCTCGGGGTGCGTGAGCAGGAGCCGGGCGAGGCGGCGGGGGGGGGTCGTCACGGGGCGGTCGCCTTCGGCGCGGCCCTGATTGAGGTAGCGCACCAGCAGGTTGGCGCTGCCGGTATAGCCCATTTCCCTGATCTCGTGTAGGAGGTTCGTGACGGGAACGGCCGGGTTGTCGGACCGGCGCCGGCGCAGGTGGTCGCGGTAGGGGTCGACCAGGGTGGGCCGGTAGCGGGGGGCGATGCGATCCGCGGGCGGTTCGGGGATGCGGGCGTAGCGTTTGACGGTGTTCAGGGCGAGGTTCAGTCTGCGGGAGCAGTCGAGCAGGCCGACGCCGGAGTCAAGGAGGGCGTGGACTTTGTGCCAGCGCTCGCGGGTGGTCTGCTCGCGGACGCCGCCGGGCTGGGGCGGGTTGACGGCGGCCCAGCAGGGAGCGTGGGCGCGGACCTCGGTCAGGACTTTGTCGCACAGGTTTCGCCACAGATGCCAGCGGTCGCTGACCTGCACCGCGTCGGGAAGGGCCCGGCGGATCGCCTCGGCGTAGGTGGCCGAGCCGTCCCTGCACACGACTTCGATCCCTTTCTTCCCTCGCAGCCATGCCTCCAATGTGGCGGCTTCGCGGTCGGGCAGGACATCGATGCGCTGGCCTGTTTCGGCGTTGATGATGATCGTGGCGTAGCGGTGACGGCGGCGCAGGGCGAAGTCATCAACCCCGATCACCCGCGGGACCCGTACCGCCGGCGGGGGGATTCCCCGCAGCACCCGCAGGGCGGTGGCGAACGAGTCGGGCACGGCCAGTATCCGGGTGAGACGGGAGCCCGCCCGGCCGCATAACTCCTTGACCACCCCCGAGACCTGGCTGGTCAGTCGTGTGGTGCGGCGCTGAAGGCGCTCGATCAGCCCAGGGACCTGCTCGCGGAAGGTCTGCCGCCGGCAGCCCAGAACCGGGCAGGCCAGACGTCGTACCCGGACGTTGACCACGACCCGGCGGCCGTCGACCGGCACATCCGCAACCGCCCGGACGTGGTAGCCGTGCACCTTCCCCGTCGGCACACCGCACATCGTGCAGGGAAAGGGAACATCTCGGGTCCGGGCCAAGACCCGGATCACCTCGCAGTCGTCCGCCACGTCATCGATGACCAGCGCCGATAGCCCTGAAAACACCGTTGCCACAAGAGAGTTGACATCTCGCATACAACGTCAACGACGCCCGTCACCTGCCGTCACCACCGACTACGGAACAGAGCCGGTCTTCTTACAGTCCCTGTTGAGGGCCTCTTCGTTCATTCTGAGGTGCGTTCCACGATGAGCTGGCGGCATAGCCGCGCGCGGTCCGCCAGTTCGTGGTCCACAGCGGAGAGTTCAGCCAGGTAGTGCAACACATCCGCGACGGCGTCATGGTTCGGGCTTCCAGCGAGGAACGTCTCGGTTGCCTCTGCCAAGCGGTCTCCTGGTTCGAGGATCAGCACCCGGAATAAGTCGAAGAACCTGGTGGCATCCTCATACATCTCGCTCACCGGCGAGGTGAGCAGCTGCCTCCAGCGGTCTATGCATGTCCCGAGCCCCGACTCCACCGTGTCGAGCATGACCTGCTCGAACACGAAGCTGAGGTCCTCGGGCTCGGCTGCGATGGCCTGCTCCAGATCCTCCCGTGCTAGGCCGTAGTGGCCTGCTTGCCGATGCGCCAGGCCGCGTGAGCTGAGAGTCCAAGCGTTGGTGGGGTCGAGGTCGTGGGCCGCGGTGAAGTCGGTGATGGCCTGGTTGTAGTGGCCTGCTTGCCGGTGCGTTTCTCCGCGTGAGATGAGGGTCCAGGCGTCGGTGAGGTCGAGCTCGTGTGCGGTGGTGAGGTCGGTAATGGCCTGGTTGTAGTGGCCTGCATACCGGTGTGAATGGCCGCGTGAGCTCAGGGACAAGGCGTTGGTGGGATCGAGGTCGTGGGCGATGGTGAGGTCGGTGATGGCCTGGTCGTGGCGGCTCGCTAGCTGGTGCGCTTGACCGCGGAAGATGAGGGGCCAGGCGTTGGTGGGATCGAGGTCGTGGGCGATGGTGAGGTCGGTGATGGCCTGGTCGTATCGACGCGCCTTCCGGTGCACCAGGCCGCGTGAGATGAGCGTCCGGGCGTTGGTGGGGTCGAGGTTGTGAGCGATGCTGAGGTCGGTGATGGCCTGGTTGTGGTGGCCGAGCGCGCTGTGGATTTCTCCACGCAGGTTCAGGGCGCGGGTGTTGTTGGCATCGCTAGCGATGGCCTGGTCCAAATCGGGCAGGGCCTCTTCGTTGTGGTTGGCTAAGTAAAAGCGGCGGCCGCGGTGGGCGTGGGCCCAGCTCCGGGCAGCGGTGCCCAGATCGCCGCAGGTCAGCAGAACAGTGAGGCATGCGAGATCTGGTTCGTCGTCTGCGAGGGCGTTCCCGAGGCGGCCGGACCAGCTGAGCAGGGCGGCATCGCCGGTGTCCTGCGCGGCCTGCTCGAAGGTCTTGGTCCACTGCCACAGCACCGCCGCGTTCCGGCCTGCCGCTTGCACCATCTGTTCGAGAGCAACTGCCAAATACGGCCCAGGGTGCGCGCATAGACGGTGGTAGGTCTCGTCCAGAAGGTGACGGCGCCATACGGGATCGTCCCAGCGTTCCGCCTCGGGAAGCCGCTCCTCGACTGCAGCGCGCCAGTCGGCGTGGGTGTCAGCGAGTCGCAGATGTGTGGCGGTCCAGCGCTGGGGAGAGTGGGCGCGTTGCTGACGGACCATGCTGGCGCGCACCACCGCGTGGTAGTGCTTGAAGTCGTCCTGCCCGCTGACGAACGGCTGCCCGCAGAGCCACTCCCACAGCCCTTCTGCTTCCGGTTGGGCTGCGGTGGCGAATACGTCCTCGTTCAGCTGCAGCGGCAGCGCGCATGCCCGCACCGCCTCGCGCTGGTGAGGGTCCGTGATCCACTGCACGAACCGCTCGACTGCCATGTCTGCCACGTCCCCGCTCGCGCCCACCGCTTCGGCGGCACTGGGACGGGCCAGGGCGAGGAGATCCACGAGCAGCGGCAGCCCCATCGACAGCTGCAGTACTGCCTCCACTACCTCCGGCTCGGTCACTCCTCGTACGGCCAGCAGCGACCGCGTCTCCGCCGCGGTGAAGACCTCCAACGGCACATCAGCCGCCTGCGACCGCAGCGGAGCCCACGTCCGCTCCGCGAGCTCGTCCCGACCGGCCAGCACCACGACGACATTCGCCGGCACCGGACCGAACTCATCCTCCAGCAGACTCAGCAGCCACCCGTCCAGGTACCGGCCCGTCTGCTCCCACGTGTCGAAGAACAGCACCACCCACTGGTGACGCGTGCACAATCGCTCCAGCTCCGCAACGAACGCCCGGCTCAAACCAGCCTCATCACGGCTCCCGCGCTGCCGCATCCGAGACCGGGTCCCGGACCGCAGCCTGTCCAGCCCCTGGGCCGCGGTATCCGGGTTCGCCATCGCCGTCACCAGGCCAGCCCCGGGAATGAGCGATGCCGCACCCAGCGCGGCTTGTGTAACCATCCGGCTCGACACCGATGCTTCCTCTTGCCCCGGTACCGGCCCGGGGGAAGTGTCCTGCTCCTTTCGGAACAGCTCCAGCGCCTTGTCGAACTCCTTGAGCGTGCCCGCTTGCTCGGCCAGTTGCCGGGCCAGCCCCGTCAGGGCTTGCTGCACGCCATGGACATCGTTCTCGTCCACCACCGCCGTCACCGCATTCACCCGCCGGGCCGCGTCCTGCCACTGCCGCAACAGCGTGGACTTCCCCACCCCGCCCACCCCACGCACGTGGAACAAGAACTCCGCCGGGTCCTCCTCGGACTCCGGATCCTTCGACAAGTTCTCCGCGAACAATGACAACTGCGCCCGCCGCCCTACGAACTGCGCCTGCGCGCGCCGCCGGATCAGCTCGCCCCGCGACCGGCCCCGCCCCGACCCGGACATACCCACACCTCGTCTCATGTCTGCCACGCCCGACTGCTGGCATGAGCCTCAACCGTAGTTTCTCTCGGCTCCCGCCTTCAGAAGGACGCCGATGCGTCAACGCCGCCCGGTCCCCAGACAAGATCGCTGCGGAGCCCGAGCATGGCTTCGTGGAGGCCGACCCGGCAGTGGAGGTGTTCGCCGGGTCGGGGGGTAGGGCGGGGCGGTACGGGACGTTGACTGTGATCCGGATGCGGTGAGGCTCAGCGGCGGCCATATCCACATCGTCAGCAGGCGCTGACGAGACCTGCCCCCGGAGAAAGTTCTTCTCCGGGGGCTTTCGTCCGCGCTCACGCAGGACGGTTCACACATGACCGACGAATGGAACACGGTTGCTGCTGCGGCCATCGCGGTCATCGGCGCGTTCGTCGGCCTGTTACATCTTGAACTTCACGGGCATCATGACCACCTACTCATTTGGGGGCGGCGTGGACGTCAAAGGCGTGCAGGGCAGCCTGGGCTCCGACGGCGTATGGATCACCATCACGAAACTACAAGTCGGCTCCCAGCAGCGGCAGTTCCGCATCCGGGGCCGCCGACGTCACCGGCACCCGACTCAAGCCCGGCACGAGGCTGTTCCACGGCTATGTGCAGCTCCTTCTCCCCGGCAGCGCCCCGGCCGCCGAGTCGAAGAGCCTGCTCACCGGAGGCCGGCCGCAACGGGATGTCAGCCTGCGCGATATCAGGTGGCTTGCTGAGGTCGATATCGGTCCCTCCAACGGGAGGTGGACCATCCTGCCACGCCTCAATTCGGCCTCAGCGTGAGACCGTTGCCGGCGGGGCCAGATCAGTTCGACGGAGGCGGGTTTGACGATGCCGGGGTTGAGGACCTCACTGCCGCCATAGCACAGGCGATCGGTGTTGAGAACCTCCTGCCGGGGCGCCCAAGTGGTAGCCGTGGCGGATGACGGGGGAGAAGAGGCGCGTCCGGCGGCAATCCTCAGCGCGTCAACGACGAGCTCGGCGCGATGGTGGTCGGCCGTCGCGTACCCGAACACCTCGCGCGTCTCCAAATCGATGAGCGTTGCCAGATACCACCAGTCGTCCACCGCAATCACCGCAGGCCGAACCGGCTCGCGATCAGCTACCCGCGTCTGCGCGACGTGGACGGCCGGGACCTCCTGGTCACCGACATCGATGCCGTGGACGGCACTCCCGTGATCGACCTGTCGCCCTACCTCGAGCAGATGGGGCCGCGCGGTCCTGTTCGTCAGCCGGCCTGGCCCGGCGAAATGCTCGATCCGTGCTACTGGGCGGACGCGAGCGAGCGTCCAGCGGGCGGCGAAGAGCTCTGACGTCGGGCCAGAATTCTGGTCTTCAGTTGAGCTCCAACAATGCCGTACCGCCAGCACAAGCACCTTGATGTAGAACTGCTTCTGGCCTCTCCGCCCAGGGACTCTTCAGGGACTTTCAGCACTGTCCGAGGGACTCCTGAGGCCTGCCTAACGCGGCAAGTCCCTGAAAGCCCAGAGAGGGCCTCCGACGCAGGTCAGAGGCCCTTTCGAAGACAAAGCCGCTGGTAGCGGCAGACGAGTCGGCCTGTGCGCCGCGCAAGCTTCCTACCTCGGTGCCACAACAGCAAGGCCGGGCTCTGCCCTGCCGCAGGAGATCACCCCGGGTTCGCCCGATCATCGACGGCTCTCGGTGTTCGAACACGAGATGCTGGAGATCCCCCTGCGCGACGAAGATCCTCATCACTGCCATCGAGCTGTGTCCGGACCACGTCGTCGCGACGCAGTAGGAGTTCGTTCTCGGCTTCGGCCACGGCGAGACCCCGCAGTCGCGCTCCGAGCCGGTCTCGGCCCACAGGAGACCGGCTGGACCGGTTCCGGGGCAGCCACTGCTGGGCAAGCACGTTCAGGAGGAGACTGACGACTAGTCAGGGAAATCAGCAAACAGTCAGCACACGCCCTGATTCAGTTGAGTACACCTGCCCGCACGTGCGGATCGACACCTCCGCTCGAACCCAGGCTTGACCAGCAGAAACACACGCTATACGGGGCTGGCGACCGAGTGCCGCCTTGACACCGCGATGAAGGAGGCATTTAAGGCGAAGACCTGTACCACGGATTGACTGCAGGGCGAAATCGCCCATCATCGACATGGTGATCCCTCCAAGGCCACCAGCCGCGTCTGCAGCTGGTGGCTCCAATGACGCCCCGGAGGTAGCCGCATCCGATGAACGCCGTACACACTCCGATGCCGAGCGAGGACGACTGCTGGGAGGCGTTCTGGGACGTCTTGGCCGCCGTAGTGGTGACGCGACACGAGTCTGGATCAGGCGGTGCGCAGGCCAAGCATGAAACACCCGCGTCAAGGTAGCCCTACAGCACAGCGCCATCAGTAAAAGGCGCTGCCACGGGACGTGCCTCCCACATGGGAACGATCCGGTACTTCTCACTCAGCGGCAATCCGCGCCCCTTGCGGACGTAAATCCCACGCACGACCGTTTTGATCAGCTTGTTCCTGGTGTTCGGGGTCGCCTGATCCCACTCGTCCACCAAGCTCTTGAAGGCCACGGCACGGGGCTGGGAAACCATGCGCTCTCGACGCTTGGAGAGCTGCTGACGCTCCGTCTCAAGCTCCACGCGACGAGCGTTGATCCGCTCCTGCTTGCGGCGGGCGGCGTCCTCGTTGATCAGACCATCCACCAGGCTGTCGGTGAGCTTGTCCTCCTGTCGCACCAGCCTTTCCAGTTCCCGTTCAATGCCGGTGAGCTGGGCTGCGGAGTCATTCGGCTTCAGCGCTGACTGGCTCCGGCGCACACGCGTCTCCATGTCCTGGCCTCCCTTGGCGTTCCCCTTGAGCCAGTCCAGTACGCGGACTTCGATGTGTTCCAGATTTCCGTACCCGGATCCGCGGCATGAACCGAGTTCGGCGTACTGGCGGCACCGCCACGTCACGTCGAACGGATCGGGACGGCCATCGACCGGGGGCTTCCGGATCTTCTTCGCCCTGAGCAGGGCGTGCATCGAACCCCCGCAAGCCGCGCAGAAGACCAAGCCCGTCGTCGAGTAACGGATCTCGCCCCGCTCACGGACTGATGTCTTGGGCGTATCACCACGGCGGTCGAGATAGGCGTCCCAGACACGCTCACACTCAGCACGATCCCCGATCACGGGTTCGTGCCCGCCCGGCAAGTACAGTCCGAACGTCTCCGGCCTGCGCGACCTGTTGCGTCCCCGGCGCTTGACTCCGTCCTTGTCGGTTCGCAGGACGTGCTGTTGCTCCGGCAAGCGGTAGCGCACGAAGCCGAGGCCGAAGCCCGAGTCGAGGATGTCGTACAGACGCCCAGGCGTCACGGGCTTACCCGAGGACGGATCGACGACACCTTCCGCGTACCACTCGTGTGTGATGTGAGCGATGAATTCACCGGCAGCCACCCGCCGCCAGGCATCGGCCAGCCTGGGCCCCAGCACCGGATCGACCTTGAGTATGCCCTCCTTGCACGCCGGGCAGGTCTCCAGCGGAACCCCGGGCTTCCGGGGAGGGCAGGTGTCACACCGGTAGTAGCCGAATCGCCCCTGGTTCGCGTGCGGAAGGCCCTTGCGTCGACGTCGGGCTATGGATTCCTTCCACACGTCAGCCTGCTGGTCGCTGAACAGCTCCGCGATGTTGAGCATCTGCCGGATCGCGAAGCGGCCGATGTTCGTCCTCCCGTCAAAGTCCTCCTTGACCGCACGGACTTCGATACCCAGCTCGGTGAGCCGGTCGAGGTTGGTCAGGGAGTCCTTCATGTTCCGGCCGAAGCGCGACCAGACCCACAGGATAAGGACGTCGAATTCCTCTCGCTCAGCCATACCGATGATCTTGGAAATCTGGCGTTCACCGAAGGAACGCCCTGTCTTGCCGAGGTCCATGATGGGCTTCCCCACCAGCTGCATGCCCTCCTTGGCGGCAAGCGTCTCGCCCTGGAACTGCTGCAGCTCCGGGCTGATCATGTCGTCCCTGGCTGTACTGACCCGGATGTAGATCAGCGCTCGTCGCGCACACCCCGTTTCGGTTCCTACCATCGTCGTTCCCTCCCACGTTCCCGGTCCTGTGACCGCGCCAGCGACGGCATCTCATCATGGAAAGGGCGGCACGACATTCGTCGCCCCGGTGCTCATGGGGCTGGACCCGAACCTCGCGATCATGATGTCCGGTGTCGCGACGGCCATCTTCCTGCTCGCCACGCGCGGCCGGGTGCCCAGCTACCTCGGCTGTTCGCTCTCCTTCGTGGGCGTGGCCGCCACGATCCGGGCCAGTGGTGGGGACAGCGCTGTCGTCACCGGGGCGGTCCTCGTCGTCGGCGCGGCGCTCTTCCTCGTGGGTCTCGCGGTGCAGCGTTTCGGCGCCCGGATCATCCACGCGGCGATGCCGCCCGTGGTCACCGGTGCCGTCGTCATGCTCATCGGCTTCAACCTGGCTCCGGTCACCGCGTCGACGTACTGGCCGCAGGACCAGTGGACCGCGTTGCTGGTCATGCTCTTCACCGGTATGGCCGTGGTGTGCCTGCGCGGATTCTTCTCGCGTATCGCGATCTTCCTCGGTCTGGTCTTCGGCTACGCGCTGTCCTGGGTCCTGGACCGGGTCTTCGGCAAGATCCATTCACCGGCGGGCGGCGCCGAGGCGGTCGACCACTGGCGGCTCGACCTGTCGGGCGTCTCCAAGGCCGACTGGATCGGGCTGCCGTCCTTCCACGCCCCGAGCTTCGAATGGTCGGCGATCCTGGTGGCGCTGCCGGTGGTGATCGCGCTGATCGCGGAGAACGCGGGCCATGTGAAGGCCGTGGGCGAGATGACCGGTGACTCGCTCGACGACAAGCTCGGCACCGCCATCGCGGCGGACGGCGCGGCCTCCATGCTCTCCACCGCCGTGGGCGGCCCGCCCAACACCACGTACTCCGAGAACATCGGCGTCATGGCCGCGACCCGTGTCTACTCCACCGCCGCGTACTGGGCCGCCGCCTGCTTCGCCCTGCTGTTCGGGCTGTGCCCCAAGTTCGGCGCGGTCGTCGCCGCGATCCCGGGCGGGGTCCTCGGCGGCATCACCGTCATCCTGTACGGGATGATCGGCCTGCTGGGCGCCCAGATCTGGATGAGCGGCAACGTCGACCTCCGCAACCCGCTGAATCTGGTGCCGGCCGCCGCGGGCATCATCATCGGGGTCGGCGGGGTCAGCCTCAAGATCTCCGACGACTTCGAGCTGAGCGGGATCGCGCTCGGCACCATCGTCGTGATCACCGGCTACCACGTACTGCGCGCCTTCGCCCCGGCCCATCTGAAGCCGCAGTCGCCGCTGCTGGACGCGGGCACGTCCACGTACGACGAGACGAAGCCGCCGACGCCGTAGTCCCTTCCGGGAGGAAGTCGTGTCCTCCGTCGCCCTGAGGGCGGTCATCCCCGCTCATGCTCGATCAGCACCGGCCCCCGTCCTGGCCCCCGTCCTGGCTTGTGTGGCCGGCCCTCTTCGCCCCGGCCTTGCAGCCCTGACCTATGCCTGGCGGATCTGCTGGTTCGGCCAGTTGCGCCCGACGGCCGGCCACCTCCGAGGACTCGCCGGGATGAAGACGTTCCCGTCCAGCGGCAGATTCAGCGGCTCTTCCATTTGCGCGATCCATGCGCGATTGACCCCGCGGAGCGCAAGCGTCTGTGTGAGGCGGCGGGCCTGAGTGAGGCGCAGATCGCCACGGCGCTGGACGCCCGCCGGGAGGCGGTGGGGAACTGGGAGACCGGGCGGACCGAGCCGCGGGCTGCAGGCGAACGTGAGGGCATCGTCCGCAGTGCTCTTACACGTGTGATCGACACCGCGGCCTACCTCGAAGCACCCGAATCCGAGGTAGCCGTAGCCGCGACCGCGCTCGTCGCGGCGCAGTGCCCCGGGGGTGAGCCGGCCGATCCAATCTATGGGCCGGAAGAGCCCCTCCCGGATCTCACTGGCCTGCGCGATCTCGCCCTTCAGGCTCTCGACCACATCATGACCGAACCGTCCGAACTGATGGACCTATGGGCCGAGTCGGATGGCGGGCCCTGGCGCGCGAACATCCGCCGCCTGCAGAACGTGCTCCTGCCACGGCCATCGGGAGAACAGCTCAGCCTGATCTGACCCACCCCGACCCGCACCCGTCCTACCGGAAGGTCACTATGAGCTGGGACGTCTTCTCATGCGTCTACCCGCCGACGTCACCTCTGTGCACGAGATCCCCGCCGACTGCACCCGGGACCCGCTCGGCCGGCGCGACGACCGGCTCGCAGCTGTCACTCAGGCTTGCCCTGAAGCTGACCTCTCGTGCCCAGGTGGGTGTGGTGCATGGTCACGGCCGGCGGGGGTTGACGCCGTCGATCTCGACCAGAAGGTGGCGGGGGCCGCGCAGGCTGGGGCTCGCGCGGTAGGGCGGTGGGTCGGTGACGAGCCGGGGGTTCTTCAGCCGGTGGGCCAGTTCGGTCAGGGCGATCTGTGTCTCGGGACGGGCCAACGGGGCGCCGAAGCAGTAGTGGATGCCGCCGCCGAAGCCCAGGTGCTCGTTGTGCTCGCGATCGGGGTCGAAGCGGTCGGGGTCCGGTACGAAGTCCGGGTCGCGGCTGCCGGCGGCGAGCGCGAGCGTGACCGGTGAGCCCTTGGGGATGGTGGTGCCGGCGATCTCGATGTCGTCGAGGGAGTTCCGGTTGTTGGAGAGAAACTGCACCGGTGGTTCGTAGCGCAGGAGTTCCTCGACCACCCGGGCGGCCAGATCGGGTTCGTCGTTGCGGCGAAGCCGTTCCAGCACCTCGGGGTGGCGCAGGAGGGTGAGCATGCCGTTGGTGATGAGGTTGACGGTCGTCTCGTGGCCGGCGACGAGCAGCAGAGCCGCGTTGCTCAGTACCTCTCCGGGTGACATGGGGGCCTCGTCGCCGTCGCCGCTGAGGAGCCCGGAGAGCAGGTCGTCGCCCCGTTGGCCGTGGCGGGCGTCGAGAAGCCCGGCGAAGTACTGACCGAGAACGGCGACTGCCTTCGCGCGTCGGCGCTGCCGCTCCGCGATCCCTCCGGTGGTCGGGTCGGCGGCCCGGACGACCGCGTCGGACATCGCCTGGAATCGTGGTTCGTCCTCGCGCGGGACTCCCAGCAGTTGGCAGATCACCGTGACCGGGAAGGGATAGGCGAAGTCGTCGACGATGTCGATCCGGGCCGTACCCGACCGGTCCTTCCCCACGAAGTCGTCGATCTCGCTGGTGACGATCTCGGCCATGTGGGGCATCATGCCGTCGATGCGACCGGGACAGTGCGGCGGCCCGAAGTTCCGCGTCAGCAGGCGCCGGAGCCGGTCGTGCTCGGGTGCGTCGGTCTGGATGAAGCTGGGCGGGAGCGTGGCAGGGCCCTCTTCGGGTACGTGCGCCGACGCGGTGGCGGCCGACTCGGGGAGGTTGCGTAGGTCCGAGCTGAGCCGTGGGTCGTGGAGCAGAGCGACTATCTCCCGGTAGGTGCTCACGACATAGCTCCCGTCCTCGACCCGTACCACGGGTGTCTTGCGCAGTTCGGTGTAGAGCGGGTACGGATCGGGGCGGTGGGAGTAGTCGAGGATCTGCTGCCAGATGCTGGTTTGGGTCATGGGGGCATCTCCCGTAACTCGGAGGTCCGGACGCGTCATGGCTCGGGCAGGCGTCACAGGTACGTTCTGCGGACCAAGGTGGCCCGCCGCTCGCTCGGTCCGTGACCGGTCACCACGACGGTGGCGTGAGGGGTGGGCCTGTCGGGGACCTCGGCCGCCACCGGGAGTGCGTCGGTGGGCTGGTCGGTGGTGCGGAAGAACGGCGGGAATGGCGCCGCCCGGTCGATCAACCCCGCATAGAACTCCAGCCACTTGGACTGGTTGAAGCCGACCGCGGCGGTGATGCGCCCGTGGTAGCCGTAGACGGCGACGAACCTGCGCTGAGCCACCGATCCCTGGGCGATGACGAGCTGGTCGGCATAGGTCGGAACGCCGACCGACTTGATCTCGGTGCCGAACTGGGTCGACCAGAACTCCGGCAGCGCCAGGTGCGGCCATCGATCGCCCTCGGCGCTGATCATGTTGTGTGCGGCGACCTGCGCCTGTGCGACGGCGTTGCCCCAGTGCTCCAGGGAGAGGTACTGGTAGTCGTAGACAGGGTGCGGGCAGCGGGCCACGTCGCCCGCGACGAACACATCGTCGGTGACGACGCCGTTGACGTCGACGGCGCGGCAGCCCGCGTCGCACGCCACACCCCATACACCTGCCGCCAGTCCCGAGCCTTCCAGCCATTCGACGTTGCGGATGCTGCCGAGCGCGGCCACCGCCACGTCGACGTCCAGGACGCTACCGTCAGACAGTCGGGCCTGCCGGAGCCGCCCGGCCCCATCGCCTTCCAGCGCCTCGACCTGAACCCCGCACCGCAGATCGACCCCGTGGTCACGCTGCATCTGTGCCGCGACGCCGCCGATCACCGCGCCCAGCGCCCCGACCAGCGGGGTCGGGCCCCGCTCAGCGACCGTCACCGGCACATCCAACTCACGGCAGGCAGAGGCGACCTCACAGCCGGTGAACCCGGCACCGATGACCAGCACCCGGCTGGGTCGTGCTTCCAGCCGCTGCCGCAGCCCTTCCGCGTCGTCCGGGGTGTGCAGCGCGAACAGCCCGTCGAGCGCGGCCTCCGCCTCGTTCGCCCACGGGCGCGTCCGCACCCCGGTGGCTATGAGCAATCGGTCGAATCCCACCTTCGCGCCATCGGCGAGCAGTACCTGCTTGCCGCTCAGGTCAAGCCCCGTGGCCGCGACCCCCAACCGCCAGTGCGCGTCGAGCTCGTCGCGGCGGGGCAGTCCGGTCCGCCGCGCCGGTACCTGGCCCATGAGGACCTGCTTGGACAAAGGTGGCCGGTCATAGGGGGCGTGAGGCTCGTCCCCGATCACGGTGAGCGAGCCGGTGAAGCCCTCCCGGCGCAGCGTCCAACCAGCCCGCAGGCCGGCCAGGGACGCCCCGACAATGACGACGCGTCCCGTACGCTTGAACGCTTCCCCAGGGCCCGGGGCGTCCACGTGCGTCTCGGGCGCGGACTCCCGGATCCGAGCGTCGTCACGGTCGAGGAAGATGGCCTGGACCGGGCAGGCCGCCGCCGCTCGCGCGATCTTCTCCCGCTGCGCGTCGTCAGGATCGGCGTCGTACAGCAGCGCCTCGTCCCCCTGTATGGCAAACACATCCGGTGCGGCGAAGGCACACTGTGCGTATCCCTGGCACCGCGTGAGATCCACCACGATCTTCATCTGGACGCCCTCCGAACCCTGAGGATCGGCCGTTTCGTCCCACGCCTGCGACGGACGCCGTCGTGCCCGCTCCTTCAGTGGATCACGGCACACCCGAGACCGCATCCGCCGCAGACCAGCAGTCACGTTCCGCAGTCGTTGCGCACCGAATCCCGGATTTGCGCATCCTGATGCGCATCGACCGCCGATCAAGGCGCATCAGATCGCGGACAGTACGTGCTGCACGACGGGCTCACAGAACCGCCTGGCTTCGACCGTCGGCCCCCTGGCTGCGGCAAGGCGCCCTGCCGCGAGTCGTCCTCGGACCGGTCGCCGAACGCGGCCCGCGCAACCACGGCCAGGCCGGCCACACTGCTGCCCGCACCCCTGGTGTCCGCCTCCCCGGCACGTCAATCTCCAAGAAACCGCAATGGTCTAGTCCAAGTCATTGACGTGCATGCGTCATCCCTCGATTCTGGCGGCACCTTCTCCCGACAGGAGTCCCCCATGAAGCGCAGTCGCTCCAGCTCGGTGCTCTCCTCCGGGGGGACGCCGTTCCGTTGTACGAGATGAGACACCACGCACCGCCGCGCCCGCCCCTCCGGAACGACCCGGGGCGGGCCTCCGGGCCACCGATGGCTCCGCCCGCCGTTCCCTCGTTCCGATGAACCCGCGGCCGGTCGGCGCCACGGCGGGCCCCTGGCTGGGACGCTGCCCCCATGGCGCAGTTCGAGCAGACGGAGCAGTTCGCGGACCGGTCCGGTCCGGTCATGGCGCCGCCCGATGTCACCACGGTGATCGGGCGGATGCGTGACTTCCGGTCCTCCTGGCCGCCACCCGACGGGGTGGCGGTCTTCAACCGGGTCTATCTGACGGTCACCGAGACGATCGGCCGGCAGATCACCGAAGGCGCGTTCCCGGACCGCGCGGCGGCCTCCGCCCTCGACGTCCGGTTCGCGGAACGGTATCTGGCCGCGGTCGACGCCGCGGAGGCGGGGCGCAGGCCGCCCGACTGCTGGCGTCCGCTGTTCCAGTACCGGCACCATCCCGGCGTGCGGCCGCTGCAGTTCGCGCTGGCGGGCATCAACGCGCACGTCGGCCACGATCTGGCGCTCGCCGTCGTGGACACCTGTCACGCCCTGCGCTGCGCCCCGCCGGACCTGCGGGAGGAGTTCGACCGGGTGGGCGATCTCCTCGTGTTGCTGGAGGAACAGATCCGCGAGGACCTGATGCCGGGCCCCGATCTCCTTGAGGTCGCCGATCCGCTCACCCACCTGCTGGGTTCATGGAGCCTGGAGCGGGCCCGCGAGGCGGCGTGGTCGGCTGCCCGGGTGCTCTGGCGGCTGCGTGATCTCCCGCTGCTGGCCGAGGAGTTCCGGCAGCGGATGGACGCGGGCGCCGGCCTGGTGGGGCGCTGTCTGCTCACTCCGTGCCGCTGACCTCACCCCACCGCGCAGCGTCAGCCGTCCGGCGCTGCGCCGCTCAGTCCTCCGGGAGTTCGACCGGGGCGATGTCGTCGAAGACGTCACCGGGGCCGGGGTTCGTCGCATCCGTGGCGCCGCCGAACTGGGTCATCACGCCCCAGACGGCGTTGAGCGCGGTCTGAACGGCGCCTTCGGCCCACCCGGCCGTCCAGGAGATGTCGTCGCCCGCGAGGAAGAGTCCCCGTTTGTCGGCGGGCAGCCGGTCCTGCATGAAGTGGGTGAACAGCCGCCGCTGGTATCGGTAGTGGCCCGGCAGGTTCGCCTTGAACGCACCCATGAAATAGGGCTCGTTCTCCCAGGAGACCGTCACCGGGTTGCCGATGATGTGCTTGCGGATGTCGACGTCCGGATAGATCTCCCCGAGCGACTTCAACATCACCTCCATGCGCTCGTTCGGCGACAGCGGCAGCCACTTCAGGCTGTCGTCGCACCAGGTGTACGAGAGGCAGATGACGGCCGGCTTGTCGGGTCCGTCGTCGAGGAGGTAGGTACCCCGGGTCATCCGGTCGGTGAGCGTCATCGACATGACGTCCCGGCCGGTGGGAACCCCGTCGCTGCCGACCGCCTTGTCCAGCCAGAAGGGCCGGTCGACGGGCACGAACAGCTTGGACGACTCCATGTAGTGGGTGCGCTCCATCGCCGTCCAGTGGTCGATGGGGAACAGCGCGTCGTCGCAGTCGATCTTGGAGAGCAGCAGCCAGGACTGGCCGGTGAAGATCGCCGCCCGGAAGGTGCGGATGTCGCCGGTCGCGTCGGTGACGGTGATCCGGTTGCCGGCGGTGCGGTTCAGCCGCGTCACGGCGGGGCGGGGGTCCCCGTCGTGCAGGGAGGAGAGCGAGGTGCCGAGCGGCCAGTGCACGATCTTCTGCGGCTCGCGGTCCCAGAGCCGCAGCGGAAGTTGCTGGCTGCCGCCGACGATGCCGCGGTGGTGGTCGTCCGCCTCGGTGTAGACGACCCGCAGGATCTCCAGGATGGAGTTCGGGAAGTCGGTGTCCCAGCCGCCGGTACCGAAGCCGACCTGGCCGAAGATCTCCCGGTGGCGGAACGACTTGAAGGAGTCGGAGGCGCAGAGGAAGCCGTAGAAGGTCTGGTTGTCGAGTTTCTCGACGAGCTTCGCCCAGATCTCCCGGATGCGCGGCACGTCGCGTTCACGCATTGCCCGGTTCATGTCGGAGAAGTCGGCGCCCTCCTCCAGGCAGGCGTTCCAGGCATCCATCACATCGCGGTAGACCTGCGGCAGGTCGTCGATGGTCTCCGCGTAGTGCGACTCGCCCTTGAGGTCGACCACGGTCGAAGGGGTTGCGGGCGACAGCGGGTTGGGGAACGGTTCGGTCCGCAGGCCCACCAGGTCGATGTAGTGCTGCAGCGCGGTGGAGGACGGCGGGAAGCGCATCGCGCCCATCTCCGCGGTCATCGACGGATCACAGCCGTCGAAGCCGACGGTACGCAGCCGGCCGCCGATCCGGTCCGCCTCGTAGACGACGGGCTTGAGACCCATCTTCATCAGTTCGTACGCGGCCACGATGCCGGAGAGTCCACCGCCGATGACGGCGACCTCGGCGCCGTGCTCGGTCGCCGGTATCTGGCCGAGCCCCGCGGGGTGCGCCAGGAAATCGTCGTACGCGTAGGGGAAGTCCGGCCCGAACATGGTGATCGGCGGCTGCGCGTCGGTGTGCTGGACGGCGTTGGGCACCGTGGACGTCATGGGGTACGGACTCCTTGCGGGAAAAAGAGGGAGCGAGCGGGCGCGGGCTCAGACCAGGGAACCGTAGAGACCGGGGCGGCGATCGTGCAGATACGGGTTTGCGGCACGGGACGCGCGCAGGAACTCCGGGTCGACCTCGCCGACGACGAGCTCCTCGCCGCGTCCGGCGCGGGTGCGGACGGTGCCGTCGGGACCCGCCAGGCAGCTCAGCCCGACGAACTCGAACTCCCCTTCCGGGCCGGTCCTGTTGACGTACGCGATGTACATCTGGCTCTCGAAGGCACGGACCGGGACGACGGACTCGGCGACGAACTGGAAGGGGTGCATCTGCGCGGTCGGCACCAGCAGCAGGTCGGTGGCGGCGAGAGCGTGCGCCCGTACGTTCTCCGGGAACTCGACGTCGTAACAGATCATGATCCCGACACGGACGCCGTCCAGCTCGGCCTGGACGACGGCCTCCTCGCCCGGCGTGAACCACTGCTGCTCGAAGCAGCCGAAGAGGTGGGTCTTGCGGTAATTGGCCAGCCGGGTGCCGTCGGGTCCGATCAGCTGCGCGGAGTTGAAGATCAGGTCGTCCGCGCGCTCCGGGTATCCGTAGAGGACCGCGAGCCCGTGCCGTACGGCGACGGCGGCGACGGCCCGCGCGGACGCCCCGTCGGCGGTCTCGGCGAGCCGGGGCACCTCGTCACCGATGGCGTACCCGGTCAGGAACAGCTCGGGGCAGACAAGCAGCCGGGCCCCGGCCCCGGCCGCCCGCGCCGCCGCCTCGTCGAGCGCCTTGAGGTTCTCGTCCACCGAGCCCGGACGTCCGGAGCTCTGGAGCAGGGCGGTGCGCAACGGCGGCATGGCAGACCTCGGACGGTGCGGTGCGGGGCGGGGACGTTTAGACGGTACGGGCCGGTGATCAGGCCGGACAAGGCGCGAGCGTTGCCGCCGACCGTCGATCCATTGCGCAATTCACCGCTCCGGCGGTGATTCGTTGCGTGAGGCGTCGTCGCAGGTCAGGGGGGTGATATCGGTCTCGTTGAAGACCATGTGCCGGAGTGCGGGCCGCCCGGGTGCGGGCCGTCGGATCCGCACGGGCGGCCGGCAGCAGGCGCCGTCACCGGGCCGGCCAGGCACCGGCACCCGGGGTACGGACGGGTTCGGTGCACGGATGGGCCGCGTACCGAGCCGGATCAGCCCGGTGAGCCCGCGGAGTACCGCCGCAGCAGCGGCGAGAGCACCAGCACCGATTTGGTGCGCTCCACATAGGGTTCGCCCGCGATCCGCTCCAGCACCTGTTCGAAGTGGCGCATGTCGGCGGCGAAGACCTGGACGATCGCGTCGGCCTCCCCGGTGACCGTGGACGCCGACGCGATCTCCGGGTAGCGCGCCAGGCCGGTCTTGATCGCTTCCGGGGAGGTGTTGCGGCTGCAGTAGATCTCGATGAAACCCTCGGTCTCCCAGCCGAGTGCCGCCGGGTCCACCCGCACGGTGAAACCGGTGATCGCCCCCTCCGCCCGCAACCGGTCGACGCGGCGCTTGACCGCGGGTGCGGACAGGCCGATGATCGCGCCGATGTCGGCGTAGGAGCGGCGGGCGTCCTCGGCCAGGGCATGGACGATGCGTTCGTCGAGATCGTTCAGTCGCACTTCGGGTGGATCACTTCTCTGGGGCGGCAGGTCGGGGGCGGCGCGGCGCCGCACCCGAAGTAGAACACGCGGTGACGGAAGAGGCCGTACGGACGTCTGCACGGCGCAACGGGGTAGGGGTGGAGTGCGCACCCGGCGAAACGGAGACCCGATGACATGGCTCGACCCCGACCCCTTTCTGCGTGGTGTCGCCTGGCGGGACGGCCGGCACGCGGTACGGGCCGATCCGGCCGATCTGGCCCGGCTGCCGTGGGACACCGGGGAGCGGGCGCTGCTGCCCATCGGGGTGCGGCTGGAGTTCCTGGCGCCGGGCGCGCGTGCCGTGGAGATCCGCTACCGGGCCCAGGCCCCGGGCGGCCGTGTCGGACTCTTCGCGCTGTGGCAGGGCGAGAGGTGTGTGACGGAGGTCCTCTCCGACCCCGCGGAGGACGCCGTCACCACCATCGGCCTCCCGCCCGGGGAGGACGGACCCTTCACCGTCCATCCGCCGGAGGCACTGGGACCGGCCGTCACGGGGGTGCGGTCGGTGGGCGGCGCCCTGCTGCCCGTCCCGGCGCGGCCGCGGTGGGTGGTGCACGGGGACTCGATCACCGAGGGCTGGTGGTCGACGCGCCCCGCCCACGCCTGGCCCGCGGCAGCCGGCCGCACGCTCGGGCTGGACACGATCAATCTGGGGTACGCGGGTTCGGGGCGCGGGGAGTTGTGCGTGGCCGAGCAGATCGCCGCACTCCCGGCCGACGTGCTGACCCTGGCCTTCGGCACGAACTGCTGGGCGGGCGTCCCGTTCTCGGCACCGCTGCTGTACGAGACGGTGCGCGCCTTCGTCACCCTGGTGCGCGCGGGCCACCCGGAGACCCCGTTGCTGCTCGTCTCCCCGCTGCTGCGCCCGGATGCGGAGGAGACCCCGAACGCGCTCGGGGCCACGCTGTCCGAGCTGCGGACGGCGCTGGAACGGGCGGGCGCCGACCTCGTCCGGGCCGGTGACTCCCGGCTGTCGGTGCTGCCGGGGCGGGACGTCCTGGGGCCGGAGCATCTGATGGACGGCCTCCACCCGGACGACAGCGGTCATGCCCGGCTGGCGGCGGCGGTCGCGAAGGCCCTCGCCCCGCACCTGCCTCCGGCGAAGGAGGACGTCCGGGCCGCCGGGGCGGCCCGGACGTCTCCTCGTCGTGCGTGCTAGCTCCAGCTGGCGTGCAGCGGCTTGCCCTCCGCGTAGCCGGCGGCGCTCTGCACGCCGACGACCGCCTTCTCGGCGAACTCCTCCAGGGACGCCGCCCCGGCGTACGTGCAGGAGGAGCGGACACCCGCGATGATCGAGTCGATCAGGTCCTCGACCCCGGGGCGGGCCGGGTCGAGGAACATCCGCGAGGTGGAGATGCCCTCCTCGAAGAGCGCCTTACGGGCCCGGTCGTACGCCGACTCGTCCGAGGTCCGGTTCTTCACCGCACGCGCGGACGCCATCCCGAAGGATTCCTTGTAGTACCGGCCGTCGGCGGACTGCTGGAGGTCGCCGGGCGACTCGTACGTACCGGCGAACCAGGAGCCGATCATCACGTTGGACGCACCGGCGGCGAGCGCCATGGCGACGTCGCGGGGGTGGCGGACGCCGCCGTCCGCCCAGACGTGCTTACCGTGCTTCCTGGCCTCGGCGGCGCACTCCAGCACCGCGGAGAACTGCGGCCGGCCGACGCCGGTCATCATCCGGGTGGTGCACATGGCGCCGGGGCCGACACCGACCTTGATGATGTCCGCACCGGCCTCGATCAGGTCGCGCACGCCCTCAGCCGCGACGATGTTGCCCGCGACGAGGGGGACCTGCGGGTCGAGCGCCCGCACCGCGCGGACCGCGCTGATCATGGACTCCTGGTGGCCGTGCGCGGTGTCCACGACGAGGGTGTCGACACCCGCGTCGAGGAGCTGCTTGGCCTTGCCCGCGACGTCGCCGTTGATCCCGACGGCGGCGGCGATCCGCAGCTTGCCCTCGGCGTCGGTGGCCGGGGTGTAGAGCGTGGCGCGCAGCGCTGCCTTGCGGGTGAGGATGCCGACGAGCCTGCCGTCCGCGTCGACCGCGGGGGCGAGCTTGCGGTTGGCGCCGTCGAGCTTGTTGAACGCGTCGCGCGGGTCGATGTCCGCGTCGAGGAGCACGAGGTCCCTGGACATGACCTCGGAGAGCTGGGTGAAACGGTCGACACCGGTCAGGTCGTGGTCGGTGACGACGCCCACGGGCCGCTGCTCGTCGTCGACGACGACGCCCGCGCCGTGCGCCCGCTTCGGCAGCAGGGACAGCGCGTCGGCCACCGTCTGGCCGGGGGACAGCACGATCGGCGTGTCGAGCACGAGGTGGCGTGTCTTGACCCAGGAGATGACCTCGGTGACGACGTCGATCGGGATGTCCTGCGGAATGACGACGAGACCGCCGCGGCGGGCGATTGTTTCGGCCATCCGGCGGCCCGCGATCGCCGTCATGTTGGCGACGACGAGCGGAATCGTGGTGCCGGTGCCGTCCGGTGCGGAAAGGTCGACCCCTTGGCGGGAACCGACCGCTGAGCGGCCCGGAACCATGAAGACATCGTCGTACGTGAGGTCGTACGGGACCGTGGGGGACTCTGTGAAACGACCGGTGCCGGGCTGAAGAAAACGCATAACACCCATTTTTTCATGTGAAGCGGCGCAGGTCGCCTCCACGAAGACACAGCAAATCGCTCCCGTGTTCGTATATTCCTCCAAGGGCGGAGTACGGGAGCCCCGGGCAAGTGGAACCTGCCTTACCCGCGGACCCTACCCGAACAACAATCGAACCATTCGTGATCATCTTCCCTGGACCGGATGACAGGGGGTCAGGTAGCTTCAAATGCGCAGGTCCCGCGGGTCACGAAGACGCCCCGAGGAACAGGTGGAACGGCTCCAACTTCCGTCACAGGTACGACCGGAGAGGATTCAGGCCCGCCCGTGGAGAACGAACTTCCGGACATCTACTGCCCGTTCCCCCAGCGGACGAACGCGCATGTCGCGCACACCCGTGCCCATCTCGACACCTGGACTCGCAACACCGGCCTGGTGCATAGGGATTCGGCCAGGCAGCGCTTCGAGCAAGCCGACTTCGGTGCCTTCGTCGGCATGGTGTATCCGACCGCGAACGAAGAGAATCTCGATCTCGTCGCCGACTGGTTCGTCTGGCTGTTCCTCGTCGACGACCAGCTCGACGACGGCCATCTCGGCCGCAGCCCGGAGCGGGTCCGGGACGTGGTCGCGATGATGCGCAACGTGGTCGAGGGCACCGGCACCGGCCCGCTCCCCCACGAGGAGCTCCCCGCCGCCGTGATCGCCCTGGCCGACCTGTGGAAACGTACGACACCGAACGCGGCGGCGCACTGGCTACGCCGGTTCGCCTGGCATCTGATCACCTACTTGACCACCGCCACCACCTGGGAGGCGGGGAACCGGGCGAACGGGGTCGTGCCGTCCGAGGAGACCTACATCGCCAAGCGGCGGCACACCGGGGCGATACACGTCTGCATGGACCTGATAGAGGTCGTGACCGGCATCGAGGCCCCCGAGTCGATCCACAACGACGCCCGGTTCATCGTCGCCGTGGAGGCCTCCTGCAACGTCGTGTGCTGGGCCAACGACGTCTACTCGTACGAGAAGGAACAGGTCCTGGGCGAGATCCACAACCTCGTCCACCTGGTCCGGCACCACCGCGGCTACGGTCAGCGACAGGCGCTGGAACACGTCTGCGCGGAGATCGCCACCGAGACCGAGCGCTTCCTGTCGGCCGAGACCGAACTGCTCGCAGCCTATCCCCAGCTGTCCGGGATGCTCCTCCCGTACCTGGACGGGATGCGGAGCTGGATGCGCGGCAATCTGGACTGGTCCCGGCAGACACCCCGCTACAACCCGGCCGACGTCAGCCAGTACAAGGAACCGGAGCAGTACCTGGAGGCGACGGTCCTGGGCATCGGACCGGAACGCGCCGACCACGTGGCCGAGGGACGCACCGGCTGAGGATCCGCGAGCAAGGCACCGGACCGGCACGGGAGGAGAGCCGGGTACGTGATCCGTACCCGGCTCTCCTCCCGTGC
>NZ_JBHVWN010000078.1:0-36532 GCF_042882275.1 Streptomyces sp. NPDC058231 | reverse complement strand
GGGACTCCACCATGCCCAGGCAACAGAATCGCCTCGACCACCCAACAGTTGATGATCAACGCAGCCGCCTCAGCCCAACCGAAACGGCGAGGCTAAGCTGCGCCCATGTGGAAGGAAGCCGCTGCCGGAGCCCTGCCCGACGCCGAGTTCCGGGCACCCGTCACCGCGGCGGCGCTGGCCGAGGCGGAGCGGCGCCTGGGGCGAAGCCTGCCGGCGCAGCTGACCGCGCTGCTGACGGAGACCGACGGGGTGGTCGGTGAGTACGGGACCGACGTGGTGTGGTCCCTGGGGCGGATCGTGGAGCAGAACCTGCTGTTCTGGGCCCCCGACACATTCCCGGGCCTGTACATGCCCTTCGATCCACTGCTGTTCTTCGGGGACAACGGCGGCGGCGACCAGTTCGCCTTCGTGCTGACGCCCGAACGTCCGGATGTCTTCGTCTGGGACCACGAGACCGACGGTCGGCTGTGGGCCGCACGGGAACTGGAGGACTACCTGCACCGTTCCCTCGCGGGAGACGGCGACTGGTGGTAGCCGAGCGGTCCGACCAGGTCCTGAAGGTATCGCGTTGCTGCTGGGAGCCTTCGGGGACGCGGGATGCGGCCTCCATCGAGGTGCGGACGGGAACAGGACTACCGGCTGACTCCACCAGGGGAAGAACACGACACCCGGTCGTCCCTGCGCTGGGTCAGCTCGTGCCGTACATGTGCTGCGAGCGCAGAGGCACTGCCGCCCGCTAGGACGGCAGGGCCTCCGGCTCCCGGGAGGCCGCGCGGTCCGTCGTCGCCGGGTGACCGGATGTGGCGGCCGAGCCGGACCGGAGCGGGAGTCAGGAGGCGACACGCAGGACGAGCTTGCCGCGGGTACGGCCCTTCTCGCCGCGGGTGTGGGCCTGCGCGACCTGGTCCAGGGCGAAGACCTCCTCGACCTCCACACTCACCTCTCCGGCGTCGATGAGTCCGGCGATCCGGGTCAGGGCGGGGCCGTCGGGCTCGACCAGGAAGGGGCTGGTGCGCAGCCCCCGGGACTCGGCAGCCTCCCGGAGTTCGGGCGAGACGCCGACGGGGATCGCGACGAGCAGTCCACCCGGGCGCAACACGTCCAGCGAGCGCACGCTGGTGTTGTCGTGGTGGACACTGATGAGGTCGATGACCACGTCGATGTCCTTGACTGCGTCCTCGAAGCGGACAGCGGTGTAGTCGACGAGTTCGTCGGCGCCGAGCGCCCTGAGCCAGTCATGGCGTCCGCTGCTGGCGGTGCCGGTGACGTGGGCACCCAGGTGCTTGGCGAACTGGACGGCCAGGTGTCCGACGCCTCCAGCGGCAGCGTGGATCAGCACCCGCTGCCCGGGCTGGACATCGGCCGTGTCCACCAGGGCCTGCCAGGCGGTCAGGGCGGCCAGCGGAACGGCAGCGGCCTGCTCGTGACTGATGCTCTCGGGCTTGCGGGCGAACTGGCGGGCGGGGGCGGTGACGTACTCGGCGTAGCCGCCGGCCGCGCGGGGAAACCACGGCATCCCGTAGACCTCGTCGCCGGGCTTAAGGGTCGTCACTCCGAAGCCGATCTCCTCGACGACACCGGAGACGTCCCAGCCCGGGATGAACGGCGGCTCACCCAGCACGCCGGCCATGCCGTGGCCGGCCCGGGTCTGCCAGTCGACCGGGTTGATCCCGGCGGCGTGCACCCGCACCAGGACCTCGGTCGGCAGCGGTTCCGGCCGGGGTACCTCCTCCACCCGCAGGACGTCGGGACCGCCGAAGGCGTGCTGCACCACCGCGCGCATCGAGGACATGGGTCATCTCCTTGTACACATGCTGAACAAATGATCCGATAGGCCGCTTTGCGGTCATCGGCCAAGCAGGCTCGACCGTACCCCCGAGGCAGTAGTTACCATCAAGGGAATCTACTTCCCAATGGGAAGTGTCCTGCTGAGGAGTGTTCCTGTGACCACCACCTGTGAGACCGGGCAGCACGCCCACCACGATGTCTACGCGGCCCAGTGCCCCTGCCGCGCCATGCTGGACCTCCTGGCCAACAAGTGGTCGGCCCTCGCCATCGGAGCCCTTGAAGAGGGCCCCCAGCGGTTCGGTGCCCTCCAGCGGTTCCTCCAGGGCGTCAGCCCCAAGGTGCTCACCCAGACCCTGCGACGCCTGGAGGATGCGGGGCTCGTCGATCGCACCATCTATCCCGCGGTGCCCCTCCACGTGGAGTACGCCCTGACCGACCTCGGCCACAGCGCAGCCGTGCCGCTGAGCCTCCTGCGGAACTGGGTCGAGGAGAACATCGACAACACCACGAGCGTGCCGGGCCACCAGGAGACAGGGCCGTCGACGGCGAAGTAGCGGTCGGGCCGTCGGGGCCGGTACGGCCGGACGCATGATGAACTCGGCGCCCTCATGAACCGTCACGGTGCCCGTGCGCCCGTTGAGGTCCCGTAGACCCGTACCACCACCCGTGCCCCACGACGCCCCTCATCGGCAGGACCAGCTTCATGCTGCCCGAGCGCCGCGAGATCGAATGGATCGCCGAGTCCAGGCCTGCCGAGCACGGTCAGCCGTTTTCGACCTGGAGCCTGACCGAGCCGGCGGAATTTTTGGACGCTGAGGGGGTGGTCGACGACATCGGCCACAAGGGCCGGCGCATCCTGCTACGGGCGGGTGCGGCCGCTGAGGGCTGCTCGGCCGGCTGTGATCGGCTCGTGGACAGCACGGTCAAGATCCGGCAGGATCGGCGGATGTCGAGGTGGGAACGGCCGTTGGTGGTCGCCGTATGCGGGTCCCCGGGGGCCGGAAAGACCACCGTTGCCTGCGCAACGGCGCGGCGCCTCGGTGTGCCGTTTCTGACCCGGGATGAGATCAAGGCCGGTCTCGGGCTGTCCTCCGCTTCCGTCGCCAAGGACGGCGCTCTTCAGCTCAACCCGGACTTCCATATCGCCGGCGGTCCTTTGAGCCTCCGTGCTGAGGCCGTGATGGTCAACGCAGCCCGGCTCCTCGCCTCCTCAGGGGTGAGCTTCGTCGTGGAGTCCTCCGTGTTGTCGCACACGATGCTGGATGCGCTACTCGCATCCGACGCCCGCGTGCTCGCTGTTCACGTCGTCGCCCACGAATCGGTCATCGCCGAGCGACTCCGCGCCCGGGCGGCCGAAGGCGGGGCAACCGACCGACAGCTCGCATCTCAGTTCCAGCGAGGCGAGATGAAGCGATCGATCTTCGATCCCCCGGGTGGAGTCGATGCCGTCGTTGAAGTCGATACCTCAGATGATGGTGATCCGGACATCGAACCCATCGACGCAGCCGTCGTCGCCCTGATGCGGTGACCGAGTGCCGCTCGAAGGTACCCAGTTCGGAGGGCGCCGTACGCGAATGCCGGCTGACCTGCGAGGTCGTGGCCGGACGGCGCCGAGCTCGCCAACCGCACCGGGGCGCAGGTCCACGGGCCGCCGTCGACGCCGGACATCGGCCGTTCCGCAGGTCCGGATCGGGGAGAACTGCCCGGTGCGCAGCCTTCTCGGAAGGGTTTCCCTGCCCGGCTCACTCGACGGCCTCCGGGCCGCACCACGGGAGTGTCCGGCCGACAAGCGCAGATGTCAGCCCAGGGCGAGCCATCGGATGCCGAGCCGCTCGATCTGTGCGGCCTCTGTGTCATCCAACGGCTCGCGGCCGGTGGCTCTGCGCAGGAATTGTGGCCGGCTCCAACCCGTTTTGCGGGCCGTCGCAGTCTGCTCTGCACCGAGAAGCAACTCCAGCACGGCGTCACCAGCCGACGAGGTCAGCCATGGCTCGCTTCCGAGTGCATCAGCCAGGTCGAGGCCGTGGACGGCGACTTCAACGACTCGGGTAAGCAGAAACTCCGACAGGAGCATGGCGTCACCGTGACGCGTCCGCACGGTACGGCCGGCCGGCTGGACCCGGCACAGCCGGTCGACCTGCTGCCAGATCGCGGTGAAATCCTCGGCGGAGGCGGCACCGTCGACCGACCTCGCTGCCCGGTCCTGGGCCAGAGCGATCCGGGCACCGTTGGTCTGCGGTGAAAAGCGGTTGTCCGGACGGTAGTACTCCGCCGCGGAAACCTTGGCCTCACTCGGCGCCGGCGCGTCCAGCATGCCCGGAAGCCAATCGATCACTACGCACACGTGCCCGAGCAGGTCGCGTACGGTCCAGGGAGCGCAGCGCGTCGGGAGGTTCCACTCGGCTTCGGACAGCCCTGACACTGCATCGGTGAACGCCCCGGATTCCAGACGAAACGCTTCGAGCACGCGGCCCAGATTCATGCCCGTGACGCTACCAACCGGACACAGCAGGTCGCCCGTTGGTCATGTCGCTTCAGCTCAGGCGGCGGCCTGCACGGTCAGCCGGCCCTCGGTCAGTCCACGTGGTGCTGCGGTTCGCACTGCCCGGAGCCGCTCTTGGTGAGAGCCGTACGCGCGGCCTGCAGTAGTTCTTCGGAGATCGGGTTGCCCCGGGTGGCGCGGGCGAGGGCGAGGGCACCGACCATGGTGCAGAGCTGGGCCATGCCGTCGTCGTCGCCGGTGGCCAGCCGGGCGGCTCGGTTCCGTACCCCGTTGATGTAGACGTGCTGGGAGCGGGCGGCCTGGTCGGGTTCGCGCCCCAGGTCGGCGGCGAATCCGGAGACGGGGCAGCCCTCCCCGGCGTGATCGCGGTGCCAGACCGAGAGGTATTGCTCGATCAGCGTGCGGCGGGCGGCTTCGTGGTCTCCGGCGGGCTCCTCTCGCCCAGCCGGCGAGTGCGCCTCCGGATCCTCGAAGGCGTGGGCGATGGCCTCGTCGACCAGGTCCGCCTTCGAGACGAACTGCTTGTGGAACCCGCCCCGGGTGAGCCCGGCGGTCTTCATCAGGTCAGCGACGCTGACCGCTGTGCCTTTCTCACGGAACATCCGGGAAGCGGTTGCTACGACGCGCTGCCGGTTCTCCTGTGCTTGCGCCTGGGACACGCGGCCCATGGAATCACTCTCCTCAGATGGATGTCGCTTGACATCTATTCTAGCCCATGTTTAGATCCCTAGCGACATCTATTTGATGCCGATGAGGTCACCGGTAGGTCAAGCAGGGCCTTGCGCTGCCTCCACCGTCTGAGGTCGACGGCCTCCGCCCGGCAATCGCAGAACCACCGACAGCACTGGAGACCCCTGTGGCATCGCCACCCACCCCCACCGAGTCCTCGACGCCCGCGGCGTCCACACCACCCGTGCCGCCTGCCCGGCGACGAGGCGTTTCCGAGGTGGTCCACCGCCGGCGCTGGGCCATCCTGGCCGTCCTCGCGTTCAGCCTCCTGGTGGTGATGCTGGACAATTCGATCCTCAACGTGGCGATGAAGACCATCGCCCAGCCTGCTCCCACCGGACTCGGCTCCACCCAGAGCCAGCTGGAGTGGGCGGTCAATTCCTACACGCTGGTCTTCGCCGGACTGCTCTTCACCGCGGGTCTGCTGGGTGACCGGCTCGGCCGCAAGAAGGTGCTGCTCTTCGGCATGGCCGTGTTCGGTGTGGGATCCGTGCTGTCCGCGCTGTCGGACTCCTCCGGGCAGCTCATAGCCTTCCGCGCCGTGATGGGCTTCGGCGGCGCCTTCATCCTGCCCGCCACCCTCGCGATCATCATGAACGTCTTCGAGCCCGAGGAGCAGCCCAGGGCCATTGGCATCTGGACCGGTGTGGTCGGTTTCGCCATAGCCGCCGGCCCCATCGCCGGCGGCGTTCTGCTGGAGCACTTCTGGTGGGGCTCGGTCTTCCTGGTCAATGTGCCGATCGTGGTCGCCGCGATGGTCGCGATGGTGGCGATCGTCCCCGAATCCAGGGACCCCAGGCCCGGCAGGCTCGACCCGGTCGGCGTGTTGTCGTCGATTGTCGGTCTGGCGGTGCTGGTCTACGGCATCATCAAGGGCGGCCAGCTGGGCGACTTCACCCGGCCCGAGGTGTGGGCGACGATCCTGGGCGGCCTGGCGATCCTTGCCGGTTTCGTGGTGTACGAGGCCCGCAGCGACAATCCGGCCCTCGACGTCACCTACTTCCGCAACCGGCGGTTCTCCGCCTCCGTCGCCGCCATCGGCCTGGTCTTCTTCGCGCTCATGGGCGTCACGTTCTTCAGTGTCTTCTACAACCAGAGCGTGCGCGGCTACAGCGTCCTGCAGTCCGGACTGCTCGTGCTGCCGCTCGCCGCCTCCCAGATGTTCTTCGCCCCGCGGGCCCGGCTGGTCGTCAACCGCTTCGGCGCCCGAGCCGTGTGCACCGCCGGCCTCGTCCTGACCGCCGTGGCCTTCGCCGGCTTCCTGCTGCTCGGCCAGGACACCCCCATCTGGGTGCTGGAGGTGCTGTTCTTCCTGATGGGCACGGGGATGGCCCATGTGATGCCGCCCGCCACCGTCATGATCATGTCGTCGCTGCCGCGGGAGAAGGCCGGCTCCGGATCCGCGGTCAACAACACCTTCCGGCAGGTCGGCGGGGCCATGGGCGTCGCCGTGCTGGGGTCGCTGCTGTCCACCACGTACCGCAGCGGCATCGACGGCCACCTGGACGTACTGCCCACCTCCGACCGGCACGCCGCAGGTGAATCCGTCCAGGCGACCCTTACCGTCGCCGAGAAGCTGGGACCCGTCGGCAGGGCCCTGGTGCAGTCCGCGCACGACGCCTTCATCCACGCCATGCACATCACCGCGGTAGGGTCCGCAGCCGTCGCCCTGGTCGGCGCGGTCGTCGTGCTGGTCTTCCTGCCGGGCAAGGCTGCCGCCACGGCCACCAGCGGTGCCAAGTCCCAGCGCCAGACCGTCTGATGAGCCCGACGGTGATCACGAACCATTCCCGCGAGACACCGGAGGCGACCCCCTGCCGGGGACGCCCCCGCGGTGTCGTCGCCGAAACCGCCGTCATCGAGACGGTACTGCGGCTGCTCGAAGAGGCGCCACGACGTGTGAAATCGCCGCACGGGCCCACGGTGACATGGGGGCCAACGCCTTACTGACGGCTCCGCTGACGCTCTGATCACATCCCAACACTCAGGTATTTCCCGTTACTTTCGAAGGAGATCGCCCGATGGGTGCCAACAACCTTGTTCTTATCCCCGGTGCCGGCGGCGTGGGCCGCACGGTCTTCGAGCACCTGCGTGCTCAGAATGTGCCGGTGCGTTTCATGGTCCGCCGCGATGACGAGCGGGCCGCCGAACTGCGGGCACTGGGCGCAGACGTCGTCATCGGTGACCTGACCCGGCCCGAGACCGTAGCGGCCGCGCTGCAGGGCGTGGCACGGATGTACTTCGGGATGCGCGTGTCGCCGGACCATCTGCTGGCGGCGACCGTGGTGGCTTCCGTTGCGAAGGAGTACGGGAATTTGGAGGCCCTGGTCGACCTGTCGCAGATGACGGTGTCGCAGATGACCGCCACCAGCACGGAGGAGTCGCACCAGCAGCGGCTGCACTGGCTGGCGGAGCAGGTGTTCGACTGGTCGGGTCTGCCGGTGGTGCACATCCGGCCGACGGCGTTCCTGGACACTCCGCTGTTCACCATGATGGCGGCGCGGTCGATTCAGGAGAACGGCACGATCGCGCTGCCGTTCGGCACCGGACGCACCTCTCCGGTCGCCGTGGACGATGTCGCCCGGGTCGTCGCCACCGTGCTCCGCGATCCGGCTCCCCACGTCGGGCAGGTCTACGAACTGACCGGGCCGCGCTCGGTCGACATGACGGAGCTGGCCGCGGAATTCTCCCGGGCGCTGGGCAGGCCGGTGTCCTATGTGGACATGCCCCCGGAGCGGTGGGAGGCCCACCTCCCGAAGCTGGGGATGCCCCCGCACCTCGAACAGCATGTTTCCACCATGGCCCAGTTGCACCGGGACAACCGTTACAACCGCACTGCCGATGGCGTCGAGCGCGTGACGGGCATCCCCGCCCAGTCCATCGAGACGTTCGTAACCGCCCGAAAGGACTTCTACCTTGCCTGAGGCGACCTGCCCGTCAGTGCCCGATGTGGGGCCATGATCTTCGAGGCTCCCGCCGAAGTGACTGGCTGAAGTCGTGGAGCCGAGCGGGGCGGAGACAGGAGCTCAGGGCCCCGACGGTGAGCCGGGGAGCGCGCGACGAGCGGAGCGAAGAGCCTTGATGAGGTAGAGAAACCTGTAACAGGCCCTGTGGAGTAGCGGGTGTCTCTCAGACAGGGCTGCAGTGCAGGCGTGTGGAACCTGGTCGCACGGGCTAGGTGTTGCGGGTCATGAGGTTGTTGACGGGCCGGTGAGTTCGGCTTGGTTGTCTGCCGCCCATTGTGCGAGCTGCGCCAGGGGCCCGATCGCGAACGATTCGCCGAGCGGAGAGAGTTGGTAGACCGCGCCGGGCTGCTCCGACGATCGCTCGGTGCTGGGCGCTTTGATGACGAGGCCACGAGCCTGCAGTCGTTGGAGCGTTTGAGTGATCACTTTGTCACTGGCTCCCGCGATGCGCAGGAGTAGTTCGTTGCGTCGCGTTGGCCCCAGACGCAGGGCTGAGAGCACGACGGGATCCCACGTGTGGCGGATGAGCTCCGCTGCCGCGCGCACATGGCAGTCGGAGACGAATGTCTGACAGGACTCCTCAATCACGAAGTTCAGTGTCCCATCAGTCTCCTACCGAGCGGTAGGAGGTGCGTTCGTAGCGTTCTGGAGGACACCGCTTCCAGACGGAGGAGACACGTTGTGAACGTAGGCATCCTGGGCACCGGAAACCTGGCCGTGACGCTTGGTCGCGCCTGGGCCGCATCCGGCCATTCGCTCTTGGTGACAGGGCGCAATCCGCTGCACGCCAGCGAGGCCGCCGACCAGATCGACCCCTCGGCGGAGGCAGTTGCTCCAGCCGACTTCGCGGGGAGGGCCGATGCGGTCGTGGTTGCGGTCTCCTGGGAAGGACTGGAGGCCGCCCTGCATCTCGTCGGCGGCTCCGACGGGGCGCTGGCAGGCAAGACCGTGATCGACTGCACCAACCCCGTCGACTACGCAACCGGTGAACTCAAGCCGGCATCAGGCTCCGCAGCACAGCTCGTGGCTCGCTCCGCTCCCGGTGCCCACGTGGTCAAGGCACTGCACCTGTTCGCGGGAGCCTCGTGGCCATACGCGGGCCTGCAGGAGACGACGCCGGTCGTGGCGATCTGCGGCAGCGAGCGCAGTGCTCTGGATCTCGCCACGGCACTGATCGGCGACCTGGGCGGGCAGACAGCCGTGATCGGAGGGCTCGACAGCGCCCGGCAACTGGAAGAGGCCGCGGGATTCGTCATGAAGGTCGTCGCGTCCGGCCACAACCCGAGGCTCGCCGTGCCCGATGTCGACCCGGCGCTGGTCAGCGCAGCTCGCACGGCGACCCGCTGAGCTGGCAGACCACTGTAGAGGGCCGCGACTCCGCGCTCCGGCCCTCTCTCCACGCCGTCCGGAAAGGCCACCACATGTCTCACCGCAATGCTCCGCTCTCGGCCGAGGGGTGCCGACGCCTGGTCGAGCGATGCCAGACCCGACCAATCGCCGACCACACTCATCGATCCACAGGATTTGGCAATTACTCCTCGCCGCCATGTCGCCTGCGCGTCGAAGTGGGTCAACCGCTATCGGCGGACTTCCCAGGCCGGCCGTTGGAGCTGATCGTTGTACACGATGATGTCGGCGTGGTCGGTTGGGCGGGCTGTGGCGAAGTAGAGCTGTTGGGAGGGGATATAGCGGTTGCGCCAGGACCGTTCGATTTCGGCGGTGGATCCGGCCAGCGCTGCGCCTCGGTCACGGGCGCGCTCTACCGTCTGCTCGAATGGGACGGACACGAAGATGCGCAGGTCCCACCGGTGGATGAGTTCTGGGCGCAGGAGGAAGACGCCGTCGAAGAGCAGTACGGCGTCTGCGGGGGCGGTCGTGGCCGGCGGGGACGATGGGGTGTCGGTGTCTGCGTCGTAGACCGCGTGTTGGAACCATCGGTGTCCGCCCGGGCCTAGCGGATCGAGCAGGACCCGGCACAGCGCGGCGCGGTCGTGGGCGTCGAAGTAGCAGCCTTCGGCCGAGTACTGGCCGCGTCGGTAGCGCTGTGCACGGGGGACGAGGAAGTCGTCGATGGTCGCGCGGACGACGTCGCGGTCCTGCGCGCGCAGGACGACGGCGAGCTCGTCGGCCAGCGTGGTCTTGCCGGAGGCGGGCGGCCCGTCGATGGCGACCCGCAGCGGGTGCGCGGTTGTGACGGAGCTGATCGCCTCGGCCAGCCGACTGATGAGCTCACCGCGGGTGCCTTGGTCCATTGCTGCCTCTCTCACGGTGTCTGTGTCTAGCACCGCACGTCAGGCTGCGGTCGCCCGCTCGCGTTCGACGAGGTCGCCTCGTTCGAAGCGGGCTGACTTCTCAGTTGATGGCCATGCGTTCGGCAAGCTCCGCCAACGGCTTGGGGGTCCGGTTCCCTGAAAGCTGGACCAGATCACGGACCACGGTACGTGCGGAGTGATGGCTGCTTCCAAGAGTGCGGCTACAGCCTCGCCGACGTGTCGCCGCTGCGCGTGAGCGCGTGTGCCATGCGTTTCAGCCCACGCAACGATCAGCCGGATGCATGGCTCATGGGCCTGCCGCTACGGCCCTCCATCCGTACGCGTCCTGTGACGTTCGCCGGCGTTGATGTCAGGGGATTCCGCCCAGTGTTCTCCGTCTGCCTGCTTCTGGGCGGGTGCGGATGAATGCAGTCACCTGACCGGGCAGGGGCATGCCAGACACGCTCGAAAGATACTTAAAAAGGACTTATTGACTGTTGTGGTTCTTTCCGTCACATAGAGTGCGCCTGCGCGCGCCGTGGGGTATGGAGGCGCCGCCGCCTGCTGCCGGCTGCGCACGGGTGCTGACAGGGCTGACACCAAGGAACCGGGAGAGATCGGTGAACGAAAGACATACGCGATCGTCTTTGATCACGGGGGCGTGGCGACGGCGCGGGGGGCCCGGCAATGGCCGGCGTTGGTACAGCGCGGGCACCGCGACAGCCCTTTGCGTGGTCCTGTCCGGTCTCGGGATGGCTCCGGCGGCGGCCACGGCGTCCCATCGTGCAGTCGACATCGATCAGACCTTCACCTTCACGGGTGCCCCGCAGAGTTTCACCATCCCCGCGAACGCGGTAGCGACGATCACCGCTGACGGCGCCGGCGGCGGCAGTGCCGTCAGCGGAACCTGCCCCAATGGATCGACGGGTGGTACCGGGGCGCGGGTGGTCAGCACTCTTCCGGCCTCCGCGACCCCGACGGTCCTCACCGTCAATGTGGGTGGTTCCGGCGGCGCATCCTGTGCTGGCGGCGGGGGCGGCGGCGGGTACAACGGCGGAGGTGCGGGCGGAAACGGAACCACCACTCCCCTGTCCACCGGCGCGGGCGGGGGCGGCGCGTCAAGCGTGGCGACGGGCGGAAACCTGCTGGTGGTGGCGGGTGGAGGGGGCGGCGGCGGGGGACGCAATCTCCCGACCCAGGGAGGCAATGGCGGAACCCCCGACGGTACCGACGGAGCCACAGGCGGGTCTCTCGGCGGTGCGCCCGGTGGCGGCGGTGGCGGAGGCACCACCAGCGCGGGAGGTGCGGCAGGCACGGGAGCTGTCGCCGGGTCTTGCACGGGCCAGGCGGGCAACGCCGGCGGCGGATTCTCCGGTGCGACGGTCGGTACGGGAGGTGCCGGCGGTAACTACACCGGCTGTGGCACCAGCTTTGTTGTCACTGGCGGCGGAGGCGGCGGAGGTGGCTACTTCGGCGGTGGCGGTGGTGGCGCTTCCGCCACCACCGGTGGTGCATCCGGCGGAGGGAGCGGTGGCGGCGGCAGCAGCTTCGCCACCTCCACGGGAACGGGCACCACGTACAGCGCCTCGCCGATCGGAACACCCAGCGCCAACGGCCAGGTGAAGATCAGCTTCACGATCCAGGATCTGGCCTTCGTCACCACCAGCCCGCTGCCCGACGCCACCCAGAACGTCGCCTACTCCACCACCCTGCAGACCAGCGGCGGCACCGGAGCCCCCAGCTTCGCGGTCACCAGCGGCTCCCTGCCTGCCGGGTTGAACCTCAACACGACGAGCGGCGTGATCTCCGGTACTCCGACGACGGCCGGCACGTACACGTTCACCGTGACGGCCACCGACCCCGACTCGGACGTTGCCCCGGCCTCAAGGCCGTTCACGATCACCGTCCGTCCGCCCGCCACCCTCACCTGCGCCAACGCGACGCCCACCATCGTCGGCACCAACCGCGCCAACGTCCTCATCGGTACGCCCGGCGACGACGTCATCTTCGGCCTCGGCGGCAACGACGTCATCGAAGGCCGCGGCGGCAACGACATCCTGTGCGGCGGCGACGGCAATGACGCCATCGGCGGCGGCGACGGCAACGACCGCATCGAGGGCCAGGACGGCGCCGACGCACTCAGGGGCGCCAACGGCAACGACGCCCTCTTCGGCGGCAACGGCGCTGACTTCCTCGACGGCGGCCCCGGCACCAACACCAACGACGGCGGTGCCTCGCGCAACGTCTGCATCCGCCCCCTCAGCGGCCCCGGATGCGCCATCTGAGATCAAAGCACTGGCAGATGGCTTACGGCACCCGGTTCATACGGAAGGCACCGTATGAACCGGGAAGTGTGTCTCGCGCAGGTCGTCCCTGGCCTGGACTGCGATCTGGCGCCCGTAGGTGAGGGCGGCGTAGGCGAGGTCCCGCGAACCCCAGACGTTCGCGGCCATGCCCGCGACCGCCCCCGACCCCCGCCGGAACAGCCCCGAGCACCCCTGGCGCGGCATCGGCCTGGACGTGTACGAGCGCCACAGGGAGGACCCGCGAGTCGGACAGCTCCAACGGCTCCGCGACATCACCGGCGAACAACTCGCGGCGTACCCGTTCCGCACCATCGGGATCCTGGGAATCGCGGGAGGCAACGGCCTCGACCTCGCTTCGACCTCATCGACCCGCAGGTCACGCAGGCCGTGTACGGGTACGACATCAACGCCGACTACCCATCGTGCCGGACCGGACGGGGGCTGGTGTGGCTGCATCGGACGGTTCACTCCTCAGTTGCTCCGCAGAGGGCAGGTCAGGCACAGAGGCGAGCACGCAGGTCATACAGTCCTTCCAGCCGTAGGCGCTGGCCGGGGCTTCCGGCCGGCCAAGGTCTGCCGGAAGCCCCGGTGCCACGACGCACCGACCACTGACCTTGAGGAGTGACGATCTGCATGCCGCACGCAACGACGCCCGATGGGATCGGTATCGCCTACCAGGTCCAGGGCGAGGGGACAGCGCCACTGGTTCTGCTGGCGGGCCAGGCGAACAACCACCACTGGTGGGACGGGGTGCGCGATGACTTCCACGCCGACCGCAGCACCATCACGTTCGACTACCGCGGTACGGGGCAGAGCGGCAAGCCCGACACCCCTTACAGCACCGAACTGTTCGCCCTGGACGTGATCGCGGTGCTCGACGACCTCGGTGTCGACCGGGCCGATGTCTACGGCACGTCCATGGGCGGGCGTGTGGCCCAGCAGCTCGCAGCCCGCCATCCCGGCCGGGTGCGGGCCCTGGTGCTCGGGTGCACGTCGCCCGGCGGCCCGCACGCCGTCGAACGCACCAACGAGGTGCGCAGGTCGCTGGTGCAGACGCAACCGGGTGCGGCGCGGCAGGCCCTGCTGGAGCTGATGTACACCCCGGCCTGGCTGGCGGCGAACCGTGGCCCGTACCAGACGCTCGGTGACCCGGGCATGCCCGCCCATGCCCAGCGTCGCCACCTGGTGGCGAGCAATGAGCACGACGCGTGGCAGGTTCTGCGGGACATCGGCGCACCTACGCTGGTCGTGCACGGCAGCGACGACCTGCTCAACCCTGCTGCCAACGCCCCTCTGCTCGCGGACCGTATCCCCGGCGCCCGCCTGCAGATGATCCCCGGAGCGCGGCACGCCTATTTCGATGAGTTCCGCGCCGTCGCGAGCCCGCTCGTCCTGGACTTCCTCACCGGACCGCGCCACACATCGCGCTGATGTGTAGGCGGTGCTGAGAATGGGGTGTGGGTTTTGAGAACCCACAGTTGTCGAAGGAGATCAGTTCGCCGGAGGCAGACAGGAAAGATCCACGAAAGACTGGCACTGCGGGGCAAGGCATGTCAACGTAAACGACCGTGCCAGAGGATCTGTGGCACTCATTAGGGCTCCGCTTCTTCCCCTCGGCGGACTGAAGATCTACTCCCGTGCCCTTGAAGGTGCTCCTGAATTCGCATTTCCCTTTCGAGCCGTCCCAATCGGCCGATGCATCTCCCGCTTTTTGGGTCGGTCCCCGGCACCTGGCCGGCAGCGACGGTCGCCCCTACGATGCCGTCGCGGACAGCCTTTGTCTGGTGCCCCGGCAGGATTCGAACCTGCGACACCCGCTTTAGGAGCGAGGTGGGTGGGCGCTCTGGTGACCAGCGGCTTTGCGGCTTCGGGCGCGCTTGGTGCTGAGTGCCGTGGCGCACCGCGCTTCCCCGTGAGTCCCCGTCCGTTCTGGCACGAGAGTGGCACTGGCTCATCTTCCCCTGCCGTCCCGATGACGTCAGGCTCGTCCCCAGCCGGGCGGAAGCAGGTCCCAGGAGTCACGACCGAGCCATTCGCCGAAGGTCACAGGCCGGGCGCCGCCAGCATGGTCGAGGGACAGCGGGATGATCAGGTCGCTTGTCGCCCGTCCGTCCCACCAAAGCGTCCCGGCGAACTGGCCCGTGATCACCAATAGCGTGGCGAATCCGCAACCGTGCTCCTTCGCGACGAAAGCCCCCGCTGTCTTCCGCTCGTTGAAGTCCCAATACTCGGTGTTCCACCATTCATGGAGTCCGAGAACGCGTCCTCATCTGCGTAGTCCTCAGCCCGAGGCAGGCGCCGATAGAACTCGTCGTCGGCATCCTCGTAGGTGTCGGGGTGGGGGAAGGGCAGGGGCAGGAGGTCACGTCGCTTTGTGCTGTTACCCGCCCACCACCAGCCGTTCTCCGTCTTCTCAAGCTGTTCGACCGCCCCGCCCGAACTCACCCGCAGCAAGTAGTGGCGATACTCGCTGGGGAAGGTGACTCCAAGTTCGACCTCGGCTTCGATCACCTCGGCCTCGGTCAGCGGACGTGGCACGGAGGGACGGTTCATGGCCCGAGGCTAGACGACGGCCTTTCGTGCCGCGCATGGGGCACAGCACCGCCCGCGCCGCGCTGATCTACCAGCACATGACCGCCGACCGGGACCGTGCGATCGCCGATCGGCTGGGGTCGATGATCCGCAAACGGCAGGGAGACGCCGGGACGTAGTGGCACGTGTGTGGCACGGCCGCGATCATGCGAAAGGGCCAGTTCGAGAGGATCAAGCCTCTGAACTGGCCCTTGGTGCTGTGCCCCCGGCAGGATTCGAACCTGCGACACCCGCTTTAGGAGTGGGATTGGATCCTTGCTGGGGGATGCCTGGCGCTGCCGCGCGGTGCTGTTTCCCCTGGTCAGAACCGCACGGCGAGCCACTTGATCCAGCTCATGCCGCCTTGTGTCGGGCCGTCCGCTCACGCATCGCTCACGCGCTGCCCACTGCTGAGCAACGCGTGGGTCAGACCTGGCCCAGGTCGATCTCCACCGGGAAGGGAGCCGCTACCTTGAGGAAGCCGGTGAACACGTCTCCGTCCCGGTAGGTCTTCGTCGCGGGGTCGAGAACGTAGGTGTACACGAGAGGAACGCCTGTCGCGGCCTGCTCGATCCGCCAGTAGAAGCCGATGCCTGCCTTGGCGTACTGGTCGACCTTCACGATCCGGTCGGTGGTCTCCGAGCCTGGCGACACCACCTCCGCGACCAGCAGCACGTGCTCAGGGCGGGTGGGGGTGAGGTCGATCGTGTCTGCGCGGTACACGACGACGTCCGGGCGGCGATTGGTGAGCGGGACGTCCTGAAGCCGGACGTCGAAGTCCGTGTCGGCGTTCCACTCCGGGCCCGCGGCGGCATCCAGGGCATTCGCCAGAATCCGGGCCAGCCGGTTGTGCCGCTTGGACGCACTCGGACTCACGACGACCATCCCGTCCACGATCTCGACACCGGCGCACTGCTCCTCGGACCAGGACTCGTATTCCTCCGCCGTGATCTGCTCATGCATCCACGCGGGGGCCACCATCTCGGTCGTCATGAAGCACCTCCCGGACACCGTGCTGCGGGCCCGATCCCGCTGGATTCAGCGTACTGTCTGCCACACGTCCAGCACGCTGATCTCGCTCACGCCCGCTCCCCGTCGGCCGGCATCCGACCAGTGAGCCCACGACAGTCAGGAACCGGCGTGGTGGACCGGTCATCAGGGCCGTGGCTCAAATCGGCAGGCCAGGCACGGGCAGCCAGCTTGCCCGTTCGGGGCAACGGCAGGGGCGACAGGGGCGTACAACGGGCATGGTGGGACCCCCCTTGGCGCGACTGGGCTTCGACACCGCAGTTGCTACCAAGAGGTCCCGGCCCCGAGGAGAACCTTCACCGCCTGCGCCCGCAGGCCCGCAGCGTGGTCCAGGCGGAGCTTTCACCGGCGTTGGACCGGAGGTTGCGGAAGCAGGCGGATGGGTAACGTCCTCGTGCGCCGGCCCGGCGCACACGTCCGCCAACCACGAGGAGGGGTGCGTCCCGTGTCCGAGGGTGAGCCGGTGACCCGCGAGGAAGCGACCAAGATTGCCTGGCAAGTGCACTCCGTACTCGCCGAGTGGACCCGCACCGTGGACGCCAAGGCCTCCTTCGCCCTGGCGATGGAGTCCGCGGCCCTCGCGGGTGTGGCCGCGCTGTCCGGCTCCGGGCACCGGCTCGGCAGCGTCTCGGGCGCCCTGCCGAAGACGGCCCTGTGGACGGGCCTGGCACTGCTCGCTCTCTCCGCCGTGCTTGCGATCCTCGCCGTTCTGCCCCGCCACAACCGTGCGGGCCGCATGCGCTCGGACCACGTCGACGACTTCATCTTCTACGGCCACCTACGGCACTGGAGCCCGGACGAGCTCGCCGACCGCCTGGGCCGACACGCCCCGCTGCCCGCGCTGACCCGCCAGCTGGTCGACATGAGCCGCATCGTGTGGATCAAACAGGGGCTCGTACGGCAGTCACTGCTCACCGCGGTGGGCGGCTGCGCACTGATAGCGGTCGCGGGCCTCACTGGTTGACGGCGGGGTGAGGTGGGAGAGGTTGGGATGACCGCGGATTTCCGAGAGAACGGCCCGCTCGGACACGGGCCCAGCCGGACTCCGTTCTGGAACCTGGTGGACGCCACGGCCCGGCAGACACTGCGCGAGGCAGGCAAGGTGACCGAGTTCACCCCACGGGAACACCTGCTACGGCAGGACGAGTTCGGCGACCATCTCCTCGTCCTAGGCCGCGGCTGTGTCAAGGTGACCACGGTTGCCGCCGCCGGCTACCAGGCGGTACTGGCCCTGCGCGGCCCCGGCGACCTGCTCGGCGAACAGGCCGCGCTGGACGGCGGGCCCAGATCGGCGACGCTCACCGCCCTCATACCGGTCCAGGCCCTGGTGATTCCCGCCGAGGCGTTCCGGGCGGCGGCCCACGACCATCCCGTCATCACCGGCGCCGTCCGCCAGGTGCTCTCCGCGCGTCTGCGGGACGCCGACCGGCAGCGCACCTCGGTCGGCGCCGATCCGCTCGCCGCGCGCCTGGCCGGCCTGCTGCTCGACCTCTCTGCCAGCCACGGTCGGCGCAACTCCGACGGGGTCGTGGACATCGATCTGCCACTGTCCCAGGACGATTTCGCCGGCCTGGTACTCGGCTCCCGCAGAACCGTCAGCCGGGTCCTGGAGCAATGGCGGGCCGAGGGGTGGGTGACGACCGGACGCACTCATGTGACCGTCCACAACGCGGATGCGTTGAAGCGGGTGCGAGAGGGTGGGCCGGCCGGGAGGTGACGGCGCAGGCCCGGGGCAACAGGTGGCGCGACCGACCGGAGTTCGCGGCACCGCGGCCCGCGGACGGCACCGCCCCGACCGCCCCGATGCAGGCGGCCGGTACGGTCCGGCCCAGGGTGCACGGGTGAAAGGGCCGGCCGGGATCCGCGGACCGGTTCGGGGGGCTCGTGAGTGGGGCCGGGCAGTGGTTCACAGATCGGACCAGGCGAACGTCTCCAGCCCGAACTCCCGCGCGACGGGGTTCCATACGGCGACGAAGTCCTTCTTCGCCGCCGTGGCGTCGGCGCTCGCCGAAACCGCGTCCTGCCAGGCGCTCGATCCGGTCACGGCGGAGGTCGAGCAGTCGCCCGACACGTCGTCGACCACCCGCACGTAGGCCCGGTCGGCCTCCTCCGAGCTCTGCCAGGCGTTGTGCAGGTCCGGCGCCAGGTCGTCGGCCAGCTGGTCGAGGGTAAGCGCGTCCAGTTTCTCGACGAGGCCGGCCCGTGCGTCGGCCGCGTCCTCGAAGACCTGCCGGTTCTCCTGGAGGTCGCTGCAGTTCATCATCGACTGCACGGCGTCGGAGACCCCGCGGCGCTGGTCGGCGTTCTGCGCCAGGAGCGTGTGCAGCGCTGTCGCCTGCTCCGCGCGCGTGTCCGTGGACCCGATCCCGGGCTGGCCCGTGCTGTCGCTGCTGCCACCGCTGCTCCCGGAGCCACTGTGCGTCGCGATCTGCCAGACGATCAGCGCAATGATCGCCAGCACGATCCAGAACGCGACGGCACCCGCCCGTCCCGACGAGGGCGCGCGCTGGGGTGTGCTGCGGGGAGGGTTGAAGGGGCCGGAGGGAAACGGGCCGGAGGTCTGCAGGGGCACCTGGCCGCCAACCGTGGTCCCTCGCGGGCCGGCGGGACGCGAACCCCCGGGACGCGTGCTGCCGGTGGCCGTACCGAACAGGCCCGGACCGGCCGTCGGCGCGCCCGCCGTCGGCCCGGTCGCCGTCTGCGGCCCGGCCTGCGCGGCGGCCGGCCAGGTCTCGGGGGCGCTGTCGAAGGCGCGCCGCAGGGGGTCGAGCCAGTCACTGAGGGCGGGCCGGTCGGTGGGCGTCCGGCTCAGGCCACGCTCGGCCAGGTCGGCCACGGCACCGTCCATCCGCCGCAGCGCGGCGGCGTCCTTGCCGTGCTGCTCGTGCAGGAAGAGCCGCACCGCGAGCAGCGCGAACTTGTAGCAGTCACCTTCCGGTGTCTCCGGCGCCTCGCCGTCGGGCAGCTGCCAGCCGGGCGTCTGCACGGGCTTGAGCACCCAGTCGCCGCGCAGTCCCATGGCGTCGCAGTCGATGAGGAAGCAGCTGGGCCGCGGCCCGGACAGCGAGAACAGCAAATTCTTCGGGGAGAGGTCGCCAGCCACCACACCGAGGCCGTGCAGCCGTTCCAGGGTGTCGGCGAAGGAGAGCAACAGACCGAAGACCTGGCGAGGCGTCACGTTCCCCACCATCATGTTCACGTAGGACAGCGAGTTGAGCAGGAACTCGAAACCCGCCGCCTTCCTGTCGCCCGACGGCAAGGTGATGAAGAACTCGTCCGGGATCTGCCGCATCAGAAAGCCGCGGACCTGCGACCCCTCGGTCACCAGCGCCGCGGGCCAGGCGGCGTGCTCGGCCAGCCACTGCCCGACCGCGAGCGGCTGCTCGGGCAGGAAGGCGACCATCCGCTCCAGCGCGTCGATCCGCAACTGCCCCTGGGAGTCCGGCTTGTATTCCTTGTACGCCACCGGCCATTTCCTGTTGACCAGCCGCTTCTCGACCGCCCAGACCTTGCCCTGCCCACCGCCCCCCAACGCCGTGCCCAGCACCAGATCCGAACGGGCGATCCGCGCTGCCCCGGACCCGGTCACGGTGCCCCGCCGGAGAGCCGGTGCCGGGGCCAGACGGCGAGCAGCGTGCGGTCGTCGTCGAAGGTCTCCCGGGAGAAGTCCAGCAGATGGGCGAGAACCCGCGGCTCGGGCGGCCGCACCGCCAGCTCCGCGAACAGTTCGCCCACCATGCCGGAGCCGTCGCCGAGCGGATCACCGAAACCGTCGGTGCCGACCAGCAGGACGCCGTCGGCGGGCAGGCTGTACGACAGCGGGCGGGAACGGGTCAACAGGCGCGGCAGCGCGATCACCGCGTTGCTGGTGATCTCGCCGGGGCCGCTGTTCTTGTCTGTCAGCAGCGGGTTGAACCGGCCCTGCTGCAGGCACCACGCCGAGGAGTCCCCGGCGCGCGCCAGCGTGACGTGCATCCCGCCGCCCTCGGCCGGTGCGACCGTGCCCGCCACCAAGGTCGTCGCCAGGGTCCGGTTCGCCTCCGCCAGGTCGCCCTCGTCCGGTTCCCGGCCGCGGGCCACCCGCATGAGCAGCTGATACCGGGCCGCCTGCAGCACCCGGGTCCAGTCGGGGCCCGGCCTGTCCTCACCCAGCTGCACCAGCAGGTCGTTGACCGCCGTGCGGCAGACCAGCGCGGCGCCCACGTGCGACTGCGCGGCAGCCGAGACACCGTCGGCCACGGCGAAGACGACCGTGGCCGACGGTTCGTGCCAGGCGACGACCACGTCGTCCTGCCGCGGCCGCCCGTCGAAACGGTGCTGGTCCCCTCGTACGGAGGCCAGCCGCACGGTCAGCTCCGGGGTCGACCACCCGTCGAAGAGGGTGTCCGGCCGATAGGGATCGCCGGGCGGTGGCTTGGGCTCCACGTGGGCAGCAGGCTTCCCCAGCACGACCCGCCGGTACCGGTTCGTGCCGCGCCGGGAGTCCGGTGCGGACCGGTCGGCCCCGGGCTCCGGCTTCCCCGGTGCCGCGTGCCGCGGTGTCGAGCCGTGCTGCGGCGGAACTCCAGCCTGCGCATCGGGAGGCGCGTGCCTCGGTGCCGGGGGGTGCTGCGGCGGAGCGACGCGCGGATCCTGCGCACCCTGCAGTTCCATGCCGTGGACCTGGTCGCTGCCCTGCCGCCGGGGCGGAGCCGATCGTTGTCCGGGGTCGGGGGAAGGCGGGGGCTCCAAGGCCGGCCCGTTGTATTCACGTACAACGTAATGCTCGACCCGGTACTCGGGCACCACGTACTCGGAGACGTGCCCGGGGGGCGGTGCCGTACCACCCTCACGCGGCGCGGACGTGTGCCGGGCCTCGGCCTGGCGCGGGTCGGGAAGCCGCTGGTCGGCGGCCCCGGCCGTGCCGGCGTCCGGCGACTCGGGCGTGTCCCGCTGCTCGTCTTCCCGGCTCTTGTTCCACCGGAAGGGCAACCACTTGTCCACCATCAGACCTCGTCGATCGCGAGGCGGAAGCCCTCCGGCTTCTCCACCGCCAGCTCGGCCTGCTGGCCGGCGGCCAGGGCGTTGGCCGACTCGACCACGCTCTTGGTGAGCGCGGTGAAGAACTTGGCGATCGCGTCGCCGAGCTGGGCACCGGGGATCGATATGAACGCGAACTTCTGCTCGGTCGCCACGGCCAGGATCGTCTCGGCCCGCGCCCCGCCGATCCCGAAGGCGATGACGTTGGGCGCCGCGCCGGTCACCCTGCGGTCGGTCAGCCGGCTGTGCGTCTGGCGCCACTCCTCGCCGCAGGTCGGCTGGCCGTCGCTGAGGAAGAAGACCGCGGGGCGCAGCACTTTGTACCCCTGGGACTTGAGCGTCTGTACGTCCTGCGGGATGCGCTCCAGCAGCGCGGCGAACGCCGCGTCGTAGTTCGTGCCGCCGCCGGCCGACAGCCGTGGCAGTTCGTTCTCGCTCCTCAGATCGGCCAGCACCAGGTGTTCCACGACGCTGTTGGAGAAGCCCAACACGGAGAAACGCACCTTGGCGGCGGCCATCGGCTCCCCCAGGAGCGCGACGTGCAACGACTTCATTCCTTCGTTGAGGTCGCCGACGTAGCTCGACATGGAGCCCGATTCGTCGGCGAGGACGTACACCGGCAGCAACTGCCCAAGCGTCTCGGCCATCCCAGTTCTCCCCCTTTGCTGTTCAGCCGCTCTATTGCTCCTGCGTGGCGGGCCGAAGGCCCTGCGGGCAGTCGAGTTTCAACTCCATACCGCCCGCGATCGCGCTCCGGCCCAGATGCAGCAGCGTCTGCTGCAACAGGACGGAGAACTGCACCGCCGACTGCGCGAGATCCGCGCCCTCGACGGCGACGACGCCCAGTTCGGGGCGGGAGGCGAGGCGCTGCACGACCCGGTCCCGGTCCGCTCCGATGCCGCACGCCACGACGTGCGGAAAGTACTTGTGCGCCATCAGATCGGCGTGTGCCGCCGGCCATTCGGTGTCGTCCTCGGCCTGGCCGACGGCCAGGAAGAACACGACGGGCCGCAGTACCCGGGGCACCTGCTCCTTCAGCCGTTCCGTCTCCAGCGGCACCAGGTCCAGCAGCCGCCGCAGCACCGGCCGGTAACGGCAGCCCGGCGATGTGCTCAGCCCCGGGACGCCGGTGCGCCAGGAGACCTCGGTGAGCGGCAGCACCACGTCGGCGCCGTCGGCGTAGGTGATCACCGAGAGCCGGATGGCGGCGGCCACGTCGGGGCTGTTGGCCAGCAGCGTCTGCACCGAGCGCAGCGCGTTGCCCAGGTCGGTGACGCAGCCGGCCGCGGCCTGCGAGGTGTCTAGGACGACGTACACCGGTATCAGTCCGCTCGGCGGCGCGACGGCGGCCGTCGGAGTGCTGCCGCCCCACTGCACGGGCCCGCCCTGCGCCGCCGCGGGCGCGGACGCCGAGTGGTTGGGGCCGCCGGGTATCGCACCGGAGGCGAAGGAGACCGGCTGTCCGGCGTCGGGCCGCTCCAGTACACCCGCGACTCCGGTGCCGGGCGCGCTCGGACCGAGCACACCCTGGCGCAGGCCGGGCAGGTCGACCTCGCGTACGACGCCCCGCTCGATGAGGTACTTGACCATCTCGGCGTGCCGCTGGTCCCGGATCTCGTGCTGGGTGGCCTCGGTCTCACGGACCCGCGCCAGCAGTTCGAGGGCGTGCGTGGTCTCCTCGGGGTGGCGGACCAGGTGCTCGCGGATCAGGTTGTCGAAGTCGAGCCGTGTGTTCCCCAGCGCGGCCCGCTCCTCTGACTGCCGACGCCGGCGGCCGGCCGCCCTGATGTCCTCGATGTCCTCGTCGGAGTAGGTCTCCGAGCGTCTGGCATCGTGAACGTGCACACCGAGCCTGGCCCGGCGCCGCGCCTCCTCCAGTTCCTGGATGTACCGGGCCGCGGCCTGGTCGGGCTCCATCTGGACCTTGCAGTAGTAGATGGTGATGCCCTCGGGGAGCCGGATCTCCCGGTCCAGCTCCTGGTTGACGGCCAGCTGCGCCGCCATAGCCTCGGTGATGGCGAACCGCGCGGCCTGCAGCCGGATGCGGTCGGTGAGGTATCCGTAGACGACCGTCAACGCGTCCCGTACGTTCCTGGACACCACCATCACCGGGTCGTGCACCCGGAAGCCGATGTCGATCGTGGCCTGGAACCGGTGTCCGCCGTCCTTGCAGGTCAGCGGGGTCTTGCTGACGGACGCCTGGCGTCTGTGGTCGCTGAGGTCGACGACGTAGCAGGCCCGGTTCTTGCCGAACCAGCGCTGCCCGAAGGTGCGGACGGTCTCGACCTCGAAGGGTCCGCCCTCCACCGGGTAGACGATCGCCACCGAGGGCGGCAGGTTGGGCAGCTCGCCCACCCGACTGCGGGAGATCACCCGCTCGTTGAGAATCAGGGAGACGCTCATCCTCACACCCCTTCCATGTCGAGCTGCGCGTGCACCATGGCCGCCGTGAGGGGCAGCCCGACGATCCGGTCCGGGTGCACCCAGCCGTCGGCGCAGGAGCGCAGGATCCGGCCCGAACGCTGATCGCCGTGGGCGATGGCGCCGACCAGCAGCCTTAACATCTCGCGGAGTTCGGAGTCCCGTTCGGCCAGCTTCGCCCAGTCGCCGACGACCTGTTCCGCCTCGTCGTGGAAGAAGGACTCGTTCAGCGCCGCACGCCACAACCATACGAAGGAGTCCCGCAGTTCGGGCTGCCTGTGCGCCAGGTACAGCAGCGTCGGCCACTCGGGCACCGCGGCTCCCGGGTCGACGTCCTTCGTCTCCACGACCACCTGTGCCGCGACGATCAGGAAGGCGAGCACCGCCGCCCGGCCGGAGCGGTGGTCGCCGGTCCTGTCCCGCAGCATGGGCAGCACCGAGCCGGCCGCGTCGGGATCGTCGGCGACCAGATCGGCCAGCGCGCAGCCGACGGCCACCGCCACCGTCACGCTGTCCACTGCGAACAGCCGGGCGAGTTCCTCCACCGGACGTCCCGACACCGCGCCCAGCCCGTGCACCCGGGCCGCGGCCGCCCGCACCTGGGGCCGCTCGTCGGCGTACCAGCCGCCCACCAGTGCGGTCGCCTGCTCCCGCACCCAGGGGTCCTGGCAGGCCACGGAGAGCGCGTAGGCGACGGCGGTGCGGCGCAGCGCGCTGTCGCTGCGCGCCCAGGGCCCCAGGACTCGGTGTTCGATGTACCGATAGGCCTCGGCGGCCAGCACCCCGAGCCCGGAGGCCGCCGCGTAGACGCGCACCTGCTCCGCCGGGTGCACCACCAACTCGTCCAGCCAGTCGATGAGTTCGCCCTGGATCTCGTACTGGGTCCAGGCGTGCAGGATCACCCGGCGCGCGTACCCGGGGTCCTTGTACTCGATGATCGTCCCGGGCTCGCCGCCCGGCTTGTCCCGCTCCTGGGCGCGCAGGTGCTGCAGCTGCCGTCGCCGGGGCGTCTCGAACAGGTCCTTGGACCGGACCGGGCGTCCGTCGGGCCCGGGCGCCCGGAGGTAGGGTCCGTCGTCCTCCAGCCGCTCGCGCAGCGAACGGGCGGCCTGGGCGACGTCCTCCTGCGGCAGCCCGTTGAGCACCGCCAGGGCGAGCGCGAAGCTGCGCGTGCCGGCGTCCGGCAGACTCTCGGCCCAGATCTCGAAGTCCTCCGCCTCCAGCCGGGCCCGGTGTTCACGCAGCCGGTCCAGGTCGACGACGCCGTGCAGGTCGTACTGCTCGATCATCGCGGCGGCGAGGTCCCCGGCCCGCCGACAGGCCGGGAGGCCGCCCACCAGCTCGGCGATCACGTCCCGTACGTCCTCGCGCGTCAGCAGCCGGTCGGCGTCGCGTTCCCCCAGCCGCCAGCGCAGATGCGCGCGCACGACCTCCAGGGGCTGTGGAGCGTCCGTCAGATCCCGTACACCGATGAGCAGTTCACCGTCGGCGAGCTCACCGTCCGTCACCGTGACGACCATCCACGCGTCCGCCTGGGACAGCGCGCCCTGCACCTTCTCGTACGTCTCCCGGCCGAGGTTTCCGATGTCCTCGGGCCGCTCCAGCAGGAAGCCGACACCGCGCTCGATGACCCCGCTGTCGTTCTCCAGCTGCTCGGCCAGCGAGGCGAAGTCGACCCCGCTGTCCAGGTGGTAGACCGCACCCCGGCACGCGCCGAGCAGCAGCCGTACGGCCATCGCGGACTTGCCGTGCCCGGCCGCCGAGCGCAGGATCAGCAGCCGCTGTCTGGCGAGCGCCTCGCGGGCGTCGGGCAGGTCGGCGGGCGCGCTGTAGGCGAACCGGACCCGTTCCGCGATGAGCGGGGACAGCACCCGCAGCCGGCGTTTGTGCCCACCGAGCACCACCACGTACTTGTCGCCGCCGACCATGTCACCCTCGACGTTGGCGACGGCGTTCTGCAGCAGCCCTCGGCGCTGCGAACCCTGCCCCAGCTGACCGGTCGCCTCGTACGACTCCGCGCCGGGTCCGGACTGCGGGGGCGGCGGAGTCTCGGCCCCGCCGTCGCCTCCCGTGGCCGGCTCCGCCTGGGGCGGGCCGTCCTGTCTGTCCTTCGCCGGCTCCTGGCCGGCACCCGGGGCGGACGGTTTGGGCGCACCGCCCCCCGTGGGTCCCCCCGGCCCGGCCGCCGGCTGGCTCCCCCCTGGATCACCGGCGGCCGGGGGTCCTCCCGCTGCGGCCGCCGTCACAGCCGCACATTCCCTGTGTTGTGGACGGTCACGTGCTTGGACCCGGCGACCTGGTCGCCCTGCACGGTCTGTGCGTGCTGCACGACGGAGGGCTGCCCGGCGCCGGTGCTCTGCTGTCCGTCCGGGGCAGGCAGCGGCTCCTGGCCACAGGGCGACTCGGCGGCCGACTCGGGCAGCCCCGGAGGGGCCGGGTAGCCAGGGACGGTGATCCAGGTACTGATCGTCTCACCGTGCTTGGTGGTGAGGTCGAACGGGAGATAGGCCGCGGGGTCGATGCCCCGGTGACCGTGCCTGATCACCGCGCGATGGACCTCGTCCGACACGGCGAACGCCATCCGGGCCGACGGAGTGGAGGCGAGGACGTCGCGCAGCGGCTGGGCGTCGACGATCCGGCAGGCGGTGTTGATCGCGTCACCCGACCAGCCGTGCTCGTCGCTTGCCGTCAGGCCCTGGTGCAGTGCCATCCGCAGCCGGACCGCGTGATCCTCGTTGGCCTCCTGTGCGTATTCGTCGAGCCCCTCGTCAAGCTCGCGCACGAACGGCCCGGCGATCACCACGGGTGCCACGGACGATCGGATGAGCATGAGTACGCCGTCGCCGCGATCCTCGGACACGGTGTCCGTCGCCGCGAGCCCGGCACGTTCCATCGCGCCGCCGAGAACGCGGTACATCGCGGCCCGAACCCGTCGCTGCACAGGGTCTCGACGCGGACTGAAGTTCTCGATGTCCAGCGCGATGATCCAGTGATGCTTGGCTTCCCCTGACATGTGCGGACCTCCCCCGTGCTCCCTGCGATCGGCTCCACCAGTAGACGGCATCCGCAGAAAGCTGGTCTACGCCATTTGGCGTACGCACGAGATTGGCCGGAAATGCTCTGCGACAAGAGTTCGAGTGAGCTCCGTGCTGTTTCGCTCCAACCCACGAAGTGCCAACTCGGCCTTCGGCCCATCTGACTCAGGGCGCGTGAACAAACTGATCGTCGAGGGCGGGCGGGAATTGGCGAAGTGACGTACACGGCCGGGACCTCTTGGCAGCAACTGCTGTGTCGAAGCCCAGTCGCGCCAAGGGGGCCCGTCATGCCCGTTGTACGCCCCTGTGGCCCCTGCTGTTGCCCCGAACGGGCAAGCTGGCTGCCCATGCCTGGCCTGCCGGTTCGGCCACGGCCGCCTTTATCCGGCCCGGCCCCGCCGCTACACCTCGGACACCACGGACGCGGAGTGGCCGGTCATCGCGCCAGTACGAGACGGCCTACGCGCCTCGGTGTCTGAGGTTCATCCTCGGCCGCAGCACAGCACCCGATCACTCTCCCCAGCTCCCGTCCCGTCCGCCTTCGGCCCACACACTGTGGAGCGGGCGTGGTTCAGGGCGTCAAGGTGGAGCGCGCCACTGTACGAACGACTGTGAGGATTGGTCATGGCACCGCTCGGCGGCCGGTCTGCTGGTCGAGCCAGGCATCAACCTCGCGCCAGCGGTACGACCTCACGGCATAGCTCGCGGAGAAACAGAGCGGCCCTCGGCGCACTCACGCCGGGACTGGAGGCTCCCCTGCGCATAACGGATGCAACGGACGTGACGAAGCTCTGCCTGCCCACGACGTCAATGTCGTCCAGACCATGCTCGGCCACAAGTCCGCGACGCTGACGCTGGACACGTACGGCCATCTCTTCCCCGACCGCCTCGACGAGGAAGAAGATGCACAAGCGTCGTTCCAGGCAGTTGGCCAAGGCCAAGGCCAAGCTGGACAAGGCGGAGAAGAAGGCCCGCAAAGCCGCAGATGAGGTGGCTGCCCTGGAGGATGTCTCCGCGTGATGTGTGCTTGATCCGTGCGGAGTTGCCGTAGTCGATGAGGCCGTTTGGCTGCTCCGCGCAAGTGGGCAACTTGCCCGGTGTCAGACGGCCGAAAGCGTGAGGCTGCGGGATCGCTCGTCAGAACGGGAGATCGGCCGCGTCACTCGGCGACAAGGACCAACCGGCGCCCGACGAAGTGTCGTTCGGCGCGTCACACACCTCGAAAGGTTCTCGCCGGACTTCCAGGCCCGAGGTGTCCTCGCCCCATGCGGCAAGGGCTTCGACGGCCCGCTCCTGGTACTGCCAGAGTGTGCTCATGGCCAGTGTCCTCCGCAGCAGTGGCACCAAGGCCGCCCGATGACGGTACAGGCGGGCATCGTCCAGCAGAGGAATGCAGGCAGCGATGGCCGCATTGCGTACGTGAGGGTCGCTGTCGCCGAGGCAGGCGGCGACCGCGGAGAAGAGCAGCGGGCGGATTTCGCGGGTTTGGACGAACGGAGGGTAGTCCTCGGGTGGGAAGCCGAAGCGGCGCATCGTCGCCTCGGCCTGGTTGCCGGCGGCGTCGGCAACCGAGTTAAGCCACCCCAGCAGCTCGGCTCGCATCGGCCCAGGGAAGTCGTGGGGTCGCTTGTCGACGGGCACGGCGGTGCGCGGGTCGGGGAGGACGGCGGCCACGTAGAGCGCGGCCGGCGCCGTCGCGACGTAGAGAGTGTTCTGGTGGTGCACCACGTGGTGCAGGTGGTCCAGGGCATGGGATCTCACGCGCTGGTCGTCGTCCAAGAGTGCGACGAGCTGCGCAGGGGTGTCCTCCGCCGTCCCGTAGGCATGCTCCAGGGCGCCCCAGTCGGTTTCGGCCAGCACCACGGCAGGCTCAGGCAGGGCGGTCAGGTTCACTGATGCTCGCGCCAGGCCCGGTCCACCGCGTCGGCCGCCGCGTTTTTGGCGAGCTGCTCGATCTCTTCGGGTACTTCCCGCTCGTCGAGCACGAAGAGCCGGCCACCGACGAGATGGGTGGTCGTCTTCCAGCCGAGACGACGCCCCGCCTGCCGAGCGGCGCGCCGGACGTCCGCGAGCTCACCCATCTCCGCAAGATCGTCGCCGCCCAGGATCAGCTGCCCGTAGTAGCCCTGGTACTCGGGCCTGAGGGTGCCCCGCATCATCGACTCAAGACGGTCGACCAGCCTCTCGTACCGGCGCCGGGCCAGCTCGTCCTTGGCGGCCATCTCGCGACAGCTCCCCACCCTCTGCGACCACGGCATGTGCCATATGTGTGCTGCAAGCACAGAGGCCCTTCCGTCCACCGAACGAAAGGGCCTCTGACCAGGTGTTTCTCTGTGCCCCCGGCAGGATTCGAACCTGCGACACCCGCTTTAGGAGAGCGGTGCTCTATCCCCTGAGCTACGAAGGCTGGGATCCGTCGGAAAACATCTGCAACCCGGCCCGGGTGGGGCGCTGGGCTTCAGGTCAGCCTGCCGACAGTTGCTGGCGGTCCGGCCCGTGAGGGCTGGGCCACCGCCGACAGTGTAGCGGGTGGGGTGACGTCGGTACCGCGGGTTGTTGTTCGCGCGCCTGTGGCGTGTGAGCTGGCGATGTTCTCGGCCGCGAGGGCGGGGCCCTCGGCCTCGCGTTCCGGCGACAGGGATGTGCGCGCCGATGAGCGGCGCGCTCGGCATCGGCCGCGTCGCGTGTCTTCGCTGCCGGTGAATCGCCTCGAGCCCGCGCTCCCAGGCCACGGAGAGGCGCAAGGGATGGGTCCTCCACAGGTTCAAGCTGTCATGCCCGGGACCGCGGCGAGGAAGACGGCCATGGCTGCGAGGGCCGCCGACACCGCAGCGCCCACCTTCTCGGCGGGACCCGGAGCGGCGGCCACTTCGGCCATACGGGGGCCGATCGCCGCGGCATCGGCGTCCGGCAGCGCAAGGGAGTGCAGGCCCGCGTGGTGCAGCAGGGTGATCAGCTCCGCCGTCGCGGCGGTCGGCCGCGCCCTGTCCAGCACCGTCGCGGAGAGCTCGCCGCGCAGTGCCTCCGGCACCGACGGGTCCGTCACCGGATACCGGTAGGAGCCGAAGGCGCCGAGCAGCTTGCGTCCCTCCTTGCGCACCAGCCCCTTCGACAGCAGGCCCGCGTAGGCAGCGGTGACCGCCTGGTCGCGTACCGCCAGCAGCCACGCCTGCGGCTCCGCGGCTGGGCGCTCACGCACCTGCCGGACCAGGGCCGACGCCAACGGTTCCTCGGGTGGCGGGCGGTCCGAGGCGACGAGTCCGCCGTCACGCGTCACCAGGTCTCCGGACAGCACGAGTTGGAGCAGGGGTGCCGCAGCGACAGCGCATCCCACCCGCAACTGCTCGCGAGGCGTTCCGTCTTCCTGGTCCAGTCCGAGCAGCACGATCTGCTCGCCCATGGTCAGCCCAGCGTCCATCGGCCCCCCTTTTCCCTCACCACGTATGCCGCACGCTTCCGGTTCCACCCTTTTCCGGCGGCGGGCAACAGCATGACGAAGTAGCAGCATTGGGTGCATCTGCCCATGAGTCCCAAGAATGAGCATCTGCTGCAAGGGGCGCATGGGGTACGTGCAATGCTCCGCCGGCAGAGGCGCGCGAGCCGATCCGGCGCAGCCGTCGCGGCAGGCTGTTCCGTCACGACGGACAGGCCGTGGACGACCTGCTCGCCGGTGCCGGGCGATCGAGCTCAAACGTGATACAGGTCACTGGAACGGCGGCAGCTGAACGGACAAGACAGGAAGTGAACTACTCGATGCATGCCCGCATTCGTGCGGGGGATCCGGAAGCCTTCAGGGAGCTCTTCCGTGACTACGCCCAGCTCGTCTACCGGCATGCGGTGCGCACCACCGGGGAAGCTGCTGCCCGGGACGGGCACGGCGTAAGGAGAAGGAGCGGCGGGGAGAAGAAGCGAGGAGGGGCGAGGTCGGGGCGTTCTCTTGACGGTGGGCAGAGGCGGGCATAGCGTCGCGAAGTCCTGAGCAAGCGCTTAGAAAGGTCGTTCGTGCCGCACACCGACCCGACCCCCGCCGACGCTTCCGCAGCTTCCTCGTCCGCCGCCGCCCGGATCGAAGCCGCGCTCACCGGTCCCGGAGCCCCTTTCGCCGTCGTCCGTACACAGGACGGCGGACAGGCGGGCTCGCTCGTCTACGCCGACGGGCCCAGGACTCTCCGCGAGTTCGTCGAGACCACCTGGGCCTTCGGGGATCAGCCGTTCCTGATCGCCGCGGAGCGCAGCTACTCGTACGGGGAGTTCTTCGCCGCCGCGTCCATGCTGGCGTGCCGGATGACCGAGGTGTACGGACTCCGCCCCGGTGACCGGGCCGTTGTCGCGATGCGCAACCACCCCGAGTGGCAGATCGCCTTCTGGGCCGCTCAACTGGCCGGGCTGGTCGCCGTCCCGCTCAACGCGTGGTGGACGGAGGACGAGTTCACGTACGCGCTCGGCGACTGCGAGCCGCGGGTGCTGCTGGTGGACGGGGAGCGGCTGCCGCGGGTCGCGGCCTGGGCGGAGAAGGCCGGCGCGCGCGTCGTCGTCTTCCACCACCGGGACGGCGCGGTTCCGGAGGGGGCCGAGCGTTACGAGGACCTGCCGGAGCCCGACCCGCTCGCCGCGCCACCCGAGGCCGAGGTCCGGCCCGAGGATGATGCGACGATCATGTACACCTCGGGCACCACGGGGCGGCCCAAGGGGGCTGTCGCCACCCAGCTCGCCCAGGTGGGGGCGGTGCTCAACCCACGGTTCTACGCGACCGTCTCCGCACTGGGCCGCGGGGTCATTCCGGGACAGGGGCCCGCCCCGGTCACCCTGATGACCTTTCCGTTCTTCCATGTCGCCGCGTTCACCAGTTTCTATGCGGCGATGGCGGCGGGGGGTGCGCTGGTACTCATGCGGAAGTGGGACGCCGAGGAAGCGCTGCGGCTGATCCGGGAGCACGGTGTCACCCACTACGCCGGCGTCCCCGCCACCGCCCTTGAGCTGCTCGCGGCCGCCGAGCGGGCGGACGACGGGCTGGAGAGCCTCAAGATGCTGAACACCGGCGGGGCCGCGGCGCCACCCGACCTGGTCGCGAGGCTGACCGCCCGCTACGGCGAACGGATCGAGCCGCGCAACGGCTACGGCCTGACCGAGACCATCGGCGGAGTCCTGGCCAACTTCGGCGCCGACTACCGGCTCAACCCGGGCAGTGTCGGTCGGCCGACACCCACCACCGAGGTGCGGATCACCGGACCGGCGGGTGAGGCACTGCCCGAGGGCGAGATCGGTGAGCTGTGGCTCCGAGGGCAGGCACTGGTCCGCGGGTACTGGCACAACGAGGAGGCGACGGCCGAGGCGTTCACGGACGGCTGGTTCCGGACCGGCGATCTCGCGCTGGTGCGCGACGGGCGGGTCAGCATCGTCGACCGGCTCAAGGACATGGTGATCCGCGGCGGCGAGAACGTGTACTGCGTGGAGGTCGAGGCGGTGCTCCACGACCACCCGGCCGTCGAGGACGCCGCGGTGCTGGGGGTGTCGCATCCGACCCTGGGCGAGGAGGTCGCCGCAGTCGTCCGGCTGCGGTCCGGCGCCACCGCCACGGCGGACGAGTTGCGCGCGCACGTCGGGCGGAGTCTGGCCGCCTTCAAGGTTCCGGCACATGTCCTCGTGCGGGACGAGCCGCTGCCCCGGAACCCGACCGGGAAGATCCTCAAGCGTGAGCTGCGTGGGCCGGTCGACGACGAGGTGCGCGCCAGGAGGGGGCAATGATCGGAGGGCGTTGATCGGGAGGCGGTGACGGGCGGTGGCGGGCGGTGGCGGAGGAGGGCGCCGGAGGCGGCGCCGAGACCGTGTGAGGAGGTGTGCGTGCGAGGGGGTGCGCGCACAGCTCGCGGATCCGGGGCCGTGCGGGCCGTTCGGTCAGGGCCGGGTGATGCGGATCCGGTAGTTCCCCTTTGAGTTCTTGCCGACCACCGATATTCGTATCTTGTTGACCTTGTCGGTGAAGGTCTCCCCCGGCCGGAACGGGGCGTCGGAGAGTTCGGCGTGCACATTCGGCGTCCGGGTGCAGCCACCGCTGTCCTTGGTGCTGTCCACGACGGAGACCGGCCCCTGGCCGGTGTCGACGTCGGAGTTCACCTTGTAGATCAGTACACCGGGGCGGCAGACCGCCTGGTCATTGCCCGCCTGGGTCCGTACCTCGACCGCGTAGCCGGATGCCTCGGTCAGCGGCACGAAGGCGAGCTTCCTGCCGCCCCTGGTGGCCAGCGGGGTAAGGACGTGCTCACTGGTGCCGGGCTTGGAGGCACAGCTGATCTGGCTCTTGTCGAGCCAGCCGAGTTTCCACTTGTGCCACCCGAGGAAGTCGTTGTTGGCCCCCCAGTCCTCGGACATGATGTCCCAGTGCCCGACCGCGCTGCCGCCCTCCGTGGTGTAGAGGTCGGGCAGGCCGAAGATGTGGCCGTTCTCGTGCGGCAGGACGCGGTAGCCGGTCTGGGCGTACGAGCCCGAGCCGTCGTCCTGGCGGCTGTAGATGAAGGACGCGTTGGACAGCGGGACGCCGTCCGCCAGCGGGGCGTCGTCGTTGCCGGAGAAGGTGACGGACAGGACGGTGTCGAGAGCGGCGGGCCCGGCGTTCGGGGTGACCAGGATGTTGATCAGGTCGTACGCGCTGAAGTCCACTTTCGGGTCGGCCTCGGCGACTATGTCCTCGACCAGATGACGGTAGCCCGGCTCGTACGGGGAACCGCGCTCTATGCCGTACTCCGAGAACGGCAAGGGCATCCGCAGCCAATGCTTCAGGGGTGCCTCGGGCCGGTAGACGAGCCGGCCGTACGAGCTGGTCCGGATCCAGTTGGCGGTCTGCGGGAAGAATTCGGCATACCGGTCCATCGCCGGCTCCGTACCCCGCGCGTCAGGGAAGTCGATCATCAGGTTCAGCGCATGGATCTCGCCCCTGGTGCGGGCGTATCCCGCGGGTGTCGGCATGCCCTCGGACATCTGCACGCCCATCGTCGCGGATATCCGGCACGGTCCGACTCCGGTCGACTCGGTGGTCGCCACCGGCCCCGCGGTGGACTGACCGGGGAACGGGAATCTGATGCTGGCGGAGGCCAGTGCCCCGAAGAGCAGGGTGGTCGCCCCGGCGAGTGCGATCGGGCGGCGGTGATCACGTATCCGGTGGCGGAGCTGCTGCATAGAGGCGCCTCCGGGGTCCACGGCAGTCGGCCGACCCTGACTGCGCTCCGTGGGATCACCCTCCGGCGGGCCGTACGCCGCCGCGCGTTGGGTGCGCCGATCGGTGGAATTTCCCCCTTCGGTGAATGTGCCCCAGGTCACATCGAGGCGCGAAATAAGCGGGGACCCCTTCCCCGTTTGAACCAGGTGTCCCCGCGAAACGGGGAGGCGGTCCCCGGTTGTGCGCCCGGGTCCGCAGAGAGAGCCGGAAGAGCTGGAAGAAGAGGACTGCCGTCGTGGACACCGCTGCCCGCACCGTCGCCGGAACCGCGCCGCGCCGCACGCCCCGTCCGCGGGCCGACGCGCTGCGCAACCGGGAGCGGATCGTGGCGGCCGCGCGCGAGATGTTCGTCGAGTTCGGGCCGGACGTGCCGCTCGACGAGGTCGCCCGGCGCGCAGGTGTCGGAAACGCCACGCTCTACCGGAACTTCCTCGACCGGGCCGCGCTCGTCCATGAGGTCGTGCTCTCGGTCACCTCTCGCACCACCGACCGGGCGGAGGAGGCGGCGGCCGAGGAGGCCGACCCCTTCGACGCCCTCTGCCGCTTCGTGCACGCGGCGGCCGACGAACGCATCGGGGCGCTCTGCCCGATGCTCTCCGGCGGCTTCGACAAGGATCACCCCGAACTGCACGCCGAGCGTCGGCGCCTCGAAGAGGCCGTCGAAGGGCTCGTGGCGCGCGCCATGTCCGCGGGGCGCCTGCGTACCGACATCGCCGTCGGTGACGTACTGGTCGGCCTCTCCCAGCTCACCCGGCCTCTGCCCGGCACAGCCTGCCTGGACATCGACCGGTTCACCCACCGTCATCTCCAGCTGTTCCTGGACGGTCTGGAGGCTCCGGCCCGGTCCGAACTGCCCGGAACGGCGGCGACCTTGGAGGATCTGCGGCACCGGTCATGACGCTTGTGCCGGGCGCCTGACACAGGCGGCCGGCCCTGTGCCCGCCACGCCCGCACCACCCCACTCACCTCACCACTTTCACCACCCTCACCGTTCTCGACTTCACCGCTGACCGGCGGCACATCCGCGCGGTCACGGATCACCGTTCACGACTCCTCGCGTCCACATGCGCCCTTAGGTGGCTACTCCCATGTCAAAAACAGCTGATATCCGACTTCCCGACCCCAGTCGATGGAAAGCGCTGGCCTTCATCGCACTCGCGCAACTCATGGTCGTGCTCGATGCCACGATCGTGAACATCGCGCTGCCGCACGCCCAGACGGCCCTCGGCATCACGGATGCCAACAAGCAGTGGGTCATCACGGCCTATGCCCTCGCCTTCGGCGGACTGCTGCTCTTCGGCGGCCGGATCGCCGACCTCTGGGGCCGCAAGCGCACCTTCGTCGTCGGTCTGGCCGGCTTCGCGCTGGCCTCCGCACTCGGTGGCGCCGCCCAGAACCAGGGCATGCTGTTCGGCTCGCGCGCTCTCCAGGGCGTCTTCGGCGCGCTGCTCGCGCCCGCCGCTCTCTCGCTGCTCGCCGTCATGTTCACCGACGCCAAGGAGCGCGCCAAGGCGTTCGGCATCTACGGGGCGATCGCCGGTGGCGGTGGCGCCGTCGGTCTGATTCTCGGTGGCTTCCTCACCCAGGTGCTGAACTGGCGCTGGACGTTCTTCGTCAACATCCCGTTCGCGGTCGTCGCAGCCGCCGGCGCGTACTTCGTGATCCGTGAACCGGCCGGCAGCCGCAACCGCTCGTCGCTCGACGTGCCGGGTGTGGTCCTCTCCGCGCTGGGCCTGGTCTCGCTGGTGTACGGATTCACCCGCGCCGAGTCCTCCGGCTGGTCGGACCCGCTGACCATCGGCATGTTCGTCGCCTCCGGCGTGCTGCTCCTGTCCTTCGTCCTGACCGAGTCCAAGGTCAAGTCGCCGCTGCTGCCGCTGCGCGTGGTGATGGACCGCAACCGCGGTGGCGTCTACCTCTCGCTGGGTCTGGCCATCATCGCGATGTTCGGGCTGTTCCTCTTCCTCACCTACTACCTGCAGGTCGTCAGGGGCTACTCGCCGATCCGGACGGGCTTCGCCTTCCTCCCGATGATCGCGGGCATGATCACCGGTTCGACGCAGATCGGCGCCCGGCTGATGACGCGGGTCCCGGCCCGCAAGCTGATGGGTCCGGGATTCCTGACCGCCGCCGTGGGCATGCTGCTGCTGACCCAGCTGGAGATCGACTCCTCCTACGCGGGTCTCATCCTCCCGGCGCAGCTGCTCCTGGGTCTGGGCATGGGTACGGCGTTCATGCCGGCCATGTCGCTCGCCACGCACGGCGTCGAGCCGCGGGACTCGGGTGTCGCGTCCGCGATGGTCAACACCTCGCAGCAGGTGGGCGGCGCGATCGGTACCGCACTGCTGAACACCGTGGCCGCCTCGGCCGCGACCGCGTACGCCACCTCGCACGCCGCGCTCGGTGCCACCGACCCGCAGCTGCTGAAGCTGCAGTCGATGGTGCACGGCTTCACCGGCGCCATCTGGTGGGCCGTCGGCATCCTGGTGGTGGCCTCCGCGATCGCGGTGACGTTCATCAACGCCGGCCGTCCGTCGGCGACCCCGGTGGGTTCGGGAGACGCCGGTGGTGTCGAGGACGAGTTCAAGGTCCCGGTCGTCGCGCACTGACGCGGGACGCGCGGAGTGACGTGATGTGAACGCGGGGGTTCCCCCGCTGCACAGTGTCGCCGGGGCAGACCCGCGGCGGGGTTCGGTGGGG
>NZ_JBHVWN010000077.1:0-36615 GCF_042882275.1 Streptomyces sp. NPDC058231 | reverse complement strand
GCCTGTTGCCGCACGGCCCGCCGGGGGCCCGGGCCGGCGGGGCGGGCGTTCCGGCCGCGGGACTCCGACGGCTCAGTGCGCGGAGCCGCCGCTCTCCGGACTCAGCACCCGAGCCGCAGGTCCGCCCAGTCCGCGTGGTCGGAGTCGACCCCGTCCCCGCCGTCCGTGACCACCAGGCGCACCACCTGCGCGCCGCTCACGTCGGCGGTGATCTGCTGCGCGGCCGTCGCGTTGGTCAGGACCCCGGTCGACGCCGCCTTCGTGCCGTCCGCCCAGATCTCGAACGCCACCGTGCCCTTGTCACCCTTCTCGTCGTCGACTCCGACCTGGGCGGTCACTGAGCTGCACGCGCCGCCGGTGTAGAACTCGACCGCGCTGTCCGCGTGCGCCCCGAGCCCCTTGGCGAAGACGGTGCCGCCGATGGTCAGCGGATTGCCGTCACCCGCCTCGTCCTCACCGTTGCTGGTGTCTTTCTCGACCGGCCCCCAGCCGTTGGAGGCGGAGAGCTGCGGCAGATCGCTGAGATAGCTGCTGCCCGCGGGAGGCGCCACCACCACATGGGCCTGGAGCGGGACGGAGGACCGCACCCGTGCCCCGGTCGGCGAGCGGTACTGCGCGTCGAGCGTCAGGTCGTACAGGCCGGCGGCCGTGCCCGCGGGCGGTGTCACCTGCCACCGCGTGGTCAGCGCGCGGCCGGTCGGCACGGTCGCGGGTCCTGCTGCCGACCGCGCCGAGACCAGCCAGCCCGCCGGGCCGGTGAGGGAGGCGGAGACCCGCAGCGCGGGCGTACGGCCGAGATCGGTGACGGTCGTGGTCAGTGGCGCGCCGCGTCCCGCCTCCATCAGCAGGCTGCCGTTCATGGCGAGTTCCACGGCGGGCGGGTGTGCGGCCCACTTGTGGTCGGCGGCGACGCGCAGCAGTACCGTGCCGTGTGCCGGGACGGTCGCCGAGACGGCACCTGCCGTGTTGTACGACGTGTGCTGCCACAGGTCGCGCAGCGTGTAGGCGGCTGCGTGCGGCAGGCCCGCCTCCTCGGCGGTCGTCGAGATGCGCTGGGCGGACCCGGTCTCGTTGAAGAGCGCCACCACCCGGCTTCCGTCCTTCATCTCCTTGACGACGACCCAGCGTCCACCCGTGGAGGAGACCACGACGCCCTGCTTGCCCAGCGGGTCCTGATCGACCGCGATGACCTCGCGGTTGGAGAGGATGTCGAAGGTCTCCGGGGTGGCCGTGCGCAGATCGGAGCCGATGAGCAGCGGCGCCGCCATCACGGACCACATGGAGAAATGGGTGCGGTATTCGGTGTCCGTCATTCCGCCGTTGCCGACTTCGAGCATGTCGGGGTCGTTCCAGTGTCCCGGCCCGGCGGCGGTGGCGAGCGGCAGGTTCTGCTTCATGATCGACAGCATGCTGCCCCAGCTGTCGTTGATGTCGCCCGTGGTGCGCCAGAGGTTGCCGACGTCGGCTGCCCACTCCCACGGCTTGTTCTGGCCCCACTCGCAGATGCTGTAGACAATGGGACGGCCGGTGGCCTCGAGCGCGTCACGCATCGTCGTGTAGCGCAGCTTCGCGTCGACGCCCTCGTTGTTGCAGTTGTCGTACTTCAGGTAGTCGACGCCCCAGTCGGCGAACTGCTGCGCATCGCTGTACTCGTGACCGAGCGCTCCCGGCAGACCGACGCTGTCGCAGGTCTTGGTGCCCGCGCTGGTGTAGATGCCGAGCTTCAGGCCCTTGGAGTGGACATAGTCCGCAACGGCTTTGATGCCATGGGGGAACCGCGCCGGGTCGGCCTCCAGTTTGCCGTCCGCGTCGCGTTGCGGCTTCGCCCAGCAGTCGTCGAGGTTGACGTACTGGTAGCCGGCGTCCTTGAGCCCCTTCTCGACGAAGATGTCGGCGATGCCCTCGACCATCGTCTCGTTGAACTCGGCTCGGCAGTGGGTCGAGTTCCAGTTGTTGAACCCCATCGGCGGGGTGAGCGCGAGACCGTTGTCGGACTTCGGGGTGACAGCCGTCGAAGCCGCCGTGGCCGGTGAGTCCGCCGCGGCGGGGACAGCCGCCCCCGCTGCGCAGAGCACTCCCGCCGCCAGCGCTCCGATGACTCTGCTGCCGCTTCTGCGGGTCCTGCGGGTTGGAAGATGACGCATCGTTACGTTCCTCCACACTCGTGTCAGATCGGATGACATCATGTGCACGCCAATGGCGCGCGATTACGTTAGAGCCTGTTGAACTCTGTTGGAAGAGCGGCGCCAAGATGTTCGATATCTCGTCAAAGCCCTTGACTTCACCATGACTTGGGGGAGGTCTCCGAGCATGCGTTCGTTTGTGTTGGGTTGTGCCCTCAAGGCTCGATGGGGGCATGGTGTACGTGTCATGCGGTGGGGCGCATGTGCGGGGCCGTGTGGCAGGACATCGGATGTCCGGGTGCGATCTGTTTGATCGAATCACCCTCACCGCACAGCGAGGGCGACCGCTCGTCCGGCCGCCTCGGAGGCTGTACGTCGTTGCGGTCATGGTGGTCAGTGATCGCCGTGGGGTGGTTCGTCGGTGCCGACGGCGTACTCGCGCCTCTGCTCGTTCCCACGTCGTAGCCGTACGGCCGTCAACTCCCGACGGCCACCGCGAGATCAGCCTCCGGACGGCTCCTGGCCGGTGGTCCGGATCATGGCCGAGCGGGTGCACGCAGCCGTCGTGGCCGCCGCCCCGGTCCTAAGCTCTGGTACGGGATGCCCGCCTACGCGCTGGACGGCAAGATCGTCTGCTTCTTCCAGAGCGCCGAGAAGTTCAAGGCGCGCTATGCGACGCTCGGATTCAGCGACCAGGCGAAGCTGGACGAGGGCACGATGTGGGCGGCCGGTATCGCCCTGACCGAGGTGACGGCCGAGGTGGAGACGCGGATCGCCGGGCTCGTGAAGCAAGCGTTGAGCTGAAGCGACCGGAGCCCGCAGAACTGCGCTGCGCGCGGTGGTACGGCGCCGCCGGGACGGAATCTGCCGCGCTTCCTCACCCCTGGCGTCGAGCCGGCCGGCCGAGCGCGGGCACCACGTCCCGCCGGTCCGCCTACCGGCACGGCGGGCGGCGACTGCGCGGTGATCCGGGCCGCGGGCCCGAGTCCCGATCCGGACCTGGAATGATCGGTCCATGCGCGCGGCCCGGCTCCTCTCCCTCGTCCTCCTGCTGCAGAACCGGGGCACGTTGACGGCCGGAGAGATGGCCGAGGAACTGGGCGTCTCGGTCCGGACCGTCTACCGGGACATCGACTCACTGAGCGGCGCGGGCATCCCGGTCTACGGGGATGCCGGGCACGGAGGCGGGTACCGACTGCTCGACGGCTACCGGACCCGGCTCACCGGACTGCACGCCGACGAGGCCGAGTCGCTGTTCCTGGCCGGGCTGCCGGACGCGGCGGCCGACCTGGGGCTGGGCGAGGTGCTCGCAGCGGCACAACTGAAACTGACCGCGGCGCTGCCGGCCCCACTGCGGGACCGCGCCGGCCGGATCCGGGAGCGGTTCCACCTCGACGCTCTCGGCTGGTACCGGGAACAGGACGCACCGGCCTCTCTCGCAGCGCTCGCCGATGCCGTGTGGAACCAGTGCCGGATCCGGGTGCGCTATCGCCGCTGGGCGGAGCCGCAGGAGGTGGAGCGCGAGCTCGACCCTTACGGCCTGGTCCTCAAGGCGGGCGTCTGGTACCTCGTCGCGGCGGTGGATGGTGCGGTGCGGACGTACCGGGTGTCCTCGATCCTCCGCCTGGAGGTCGGGAAGGACGGCTTCGAGCGCCCCGACGGCTTCGACCTGGCCGCCCACTGGCGGGACTACCTCACCGCCTACGACGCCCGCAGGCTGCGGCTTCAGGCATCCGTCCGAATCGCTCCGGCACTGCTGTCCGCGCTCCCGGACCGCCTGGACGCGGCACTGGTCCGCGCTGTCGTAGCCTCGGCGGGGCCGCCGGATGCCGATGGCTGGGTGACGGCGACGGTGCCGCTGGAGTCGGTCGAGCCGGCGGTGTCGACACTGCTGTCGCTGGGTGCGGACATCGAGGTGCTGGCACCCGAGGAGCTGCGCCGAAGGATCGCGGAGACGGCGGCGGCCGTGCTCGAACGGTACCGGCCGCCGGATGCCCGCTGCCGGACGGAGGCCGGTGTCCTCAGCAACAGCCCGGCGGACAGGGTCGCCGGGAGCACGAGGGCGGCGAGGACCCCGAAGCCGTAGCGCGTGTCGCTGTGGTCGGTGACCGTCGCGACCAGGAACATCACCCCGACCGTCGCCGCCAGCCCGGCCCCGTTCGCCAGCCCGAAGGCCCTGCCCGCCGACGCGTCGTCGGCCGAGGCCATCAGCATGGTGCGGGAGGCGATCCTGGCCTGCCCGAAGAAGAACGCGCCCAGCGGAACGCCGACAAGGTAGCCGACGATCCCGAACTGACTCTGCAGCACCAGGCCGACGCTGCAGAACAGAAATCCCACGACGGCGATGCGCAGGTCCGGATCGCGCCTGCTGACGATCCGGTAGGCACCGGCGGCTGCCAGGAAGCCGAGGCACCCGAGGGCGTCCACCGCGCCGAACGCCGCTGCGCCCAGGCGGAGTTCACCGATGACGGCAGTGGGCAGCAGCGCGTTGAAGACCGTGACGACCACGCTCCCCTGGGCGTACAGCAGGATGAAGCGGCGCACACGCAACGGCTCGTGCGGCGCCGGCGTCACCGGTACCGGATCCCCGGCGGCGGTGGCGGTCCGCGCCCGCGCCGGGCGGCGCCCCGTCGCGGCGACGCAGAGCGCCGAGACCAGGAATGTCCCGGCGTTGAGCACCAGCAGTGGTCCGGCACCGAACGCCTGGGCGCACAACCCGCCGACCGTCGCCGACAGCAGCATCCCCGCCTGGGTCCCCATCTCGTAGCGGGCGTTGAACCGCCGCAGCCGGTCCGCCGGAACCCGTTCCTTGATCAGCGCGGAGCTGGCCGGAAAGAACAGGGCGCTGATGACGGCCAGCCCCAGATTGGCGCTGTAGATCCCGGGCCCCGGGGCGCCTCCGCAGGCCAGCCACAGCGGCAGCCCGAGTGCCAGCGCCGCACTGACCGCATCACAGCCGATCCACAGGGTCCGCCGGTCGAAGCGGTCGGCCAACCGCCCGAAGACCGGGGACAGCAGCGCCTGCGGACCGGCGACGGCGATGAAGAGCCAGCCGACGGCCATCATGGTCCGCTGCTCCCTGATCATGAGCAGCGCGCCGACGATGAGCTGGACATTGTTTCCGAGGGAGGTGGCGAACGCGGCGGACACGAGCAGCCGTTCGGACCGGCGGGGGTGGTGGCTGAGGATCATGGCACCAGTGTCCGGAGATTCACTGACACCTTCTGTCAGTGAAGATTCATGGTGCCCGGTGGACTCCCGGTCCGGTTTGCGTACGGTCACAGCGCGACCCCCGGCAGAAGCGGCAGCCGGAGGGTCACCGCCGACGCGTCGGGCCAGGAGCCGTCTGTTGCCGGCCGGTCTAAATCCTGGTGCGTGCACCGTCGTTCATTCGGGAAGATGCCGGGATGAGGAAGATTCCCACCATGTTCGTCCGTGACTTCGGCTCCCGCCCCGCGCACGTCCTGCCCGCGGTGACGCCCGGCTGCGAGTGGGTGCTCGCCGGTGAGGGGCGAGCGACCCGCAAGTACGACGGCACGTGCGTGATGCTCGACGGAGCGGGCGAGTGGTGGGCACGGCGCGAGGTGCGGCCCGGCAGGCAGACGCCGCCGAACTACGTGGTCGTCTCCACCGACGGGGAGACCGGGAAGACCGTCGGCTGGGAGCCGATCGGCCAGTCGTCCTTCGCGACGTTCCACGCGGAGGCGGTCCGGAACGGGTACACCGGCAACGGGGTCGCCGGGACGTTCGAGCTGATCGGCCCGAAGATCAACGGAAACCCGGAGCGCAGCGGCTCGCATCTCCTTGTCCAGCACGCCACAGCGCAGGACGTCGACCTTGCGGAGCTGACGTTCGAGGGCATCCGGAGCACCGTGCTGGCGCTGGCCGCGGCCGACGGGTGCGAGGGCATCGTGTGGCACCACCCCGACGGACGAATGGCAAAGATCAAGGCGCGCGATTTCGGCTCCGGCCGGTCGTGACGGGCTGAGGTGTGCGCCACGGCTCTGTGCTCACGGTCCCGTCCGGGCCGTGAGGTGATCGCGGAGAGGGGCCCGGGGTCCGTACCCGTCTTCGGCGGCGTGAGCCGTCGTTCCTGCCGGAATATCCGTGGCCGTAGCGCGAGTTGACGCCAATGGCCCCTGTGGGAACGTGACTTCCACAACTTCGACCGAAGGGATGCCGACCGTGGCAGCCGAACTCTCCGACGAACTGAAGAAGTACCTCGACGAATCGAAGGCATTCGCCACCGTTGCCACCGTGCTGCCGGACGGGCGGCCGCATCTGACAGTCGTCTGGGTGACGCGGGACGGTGACGACCTGCTGTTCTCCACGACTGCGGACCGACTGCAGGGGAGGAACGCCGCACGGGACCCGCGCGTCACCCTGCTGATCAGCCCGCCCGAGAACCCGTACACGTACGCCGAGATCCGCGGGACCGCGACTGTCACCCCCGACAGTGCCCACGAGCTGCTGAACGAGCTGGCGCACAAGTACACGGGTCAGGACTACGCCACGTTCAACCCCGCTTCGGAGAACGACGGCGAGCGGATCATCGTGCGGGTCACCCCGGCCAAGGTGACCGGCAGGCTCTGACCTCACGCGAGGACTCCGGCGTCACGACAGGGCTCCGTCGCCACGGCGGGCGTCACGACGGGCTCCGGCCGCGGCGGCCGGCGTGGCGTGGTCCGCCTGCCCACGGTCCGTCGACTGCTGCGGCATGACCACCAGGAACGCGTCCGCCTCCAGGTTCATCACGACCTCGGCCGCCATGCCCTCGCCGCGGCGTGCCGCCGCGAACTCCTCCGCCGGCCAGCTGCCCCGCGGTCCTCCCGCGGGAAACCGCTCCAGTACGGTGCGCTGCACGGTGTACCCCCCTTGCCCTCGTCGGCTCCAACGACGTCCGGCCATGCCCGTTACGGCCGTCCGGAAGCCCGGACTCGCGCGGTCGGCCACCGGCGGGCGCCCGTTCCGGCAGTCGCTTTCGCGCAACAACATCGCCACAGCCTGGTTTCCGCGGCAGGGTGTTGCGGGCAAGCCACTGGGGGCTACGGAAGAGGGGGAACCGTGATCGTCTGGATCAACGGTGCGTTCAGCGCGGGCAAGACGAGCGCCGCGCGCGAACTGATCGATCTGATCCCGAACAGCACCTTCTACGACCCCGAGGTGATCGGCGGGGGACTGCGCCACCTGCTGCCCCAGAAGAGGCTCGCCGAGGTGACCGACTACCAGGACCTGCCGATCTGGCGTCGCCTGGTGGTGGACACGGCAGCCGCGCTGCTCGCCGAGGTGCCCGGGGTGCTCGTGGTACCGATGACACTGCTGCGACAGGAGTACCGCGACGAGATATTCGGAGGGCTCGCCTCCAGGCGCATCCCGGTGCGACATGTGCTGCTCTCACCTGAGGAAACGATCCTGCGGCAACGGATCGCCGACCGCGAGGAGGTGCCGGACGACCCGGAAGCCAGTGAGCGGGTACGGCAGTGGGCGTACGAACACATCGAGCCCTACCGGGCGGCGCTCGGCTGGATCACCGCGGATGCCCACATCATCGACAACAGTGCGCTGACCCCGTACGAGACGGCCGAGCGCATTGCCGAGGCCGTACGCACCGGTGCTGCGGCAGCCTGCGAGATCGTGCAGACGCCGGAGCCGACCGCCGAGACGCTCGCCGCCGGGGTGCTGCTCTTCGACGAACACGACCGGGTACTGCTCGTCGACCCGACGTACAAGCCCGGCTGGGAGTTCCCGGGAGGAGTGGTGGAGCCCGGCGAGGCGCCGGCGCAGGCCGGGATACGGGAGGTGGCCGAGGAGATAGGGATACGGCTGGACCGGACTCCGAGCCTGCTGCTCGTCGACTGGGAGCCGCCCGATCCGCCCGGGTACGGCGGTCTGCGACTGCTTTTCGACGGCGGGCTGCTGCGCTGCCAGGACGCGGACGGCCTGCAGCTGCCCGGCTCGGAGCTGCGCGGCTGGCGGTTCGTCACCGAGGCCGAGGCCGCCACGATGCTGCCACCCCACCGGTACGAACGGCTCCGCTGGGCGTTGCGGGCCCGGGAGCGGTCAACCGTGCTCAACCTGGAGGCCGGAGTCCCGGTCGGCTGACGTCCGCAGTACCGCGGCCGCGTCGGCGGTGAGCGGATCGCCGTGCCCGAAACAGACGGTGGACGGTGTCAGCGCGGCCAGCCGCCGGAACGAGACCAGTGCCTCGGCCCGGTCGGTGTTGAACACACCCAGCATCACTTTTCCCACCCCGGCCACACAGTCGCCCGTGAACAGCACACCGTGATACGGCAGATGGACCGCGAGGGAGCCGGGTGTGTGGCCGGGGCAGTGGACCACACGTGCCCCGTCGCCGAAGTCCAGCTCATCCCCGTCGGACACCTCCCGGTCGACCCTGGTCGGCGGGGCGGCGGGCACGGTCAGCGCACGCTCGTACAGCGGACGTTCCCGGTCGAGCAGGACGGGATCGGGGATCTGCTCCTCACCACGGATCGCCGGGGCGTCGAGCCGGTGGGCGAGGATCTCGGCGTCGTACCGGTCGGCGAGCTCCTGGGCGGCGCCGTAGTGGTCGCGATGGCCATGGGTGATGACGATCCGGCTGATGCCGTCCGGGTCCAGGCCGAGTCCGCGCACCGCGTCCTCGATGGCGGGCGCCGCGTTGATGTCGCCCGCGTCGATCAGGGTCAGATCCGAGCCGTCGCGCCAGAGATACGCCTGGCCGATCGGGAAGCGGAACATGTGCAGTCGGGGGAGCACTTCCACGAGATCCATGCCTCGAACGTAAGCGGGCGCGGACATCCGCTGCACGGCGTTACGCTCCGGGCGAGCTTCGCCCGGAGCGTAAGCGCAGACGTGCCCCGACACGCCCGGCGTGAGCCGGAGGCGGTCGGGGAGCGTTCCGTCGGGCGGTCGCACCCCGCGTACGAGAGATGCGACCGCCCGGCAGGTGACGTGACGTCAGGAAAGCTTGGACGCCGCGTAGTTCTGCAGGAAAAGCGCCTCGGCCACCGACAGCCGCTCCAGTTCCTCGGGTGACACGCTCTCGTTCACCGCGTGGATCTGTGCCTCCGGCTCGCTCAGGCCGATCAGCAGAATCTCCGCCTGCGGGTAGAGCGCGGCGAGGGTGTTGCAGAGCGGGATCGAGCCACCCATCCCGGACGTCTGCATCTTCTCGCCGGGGTACGCGGCCTCCATCGCCTGCGCCATCGACGTGTACGCCGGGCTGGAAGTGTTCGCGCGGAACGGCTGGCCCTGACCCACCGGCTCCACCGAGACCCTGGCACCCCACGGGGCGTGCGCCTTCAGATGGGCGGTCAGCAGCTCCGTCGCCTCGGCTGCGTCCTGCCCCGGCGGCACCCGCAGACTGACCTGCGCCCGTGCGCCGGCCTGCAGCGACGGCGTCGCGCCGACCACCGGCGGGCAGTCGATGCCGATGACCGTGACGGCGGGCCGGGCCCAGATGCGGTCGGCGACCGTGCCGGTACCGATCAGCTCCACCCCGTCGAGTACCTTCGCGTCCGAGCGGAACTCGGCCTCCGGGTACTGCAGGCCGTCCCATTCGGCGTCATGGGTGAGACCGTCGACCGTCGTGGTGCCGTCCGCGGCGCGCAGCGACGCCAGCAGCTGGATCATCGCCGCGAGCGCGTCCGGGGCGGCGCCGCCGAACTGCCCCGAGTGCAGGTTCCCTTCGAGGGTGTCGAGCGTGACCCGCAGCATCGTCATGCCGCGGAGCGTCGCGGTGACCGTCGGCAGACCGACCCGGAAGTTGCCGGTGTCGCCGATGACGACGGTGTCGGCGGTCAGCAGCTCCGGGTGCGCCTCCGCGTAACGCTCCAGTCCGCCGGTGCCCTGCTCCTCCGAACCCTCGGCGATCACCTTCACGGAGACGGGGACGCCGCCGTTCGCCTTGAGCGCGCGCAGGGCGAGCAGATGCATGATGAACCCGCCCTTGCAGTCGGCCGCGCCGCGGCCGAACCAGCGGCCGTCGCGCTCTGTCAGCTCGAACGGCGGGGAGAGCCACGCGGACTCGTCGAGCGGCGGCTGCACGTCGTAGTGCGCGTAGAGCAGGACGGTCGGCGCGCCTGCCGGGCCCGGCAGGAAGCCGTAGACCGACTGCGTGCCGTCGGGGGTGTCGAGCAGGGCGACATCCTGGAAGTTCTCGGCGCGCAGCGCGTCGGCGACCCATTCGGCGGCCGCCTCGCACTCGCTCTTCGGGAACACCGCGGGATCCGCCACCGACTGGAACGCCACCAGCTCGGTCAGCTCCGCCTTCGCACGGGGCATCAGTGAGGCGACGGTCTCGGAGATCGGATGGGCGGTCATGGGCACGCTCCTCGTGGGTGCGACGTTATGTGTACGAATCCGTCTGCATGGGTGCCGAGTGTGCGGCATTGCATGTATGACGAACGCACGGCCGATCCTCCCACAGCAGGGACCGGTCGCAAGGCGCCGTAGGATGCCGTGAGCAGCTTGGGCCACTGGTCGGGATCGGGAGCAGAAGCACATCGTGAGCAGCGAGAACGCAGACGCCGGACGTGAGCTAGAAGAGTCGTCCGTGTGGGATGTCGTCGTAGTCGGCGCCGGACCGGCCGGAGCCTCCGCCGCATACGCGGCGGCGGTGGCCGGGCGGCGGGTGTTGCTGCTGGAGAAGGCGGAACTGCCCCGCTACAAGACCTGCGGCGGCGGAATCATCGGGTACTCGCGCGATGCGCTGCCGCCCGGATTCGAACTGCCGCTGCGGGACCGGATCCACGCGGTGACGTTCTCGCTCAACGGCAGGCTTGCGCGGACCCGCCGCTCCAAGCGGATGCTCTTCGGCCTCATCAACCGGCCCGAGTTCGACGCCGGCCTGGTCGAGGAGGCGCAGAAGGCCGGCGCCGAACTGCGTACCGGGGCGACGGTGACCAGGGTCGAGCAGCACGGCGCCTCGGTGCCGGACCGGCGTACGGTCGCCGTGGTGCTCTCCGGCGGCGAGACCGTCCTCGCCCGTGCGGTCGTCGGCGCGGACGGCAGCGCGGGACGCATAGGGGCCCATGTCGGGGTGAAGCTCGACCAGGTGGACCTCGGCCTGGAGGCCGAGATTCCGGTCCCGGCCACGGTCGCTGAGGACTGGGCCGGACGGGTACTGATCGACTGGGGTCCGATGCCGGGGAGTTACGGCTGGGTGTTCCCGAAGGGCGACACCCTGACCGTCGGTGTGATCTCGGCGCGCGGTGACGGCGCGGGGACCAAGCGGTATCTGGAGGACTTCGTCGCCCGGCTCGGCCTTGCCGGTTTCGAGCCGAAGATCTCCTCCGGGCATCTCACGCGCTGCCGGAGCGACGACTCGCCGTTGTCCCGCGGACGGGTGCTCGTCTGCGGCGACGCGGCGGGCCTGCTGGAGCCGTGGACCCGAGAAGGTATCTCGTTCGCCCTGCGCTCCGGGCGGCTCGCCGGTGAGTGGGCGGTCCGGATCGCGGAATCGCACGACGCGGTGGACGCCCGTCGCCAGGCGCTCAACTACGCCTTCGCCATCAAGGCCGGGCTGGGCGTCGAGATGGGCGTCGGACGCCGCATGCTGAAGCTGTTCGAGCGCCGCCCCGGCATCCTGCACGCGGTGCTGACCGGATTCCGCCCGGCCTGGACGGCGTTCGCCGGAATCACCCGGGGGACCACCTCGCTGGCCGAGCTGGTCCGCACCCATCCGCTGGCGCAGCGGGCCTTGTCGGCCATGGATCGCTGAGGGCTGTCCCGGTGATCCCAGGCGGACGCGGGACGGCAGCCGCGGCGCCGCCTCGCCGTGTCGCCGGAAAGCCCGGATTCGCCCGGTGCGAGGTCATTCCTGCGCCTCGCGGCGCACCGCGGCCGATGTCGTGCCGGTCCGCCAGGGATACGGGGCACCCCCTGAGACTCTGACCGGGCTGCCTCGCGGGGCGCTTCAGGTACGTGTCCCCGTCGCCGATCTGCCGGAACGGTCCGGTCGCGTGCGCTGCGAGAACGCTGCTCCGCCGCGCGGAGGCGCGGCAGGCGACGCCGGCCGGTCCGTGAAGTCCTGGCCGACCTTTGTGCGGGCGAGGGGCTCCGGCCCTCCTCGGGGTGTGATACCGGTGGGCTCGCGCATTCAAGTGTCGCCGGTTCTGGCGCTTGGGAGACGGAACAGTGACTGTGCGCGTTCGCCGGGGGCAGGGGTTGCGTGCTGTCAGGGCCGCAGAAGCCTGACAGCAAGGAAGCACGGAGCCTGGTGGAGCTTGTTGTAGGCTGTTTCGTCGAGTTCTCGCAGGCCGGGCGTCGGGCGAGGCTCGATGAGCCTTTCAAGCACGAATCCGGCGGCCAGCAGCTCGTTCAGGAACGTTTCCAGCGGCATGCGCTGGTAGTGGACTGCCAACGGGCCCCCAGCGAGCGGGAGGTCAACCCAGTCCTCGGCGTAGTACGAGCCACCGAATTTCCGCCAGTCAGCCGTCGGGTGGGTCGTCGAGACCAGCAGCCATCCTCCGGGACGCAGGACGCGTCGTAGGTCGCCGAGGAGACGCGGCCGATCGGCGATGTGGTGGAGCATCAATGCGCACACGACTCCGTCGAACGACGCGTCGTCGATGAAGTCCAGCGGCTTCTCCGCGTCGTGCATGCGCAGTTCGGCCCGGTCACCCAATCGCTCCCGCGCGTGACTCAGCAGAGTTGCGCTGCCGTCGATTCCGACTACCTCGGCACCACCCGTCAGGAGTTCGGCCGCGTAGTGACCGGCCCCGCAGCCGACATCGAGAATCTTCAGCCCGGCAACATCCCCCGCCAGCGCGAGCATCGCCGGCCGATCGGTGTGTGCGTTGTAGGGGCTGGTGTCGGCATTCTTTACGAAGTAGTCGCCGACTTCGTCGTGGTAAGCGGTCTCTGCAGGCATCGTGACAGCATCGCGCCGGTGGCTGCCGACCGCGAGCGGTTTTGTGCAACCCAGGGTGCGTCCGGTCAACGGCTGCCTTGACTCGGGTCTGATTGCGGTCGGCTCGTCTTCAACTGTCGCAAGTTCTCCGCGGGGTCCAGCCGGGTGGTGACCGCCGGGTGGACGACCCAGCCCGTCTGCACCCGCTGCCTGGCCGGTCACCCGGCTCGACCGGCTCTTCTACTCCGTCCAGAACCTCATCATCACGTAACCCGGTGATAGCCGAGAGCCTCAGCGACGACCGGTGCGGGCAAGTGGTCTCCGGCGGCGCATCGGCTCCAAGTGCCTCCGGCCGAGACCATCCGGGCTTCTCCGCCTCGGCGGCCGTCGAGCAGAACATCGACAGGAACACCCTCGAAGGACGCGACTTCTTCGGCATGATGTCCGCCTTCGCCACCCTGCACCGCGAGTTCGTGCTCGCCGCCACCAACGACGGCCTGGCCGCCGCCCGCGCCCGCGGCAACCCCGGCGGACGCAAGTCCAAACTCACACAACACCAGGTCGACGAACTCCTTCAGCTCCACAGCACAGGCGCATCCGTCCAGCAGCTCGCTCGAACATTCAAGGTCTCGCGCGGCACGATCTACCGCCACATCAGCCTCGCCGGCGAAGCAACGAGCCCGCCACGACGAAACGAGACGGGGCACCTGTGATGACCGGCGAAATTCACGCGCGCCGCGACGAGCTGCCCCAGTACGGTCCAGCGATGGACGACCAGGACGGTTACTTCGGAGAGCGTGTTGCGGCGGCCTACGACGAGTCGTCAGGGGACATGTTCAAGCCGGGCGTCATCGACGAGACGGTCGGCTTTCTGGCGGACCTGGCCGATGGCGGCCGGGCCCTCGAACTGGGCATCGGGACAGGGCGCATCGCGTTGCCACTGGCACAACGCGGAGTCCAGGTCCACGGCACCGACTTGTCCCGAGCGATGATTGCCCGGATGCGTGCCAAGCCAGGCGGTGACGCGATCGGCGTCACCGTCGGCGACTTCGCGACGACGAGAGTGGACGGGACGTTCTCCGTCGCATACCTGCTCTTCAACACGATCATGAATCTGACGACGCAGGCGGAGCAGGTCGCCTGTTTCCGCAACGCCGCCGCTCACCTGGAACCCGGAGGCTGTTTCGTCATCGAGGTCCTGATCCCCAAGCTGCGAAGGCTCCCAGCCGGGCAGAACGTCGTGCCCTACCACGTGAGCCCGACGCGGTGGGCCTTCGACATCTACGACGTCGCCACCCAGGCGACGACTTCGAACTACATCGAGGTCGTCGACGGCCGCGGCGAGTACAGATCCATTCCGTTCCGGTATGTGTGGCCGTCGGAACTCGACCTGATGGCCCAGCTCGCCGGACTGCGACTGCGCGAGCGGTGGGACGGATGGACACGGGAAGCCTTCACAAGTGAGAGCCGTCAACACGTCTCGGTCTGGGAGAAACCCGCCGACTGACCACCAACCGGGCACCCTCTCGCGTCAAGAGTTGAGAACAACGGGGGGAGCCGTCAGCGCCGACGGCTTCCCTCGGCAGCCAGTGCCGGAAACGCAGACTCACGGACACGATGAACTGAGACGCCGCTCTCCAATTGCGCCTGGCAGACACGACAAGCCGAGACACCGACATCGGCACGTCTCACCACACAGCGCATCATGCCTGGTCAGCGCCATACCTCAGCGCTAGATCCAATGAGACGGCACGTGCCGGACGGCAGATTCCGGGAGTTCGCGTGAAATGCCTTGCGCAATGGTCAAGAATCGTTGACCATTGCTTGCATGCCTACCGATGATCTTCCCGAGACGTTTCACGTCACCACGGACGAGCAGCTGCGCGCCGTCTCCAATCTCACGCGTCACCGGATCATGGCCGTGCTCCGCTTCGAGCCCGCGACGATCACGCAGATCGCCGAGCGGGTGGGCCTTGCGAAAGGGAGTTCCAGCTATCACGTACGGCTGCTGGAGCGGGCCGGCCTGGTGAAGGTGGTACGGACGCGGAAGGTGCGGGGTGTCACCGAGCGGTACTACGCGATGGCCGCGCGGGCGATCGCGCTGCCGGATCCGGGCGAGGGAGGGCCGGATGTGCTGATGCGCCATGCGGTGGCGGACCTGGAGGCGTCGCCGGTGGATGAGCGGCACGTAGGGATGGCGCATCTGCGACTCACCGAGGAGCAGTTCGCGCAACTGGGGGCGCGGCTGCGGGCTCTGGCGGACGAGTACCGGGAACTGTCCGATCCGTCGCTGCCGGACGCGTCACTCGTCTTCGCACTGTTCCACCCGGCACCGCGCGAGCAGGCCGAGGGAGGCGCCAAGTGACCTCAGACATTCGGAAGTTGCCGACCGGGTTCGGACGGCTGTGGACCGCGCAGACGATCTCCTCGCTCGGTGACGGGGTAACGCAGGCCGCCCTGCCGCTGCTCGCGTTGACGTTGACGCGGGATCCGATGGCGCTCGCCGTCGTCACGGCCGCCGGGACGCTGCCGTGGCTGCTCTTCGGGGTCCTCGGCGGTGCGCTGGTGGACCGCTGGGACCGCCGGCGCACGATGTGGGTCGCGGACACGGCACGTGCGGTGCTGCTCGCGATACCCGCGGCGGCGGCCGTGCTCGACGTGCTGAGCATTCCGCTGCTCGCGGCCGTCGCCTTCCTGCTCGGCCTCGGTGGACTCTTCTTCGACACGGCCGCCACGGCCTATCTGCCGGATCTGCTCCGCCGAGACCCCGCACTCCTGGAGCGCGCCAACTCCCGCTTGCGCGGCGCCCAGACCGCCATGTCCGGCTTCGCGGGGCCGCCTGCGGGCAGTGCGCTGCTCGCGCTCGGGCGGGCGGTTCCGCTGCTCACCGACGCGGTGTCGTTCATGCTCTCCGCACTGCTCGTACGTACGCTGCCCGCCATGCCCCGGCCCGTGCCGGAGGTCCGCGAGTCGCTGCTTCGGCAGGCGCGGGCCGGGGCCTCGTACGTCTTCCGGGACCGGGTGCTGCTCGGGCTCGCGCTCCGCCCGGCGGTCGGGAACATCGCCTTCCTCGCTGTGGAGACCGTCCTCGCCCTCTTCGCCCACGACCGCCTCGGCATCGACACCTACGGCTTCGGCCTGCTCCTCACAGCGGAGGCCACCGGCGGCCTGCTCGGCGCAGGCATCGCCTCCCACCTTGGCCGACGACTCGGCACCGGCACCGCACTGACCTGCACAGCCGCCGTCGAAGGGCTTGCCATCCTGGGCCTGGCCGCTGCCCCGAACCCGTACGCGGCCGGGCTGGCGCTCGCCGTCTGCGGGGCGGGCATGGGCGCCACGATGGTGCTCGCGCCCTCCCTCCGGCAGGCGATAGTCCCCGCCCACCTCATGGGCCGGGTCGCCTCCACCTCCCGCATGCTGGCCATGTGCGCCGCCCCCGTCGGGGCCTTCCTCGGCGGCTGGCTGGCCACCACCTACGACATCCGCACCCCGCTCTACGCCGCCGCCGTCCTCCTCCTGGCGATGACGGCCGTCACGGCATCCATGACCAGCAACCGCCGGGTCGAAGCGGCGCTGCGTGCCGCCGCCCCGGTCGGCGGTCCAGATCACCCGGCATCCAAGGATCCCGCCCAGGAGAGTTCACCTGACCTGGTGTGATGCCCTGCCGCGAAGGCGTCACAACAGGTCGGGTGGCAGGCCCCCACGAGGCGCGACGAGTGGCCGGGCCGGTCGGGTGTGCCGACCGTCAATCCTCGTCGTCCTCGGCGCGGGCGGCGTCCGGGTCCCGGAAGGGGCGCAGACCCTGCCCGGGGCCGCTGACATTGATGTCGAACAGGTAGCGGCCCAGGAAGTCGATGTGCCGGTCCTTGAGCGGGGAGAGGCGGACGACGTCTTCGTCGTTGATGTCGTGGCCCTCGGCACGGAGCCGGGCAACGGCGGCGTCCAGGTGTAGGGTCTCGCCGCTCGTGACATGTCGATCTTGCGCGGCCTGGGCGTTCTTGGCTGTCTCACGGCCTTGTCACCCATGATCAGTCTCAAATCGATGGCATTTCCTCGCGAGGGCGAGGGCGAGGGCGAGGGCGAGGGCGACGGCGAGGGCGAGGTCGAGATCAGGCGGCTTGCCCGTGTCGGCCGAGTACACCACGCTGAGCCCCGAGCACGAGGGCTGCCGGCCAGTCCAGATCGCGCACCGATGAGTTTCCCGCGCCGAGCTGGTCTATACGCCGGACGCCCACGGACGGAAGGCTGAGCCATGCGGAAACTGATCTACGGCATGAACCTGACCCTGGACGGCTACATCGCCACGGCCGGCGACGACATCGACTGGAGCGGACCGCCGAGCGACGAGCTGTTCCAGTGGTGGCTCGACCACGAGCAGGCGAGTGGCCTGTCGCTGTATGGGCGCAAGCTGTGGGAGACGATGAGCTCCTACTGGCCGACCGGCGACCAGCAGCCCAACGCCACCCCGGCGGAGATCGAGTTCGCGCGGAACTGGCGCGACACGCCGAAGGTGGTGTTCTCCTCGACGATCGACAAGGTCGACTGGAACACCCGCCTGGTCACCGGCGACGCGATCGCCGAGATCACCCGGCTCAAGGCCGAGGACGGCGGCCCGATGAACATCGGCGGCGCAACCCTCGCCGGGGCGGCCATGCGCGCCGGGCTGATCGACGAGTACGCGATCGCCGCCCATCCGGTCCTGGTGGGCAGCGGCACGCCGTTCTTCACCGCGCTGGACAGCTGGGTGAACCTGAACCTGGTGGAGACGCGGACGTTTCCCGGCGGCGTGGTCCTGACCAGGTACGAGACGAGGCGCTGAGCAGCAGCATCCACGCGCCAGTCTCACGGTGATGTCGTATACGACATCGGTACGACACGGCCCGCGAGATTACGACATCAGCCGCGAGACCCGACAAGGATGTAGGGTCTCGCGCTTCGTTGCATACGTCGAGGCTGTGACCTGCGACTTCTCGCGGTGTCTCACGCTGCTTCATCTGCGGTTGTCTCAGCTCTCGGTGCATCCCGCCGGGTTTACCGAGGCCGCTCCGGACGGGCCGACCGCTGACCTGCGGTGTCTCACGGCCCGCTGTCACCCAGGACGGCGGTGCGGTCGGTTGTGCGGGCTCCTGCCGGATGTGCTCTCCGGCGTCCTTGATCCGGGGCCCGTCTTCGACCATGCCGTCTCCCTGGCCGAGGTGCCGGACGGCCATCGGGCGCTGGACCACCGGTCGGCGCTGAAGGTGCGCGTCACCTTCGGAGCGCGGGGGCCGATGGCACGGGTTTGGTTCCTCCCGTGCCGCGCGGGGCCCTCGTGACGTCAGGCAGTGCGCTTCACGTGGCGGACCAGCCACATCAGCAGGGCGTCCAGGTCAGCGGCGGCCAAGAGGACTCGGTCGACCGCCTCGGGGGTGTGCAGCCACTCCTCGCAGCCGAGGGGACGGGCGGCGATCAGAGAACGGTGGCGCAGCAGGTTCGTACGGGAGTGGTCTGTCGGATAGCCGCGCGGGGGGCGTTTCATCACGTCCCCGGAGATGTCGTAGCCCTTCTTCCGCACGTCCTCGACGATGGCGGACAGTTCGCGGCCGCTCCCTTCGGAGGCCACGGCTTTGCGGAACATGTCCACCTGGCCGGGATCGGGGTACCACCAGGCGCCCTGGATCCGCAGGCCGTCCAGGGAGAACCGGAGACCGATCTCGATCTTGCGGCCGAGCCGGATCACCGCGCCCTGGTGCTGCCACCACCAGGAGTCGGTGCGGTAGTGCCAGACGGAGAAGTCCTCGTACCGGGGGTCGGTGTCCGCGACCTCGTTGAGCAGGGCGATCATCGGCTGCCGGACCAGGCGTTCGCGGTCCGCGCGGTAGCGCTCGCGGGTCGCGTGGGTCGGTTCGCCCTGGAGCTGCCACAACACGTCCATGGCCTGCTCCGGCCACCCGGTGAACTGTCCGCGCATGCGCGCAGGCTAACCCACGGATCCGCGCGCGGAGAGTGAGAGGGGCAGGGAGGCTTGGCCCCTGACACGGTGGGAGGTGTCGCGGCGGGGCGCGCCGGCCAGTTCGATGTGCCGTGTGCGGTGGGCGAGTTCGTCGAGGAACACGGAGAGGGCAGTCGATATGAAGCGGGCGGCGAGATTGTGCAGCCGAACTTGAGATCCCACACCAGGTAGCGGGTGTTCCACAGGACCACGGCGTTGAGGACCAGGCCGAGCGCGGCGAGCTGGTCCTCCTGGCCCTCCCCGTACGCCTGGCGGATCTGGCCGCGGACGCCGTGTCAGATCGCGCGGGCGAGGCGGTGGCGGGATTCCTGCACGGTGAGCTGCCGGTTCATCAGGCGTCGGTAGGTGTCATCGACCAGGGCGAGCAGGTGCATGGCTTTGTCGATGCGGCCGTACTCGGCCGACGCGGGCCCCCAGCGGGGTCGGGTGCGGTCGGCGGCACACTGCAGAGCTGACACCAGATCTCCGCCGGCGGCGGCCACCTCCGGACAGAGCACCGGATCGGGCTGGATCGCAGTCGGTGGAGCTGGTTGGCGGGCAGCGCGGGGGAGGTGGCATCGTCCATGGGGGCAATCCCTCCTCGGTGGTCGCACGGGGGCGCGCCCCCGTGCGGGAGCCGGGCCGGCCCCGCCCGGCCTGTGTCGTGTCGACCCGTCAGGCCTCGGTCACGATCCGGAAGACCGGGTGGTCGGGGGCGATGCGGCGCAGTTCCTCGACGGAGGAGTCCGGGCCGACACCGCCGAAGAAGACGCCGACCTCCGCCTTCCAACGCTTGAGGTAGGCGCGGAGCAGCTCGGGCTTCTCGTCGTCGGGGACCTCGACGGCGGTGAAGGCTTCGGTCTTCTTGCCGAGATGGAGTTCACCGCCGCCCGCGGCACGCATGTTGTGCGTCCACTGGACATGGCCGCGGGGTGCTACGAGGTACTGCTGCCCGTCCACCGTCAAGAGGTTGACGGGGGTGCGGCGCCATTCGCCGGTCTTGCGGCCGCGGACCGCCAGGACGCGCGACCCCCACACGCTGATACCGCGCCGGGTGATCCAGGCGACGCTGCGGTTGAGGACGTTGACCGTGAACCAGCCGGGCTTCTGAACGTGCGCGGACATTGGAGTTCCCCCAGTTGTGTGAGCACTGCTCTCGCTTGAGATCAGTGTGCATGAAAGCGGTGCTCGAAAGCAAGAGCACTGCTCTTGTTGTTGGCCGGTGCTCCGGATTCGTGGCAGACTGCGGGCCATGAGCACCATCCGGGGAGCCAGAGAACGGGCCCGTATCGAAGTCACGGCGGCCATCAAGGACGAGGCGAGAAGGCAGCTCGCGGCCGACGGCGCCGCGAAACTCTCCCTGCGTGCCGTCGCACGGGAACTGGGCATGGTCTCGTCCGCGCTGTACCGCTATTTCCCCAGCCGGGACGAGCTGCTGACCGCGTTGATCGTCGACGCCTACGACGCCGTGGGCGAGGCTGCCGAGACCGCCGACCGGACCACGTCCGCCGCCCTGTCCGCCGACCCGTCCGGAACCCCACCTCATCTCACCCGCTGGCTCGCGGTCGCCTGCGCCGTGCGCGGCTGGGCCCTCGCCCACCCGCACGAGTACGCCCTGATCTACGGCTCGCCCGTACCCGGATACACGGCGCCGCAGACAACCGTCGGTCCCGCCTCCCGCGTCGGCCTGGTTTTCGTCGCGGTCGTCGAGGATGCCCACCGCACGGCCGGTCTCGCCGTGCCGCCGCTCGCGGCCGAACTGCGCCCGGAGGCCGAACGGATGGCCTCGGACATCGCACCCGGCCTCCCTCCTGCGGTCGTGGCCCCCCTCGTGGCCGCGTGGTCCCAGCTCGTGGGTCTGATCTCTTTCGAGGTGTTCGGACAGTTCAACCGGGTCGTCGAGGCAAGGGAGATCTTCTTCCGGCAGGCGGCCGCCGACCTGGCCCGCAACGTCGGACTGCTCGGCGGCCCGGCGGGACGCGCGGGCACGGCCACGGGTACGGGCGGCGACGCCGGATCCTGACTCGTGGACGCTGTCCACGGACGAGTCGTCCAGGACCTGTAGTGGCTGGGCCGGCGCGATCCCGGGTGGCGGGACCGTCTCACCGCGTTCGGTCTCAGCCAGTTCCTCGATGCCGGGGATTCCGTGTATCGCGGGCGTATCGAAAATCGCATATGCCACCGCAACGGCCCTCCGTCTCCAATGGGGGCATGAACCACGACGCATCCCTGTCGGCACCGCCCCGCCGCACGCGCAGGATCGTGCTCCTCGGCCTGGCGGTCCTCGGCACGGCGAGCGCCGCGTTCGTCGTGCGGCGGCCGCTCATGATGTCCGCTCCGAGGTGCATGGCCGGGCGGTGGCACGGCTGCTTCGACACGTTCAACGGTGTGGTGCTCATGACGTTGGTCGCGCTGCCCTTGGTCGCGCTGGTGGTGTGGGCTCTGGCGCGCGGTCGGCGTTCCGCCGGCGTGACATCGGCGTGGCGGATGTCGCTGGCCGAGGTGGGCATGGTCCATGGGACGGTGCCGTTCCTGTGGCTGACCATGATGCCGGGCGCCGGGGCCGGCACCGTCCCCGGCCGGGTGAGCCTGGTACCGCTGCGGGACCTGGTCACGATGGGGCCGCTCGGGATCGTCGGCAACCTGCTGGTCTTCGCGGCGCTGGGGTTCTTCGCCCCGATGCGGTTCGCGGCGCAGGCGTCCGTGCCGCGGATCCTGGCACTCGGGGCAGGCTGCTCGATCCTGGTCGAAACCGCACAGTACGTCCTGCGGCTGGACCGGGTGTCCTCCGTGGACGACGTACTGGTCAACACGGCCGGCGCCGTGCTGGCCGCGCTGGCGTCGCGCCGCTGGTGGCGCACCACGGCACAAGCGCCGTCGGACCAGCCCCGCCCCGCGCCGGCGCCCGCGCCGGCGCCCGCGCCGGCAGGCTGAGTCGCGTCTCCGGTGCGCGCACGTCCTTGGATACGTCGGCGACATGGTGCGCTGCTTGGCCCGACCGGCAATGGGAGGGCGGCGTCATGGGGGCCGGCATGCACACCCGCGGCGTTGTCGTCACTCACCATGGCTCCGCCATGGTTCGGCCCTCCGCCTTGCAGCTGCACGCACCGGACCCTCCCATTGCCGGTCGGTCCTAGGCTTCGGTCATGCGTGTACTGATCGTGGAGGACGAGCCCTACCTGGCCGAAGCCGTCCGTGCCGGTCTGCGGCTGGAGGCGATCGCCGCCGACGTCGCAGGCGACGGTGACTCCGCCCTGGAACTGCTCGGCGTCAACTCCTACGACCTCGCGGTCCTCGACCGTGACATCCCCGGCCCCTCCGGCGACGAGGTCGCCCGGCGCATCGTCGCCTCCGGCAGCGGCATCCCGATCCTCATGCTCACCGCCGCCGACCGGATCGACGACAAGGCTTCCGGGTTCGGGCTCGGCGCCGACGACTACCTGACCAAACCGTTCGAACTGCGGGAGCTCGTCCTGCGGCTGAGGGCGCTCGACCGCAGACGCGCGTATGCCCGGCCCCCGGTCCGCGAGATCGCGGGCCTGCGGCTCGACCCCTTCCGCCGGGAGGTCTTCCGCGACGGACACTACGTCGCGCTCACCCGCAAACAGTTCGCCGTGCTGGAAGTCCTCGTCACCGCCGAGGGCGGGGTCGTCAGCGCCGAGGAGCTGCTGGAACGGGCCTGGGACGAGAACGCCGACCCCCTCACCAACGCCGTGCGCATCACCGTCTCGGCGCTGCGCAAACGGCTCGGCGAACCATGGATCATCGTCACGGTGCCCGGCGTCGGCTACCGGATCGACACCGGTACGGACAGCACCACCCCCGGCAGTACGTATGCATAGACGCCCAGGGCTCAGCGCCCGACTGAAACTCGCCCTCAGCTACGCCGGGTTCCTCGCCGTCGCCGGCGCTCTGCTGCTGACCGTGGTGTGGATGTTCCTGCTGCGCTACGTGCCCGACACCCCCAAGGGCCTTCTCGGGATCTCGCCCAACCGCTACCTCCTTGTGCACACCTTCGCCCCCGCCGCGGCCGTGGCGATGGTCTTCCTGCTCGTGTTCGGCCTCCTGGGAGGATGGATCCTCGCCGGCCGGATGCTCGCACCACTCACACAGATCGCGGATGCGGCACGTATGGCCGGGAACGGGTCGCTGTCCCACCGGATCCGCATGAAGGGCCGCCAGGACGAATTCCGTGAACTCTCCGACGCGTTCGACTCGATGCTCGAACAACTCGAGTCCCACGTCGCCGAGCAGCAGAGGTTCGCCGCGAACGCCTCCCACGAACTGCGGACCCCGCTGGCCATCTCGCGGACGCTCCTCGACGTCGCCCGCAAGGACCCGACGGCGGACCGGGGCGAACTCATCGAACGCCTGCATGCTGTCAACACGCGGGCGATCGACCTCACCGAGGCCCTTCTACTGCTCAGCCGCGGCGACCGCGGAAACTTCACCCGCGAGAGCGTCGACCTCTCCCTGCTCGCCGAGGAAGCCGCCGAAACGCTGCTTCACCTCGCCGAGCAGCGCCGGATCACGCTCGACGTCACCGGCGGGGCGGCTCGGGCCGGAGGATCCGCGGAGCTCCTGCTGCGGATGGTGACGAACCTCGTCCAGAACGCCATTGTCCACAACCTCCCCGCCGGCGGCACCGTGACGGTCCACACCGAGGCGCACCGCGACACGAGCGTGCTGCGGGTCGAGAACACGGGCCGTCGGCTCCCACCGGTACTGGTACCGACCCTGACCGAACCCTTCCGGCGCGGGACGGAACGCGTACGCACCGACGAGCACGCCGGCGTCGGCCTCGGCCTGGCCATCGTGCACAGCATCGTCCGCGCCCACGACGGGACCCTCGACCTCGCCCCCCGCCCCGCCGGCGGCCTCCTCGTCACGGTCCGGCTGCCCGGCACGCCGTAGTCATCGCCCCGAGCGGGGCCCACCGGATCGTCGACCGGAAGACCGGCGCAGGCCGGGTGGTCCCGTGGCAGCGATGGGTCAGCGGAGGTTCGAGGGCTGCGGGACCCCATCTCGCGCGCCGCCTCACGCCTGCCCCGGCCTGCCGTCCGCTCCGACGGCGTACTCCGCGGGGAGTAGGCCCGATCACCACGCCGGGCTGACGCCGCCGCCGTGGCCTGCGGTCTAGCGTTGCCGGTATGGAAGAGCAGCGCTCAGAAGGAAGCGGTCCCCCCTGGGAGCAGGGCCGACCGCCGCGGCGGCGCTGGGCGCACGCGAGGACCGACGGGTCCCGGTGGTTCGGAAGGGGCGGCGGACCCGGGAGCCGCGACGATCCGCGGCGCCGGCAGGCGGTGACGCGTGGACGGTCCGCCGCCCGGCTGCCCTGGCGGTCCACCGTGCTGGTCGGCGCGGTCGTCATGATCGGTTCGTCCGTCGCGGCACGCGGCCAGCTCGGTGAGCGCGTGCCGCTGGACGTCTTCGCCCGGGTACTGCTCCTGGTCGCGGTTGCCGTCCTGTTGCTGCGTCATCGCCGCCCTGTCCTGACGGTCTTCGTCAGTTCGGCCGCGGCCATGATCTATCTGGCTGCCGGCTATCCGTACGGTCCGGTCTTCCTCGCCGTGGCCGTCGGCTGCTTCAGCGCGATCGTCGCGGGGCACCGGCGGGCCGCCTGGGTGGCCGTGGCGATGGTGTGGGTGGGGCATCTGCTGGTGGCGCACTGGCTCTACCGCCGGCTCCCGCCGGGCAGCGACTCGGCCGCGCCCTGGGGGCAGGAGCTGGTGATCGCCGCCTGGGTGGTGGCGATCCTTGCGGCAGCGGAGTTCGCACGCGTACGCCGCGAGCAGTGGGCTGCACAGCGGGCCGAGCGGGACGCCGCGGAGAGGCGGCGGGCCGACGAGGAGAGGCTCCGGATCGCCCGGGAGCTCCATGATGTGCTCGCGCACAGCATCTCGGTCATCAATGTCCAGGCAGGGGTCGGCCTCGCGTTGCTCGACTCGGACCCCGAGCAGGCGCGCACTGCCCTCACCACGATCAAGGCGGCCAGCAAGGAGGCGCTCGGCGAGGTCCGCCAGGTCCTCGACACGCTCCGTGCCCCGGGCGACGCCCCCAGGGCCCCGGCCCCAGGTCTCGACCGGCTGCCCGAGCTCGTCGACCAGGCGGCGAGCGCCGGACTGACCGTCACGGTGGAGACGGACGGCGCGCGTGGCTCGATCCCGCCCGGTACGGATCTGGCCGCCTTCCGGATCGTTCAGGAGGCGCTGACGAACGTGGTGCGGCACTCCGGCTCGCGTACCGCACGGGTCCGGATCGGTTGTCGTGCCGAGGGTCTGCGGCTCCTCGTGGACGATGACGGACCCGCCACCGGCGGCGAGGCCGGCGGCAGTGGCAACGGACTGGCCGGCATGCGGGAGCGGGCTGCCGCTCTGGGCGGCTCGATCGAGGCGGGACCGCGTCCCGACGGCGGTTTCCGGGTGGTGGCCGGCCTTCCGCTGCACTCGGCGCCGACCGTGGAGAATGCGCAGAACACGAACGAGGAGAGACCGTGATCCGCGTACTGCTCGCCGATGACCAGCTGTTGGTCCGGGCAGGATTCCGCGCCCTGCTGGACGCCCAACCCGACATCGAGGTGGCGGGCGAGGCCGCCGACGGCGCGGAAGCCGTACGGCTGGTGCGCGAACTGCGCCCGGACACCGTACTGATGGACATCCGCATGCCGCTGCTCGACGGCCTGGCCGCGACTCGTGCCATCACCGGGGACCCGGAGCTGACCGACGTCAAGGTGGTCATGCTCACCACCTTCGAGCTCGACGAGTACGTTTTCGAGGCGATCCGCTCCGGCGCCTCCGGCTTCCTGGTCAAGGACACCGAACCGGAGGAACTGCTGCGCGCGGTGCGGGCCGTGACGGGCGGGGACGCCCTGCTCTCGCCCGGGGTGACGCGCCGGCTGATCTCCGAGTTCGCGGCCCGTTCCAAGGAGCCCGCGGCCGCGGCCGGACTGAGCCGGCTCACCGAACGTGAGAGGGAGGTGATGGCGTTGGTCGGCATAGGCCTCTCCAACGAGGAGATCGCCCGCCGGCTGGTCGTCAGTCCGCTCACCGCCAAGACTCACGTCAGCCGCGCCATGGTGAAGCTCGGCGCCCGCGACCGGGCTCAACTGGTGGTACTCGCCTATGAGTCGGGGCTGGTACGGCCCGGCTGGCTCGGCTGATCCGCAGCCCGGGTGCGGTGTTGGGCGTCCGGGCGACCGGTCACGCCGCGGGGAAAACCCCACAGCACGTCGACGAGGCGGGCGACGAAGACCGTGGCTGCGACGACGGCTCCCCCCAGGAGCACCACTCGCTCCGCCGCACGCGGCAGATCGAGGTACAGGGTGGTGGCACCGACGCAGACGAACGCGGTGGCGGCCAGGAGAACTCCGGTCGCCAGGGCGAAGCCGATCTCGACGGTCATCGCGTCCCGGTCCTCCTGGCTTCTCCGTCCCATGTCCGAAGTCTGGCGGGGGTCGTGGGCGGCGGGCAAGGACACCTCGCCGTCCACGACCCCCGTTCACCTTCTCGCCGGCCGGTGGTGGGGCGGGCGCGGACCGTCGTTCATCGGGCACCGCACCCCGACGGTCATTCCCGTACCGGCACCCTCTCCGTAGCCGTAGCCGTAGCCGTAGCCGTAGCCTCCGCGACCGCCCGGTCGCCCGCGGAGGACGCGACCAGCACGGTGTGCTGCACGGGACGGTTGCGGCGCAGCCCGGTGAGGGTGATCAGCAGTCCGAGGAACGCGATCACCGTCACCACCAGCAGGCCGGGACGGTAGCTGTCGAGCACCGCCTGCGGGGAGCCGTCACCGCTGCCGTGCGCCGTGATCACCGCGGTGACGACGGCCAGGAAGATGGCCCCGCCCACCTGGACCGAGGTGTTCAGCAGGCCGGAGACCATGCCCTGCTCGTCGTCGTGCACACCGTTGGTGGCCTGGATGTTGAGCGAGGGGAAGGTCAGTGCGCAGGCGGCGCCGAGCAGCAGCATGGAGGGCAGGATGACCGCCGCGTACGACGGGGTGAGTGTGATCCGCAGGAAGAGCGCGTAGCCGACGACGAGGAAGGTGAAGCCGGCGGCGATCACGCGTGGTGTACCGAACCGGTCCACCACATCGCCGATCCTCGTCGAGGACAGCGCGACCAGGGCGCCGGCGGGCAGGAACGCGAGCGCCGTCTGCAGCGCGGACCAGCCGAGCAGCGACTGCATGTACTGGGTGACCAGGAACTGGAAGCCGACGTAGCTGCCGAAGAACGCCGCGGCACCGAGCTGCGCCCTGACCTGGCTGCCGGAACGCAGCACACCGAGCCGGATCAGCGGGCTCACGCTGCGCCGTTCGACGATGACGAAGACCGTGAGCAGTACGGCGACGGCGAGGAAGGAGAGCAGGGAGCGGGCGGACGCCCAGCCGGCTTCCGGCGCCTGCACGACGGTGTACACCAGTAGGAGCATGGCGGCCGTGCCGGTGACCGCGCCCGGCAGGTCGTAGCCTCGGCGGCTGTCCTCGCGGTCGCTGTGCGGGATCAGCCTGACCCCGACGACCAGGGCGATCAGCGCGATGGGGGCGGGCAGCAGCATGGTCCAGCGCCAGGACAGCTGAGTGAGCAGGCCGGACAGCACCAGGCCCATGGAGAAGCCGGTGGCCGCGCAGGTGGTGTAGATCGACAGGGCGCGGTTGCGCTGCGGACCCTCCTTGAACGTCGTGGTGATGATCGAGAGCCCGGCCGGTGCGGTGAACGCGGCGCTCAGCCCCTTGATGAAGCGGCTGGCGATCAGAAGTGGTCCGGAGTCGACGAATCCGCCGAGCAGCGAGGCGAGAGCGAAGACACCGAGGGCGATCAGGAAGACCCGGCGCCTGCCCAGCAGATCGGCCGCGCGGCCGCCCAGGAGGAGCAGCCCGCCGTAGCCGAGGATGTAGCCGCTGACGATCCATTGCAGGGCCGAGGTGGTCAGATCGAGATCGTCGGCGATGGAGGGGAGCGCGACGCCGACCATGGAGACGTCGAGCGCGTCCAGGAACATCGCGGCGCAGAGTACGAGCAGGGTGCCCCACAGGCGTGGGCTCCAGCGCTCATGGGAATCGGGGACGCTGAGCGGAGTGGTCATGAGCGGCACAGTACATGCACATGCATTGAATGCAGATGCATTTAATTCCGATGCAACAAACCCGTCCATCTCTGCTAACGTGCGGGCATGGCAGCGAACAAGCCCGAGCAGGTGCTCGTCGACGAGTGGCGGGACATTCTTGCGCTGCACGCCAGGACCTTGTGCGAGCTCGATCGTGAGCTGCATCGGCACGGACTCGGCGCCAGTGATTTCGAGGTGCTCGACATCCTCGCGGAAGGCGCGTCGGAGGACGGTGGCGCGGCCTGTCGCGTACAGGAGCTGGCCTCCCGCGTCCATCTCAGCCAGAGTGCGCTGTCCCGCCTGATCGCGCGGCTGGAGAAGGACGAACTCGTCTGCCGCGGGATGTGCAGTGAGGACCGGCGGGGCGTCCGGGTCGAGCTGACGGCGAAGGGCCGGGCGCGCCACGCCGAGGTGAAGCCGTTGCAGCGCTCGGTGCTTGCGCGGATGCTGAACGGCGCGACCGCCTGAGTCCGGACCGCCCGAGTCCGGACCGCCCGAGTCCGGACCGTCCGAGTCCGGACCGTCCGAGTCCGGCGCGGACCGCCGCAGGAACGGCCCGCCCTTGGTCCGGTACGTCGGTCAGGACCAGGTGACCCCGGAGTTCTCGCACCACAGGGTCGCGAGCCCCGGGTCGCCCGTCACGGTGACCGCCGTGACCGGCAGCCGGTTCCAGAGCGTGAGGTAGAGCTCCTCGGCCGTTCCGCTCAACTCGCAGTCCACACCCCCGACTTCGCAGCCGTACGTGCGCGCGGCGCGGGGTGGCTCCGGCGACAGCCGCACGGTCCACGCCGTGTCCGTGTCCGTCGCGCGTATGCGCAGTGTGCGGGGCTCCTGGGTGCGCACCCTGCTCTTCGGTCGCGCGTGGAACCCGAGAAGCAGTTCACCGATCCCGTCCAGCGCGCGGACGGCTGTCACCGGTGACAGCGGACCGCCGCGTGCGGACTCGGCGTCCACCCGGTGGATCGTCGTCTCGTGCGCCTGCCGCCGTGCCCAGAACGCCAGCGGTGAGGGCGCGGGCATGAACGTCCAGCACTCCAGGTCGGCAGGGGCGTGGGCCAGAGCGTCCACCAGTCCGCCGTGCCCTTCACGGAACCAGTCGAGCAGCGCGCCGCCGTCGAGGTCGGGTTCTCCGCCGTCGGGACGGTACGAGGTGTGCCCCTCGGTGACGTACGTGGCCGCCCAGCGGTGCACCATGCCGGTGTGCCGGAGCAGACTGCGTACCTGCCAGCCCGGGCACGTCGGCACCGGTGCGCCGGGCCCCGCCTGCTCCGCCGCGGCGGCCAGCAGATGACCCGCCTCGGCCAGGGACTTGATGTGGTCCGTGATCTCCATGGTTTCCATGGCGGAGATCATGCCAGCGGCTCCGCTCGCCCCGGGGGGCGAGCGGAGCGGGAGCGTCCGTCGCCGCGTACCAGCCGTACGGACCGGCCGATGGCGAGCGTCTGCAGCGGAGACCGACGCGACGAGCGCGAACAGGACGGACAGGCCCGGTTCGGGGGCGTCCGAGCCCGCGCGGGTGCAGCTTGTCCGTGACCGCTTGTCCATGATCTGCTCCCCGTCGACGGTCGATACCTCCGTCGTGCGTCCGGGGGAGAGGGGCCCGCCCGGCAACGTCTGCTCAACCGGGCATCGGTACGCGGGGCGCCGAGCGTTCCGGGTGGATACGCCGCTCAGCTGTTGGTCACCGCACGGCGCGCGGCGTACCCCAGCGTCGCCGCCGCCCCTGCCAGCACCGCCACCGTCGTGAGCGCCGCGGGCAGCGAGACCCAGTCGGCCAGGAATCCGATCGCGGGCGGCCCCAGCAGCATCCCGCCGTAACCGATCGTCGACGCGGCGGCCACTCCGCTCGAACCGGCCAGCTCTCCGGCCCTGCCCACGGCGACGGGGAAGATGTTGGCCAGGCCGAGACCGGCGACGGCGAAGCCGAGCAGGGCGAGCCAGGTGGTCGGGGCGAGCGAGCCGAGAAGCATGCCGGCCGCCCCGGCGATGCCACCCGTGACGAGCGTGCGGGTCTGCCCGAGCCGCTCCAGGAGTGCGGTGCCGGTGAGCCGACCGGCAGTCATGGCCAGGGCGAAGAGAGAGTATCCGGCAGCGGCGACGCCCGGACGGGCGTGCAGGTCCTGTTCGAGGTGGAGTGCGCTCCAGTCGGCCAGTGCCCCTTCGCCGTACGCGGTGCAGAGCGCGATCACGCCGAACATCAGCACCACGTTGCGGGTGCGTCCCGTCATGCGGCGCGGCTGCCCGGCGGTACCCGTCGCGGCCACCGTCCGGGGGGCCGGGTGTCGCAGCAGGACCGGTCCCGCGAGGGCGGTGACGAGCAGTCCGACGCCGGTGAGCACGGCGAGGTGAGCGGCGGGGGAGAGGCCGCCGGCCACCAGCGCGCCGACCCCGGCGCCGAGCATGCCGCCGAGGCTGAACGCGGCGTGGAAGCTGGGCATCACGGGGCGTCGCAGACGGGCGACGAGGTCGACCGCGGCGCTGTTCATCGCCACGTTCATCGCGCCGTACGCGGCGCCGAAGACCAGGAGTACCAGCCCGAGCGAGAGCGCCGAATGTGTCTGTGCCGGCAGGGCGATGGCGAGGGAGAGGAGCACGCCGCAGACCACGGTCACGGGATGGCTGCCGAACCGCCGGCAGAGGCCCCCCGCCAGCATCATGGTGATGACGGCTCCGGTGGAGACACCGAGGAGGGCGAGGCCGAGGGCGGAGGCCGAGGCGCCGGTCTGGTGCTTGATGGCCGGGATGCGGACCACCCAGCCGGCGAAGAGAAAACCGTCAAGGGCGAAGAACACGGTCAGCGCGGTACGGAGGCGGGCCGACACGGGTGGGGCGGTGTCTCCGCCAGTTCCCCCCGGTAGGGCCGTCCGCAGTTTGTTTAGTTGCGGCACAAAGTCAGCATAGGGGCCCCCTGGCAACGGACGCAAGACGGCGGGCGGCCCCGGACCGGCCGCAGCCTGCGGCGAGGCGCCTTCAAGGCCGGGAGCGGGCGCGGGTACGTCACCGAAGCGTCGGCGGAGGCTCCGGATCATGGGAGACTCGCCCCCATGAACGGCAAGGCGACCACCACCCGGACGAAGTTGGACAGAGGCCGGAGCGCGCTCGGACCTGCGCTGGAGCTGGTCCACACCGGACGCGCGCCCACTCGCGCCGTGCTCACCTCGGAGCTCGGCGTCACTCGCGCGACCGCGGGTGCGGTCGCCGCGGAACTGGAGGCGCTCGGCCTCATCCGCGTCGACTCCAGCCCCGGCTCCGCGGCGGGCTCGCAGGGCCGCCCCTCCCACCGGCTGGCCATCCGGGAGTCGGGCCCGGTCGCCATCGCCGCGCAGGTGCACGCCGATGGGTTCCGTGCCGCACTGGTGGGTCTCGGCGGGCGGCTCGTCGCCACCGACCCGGGCTGCGTCACGGTCACATCGGACCCGGCACAGGTCGTGGGCGAAGTCGTCGACGCATGCGCCCGGTTGCTGCGCGACACCGGGTTGCGCTGTGTCGGCGCGGGCCTCGCCGTCCCCTCCGCCGTGGCCGAACCGGAGGGAACCGCCCTCAATCCGCTGCACATCGCCTGGCCGGCAGGCGCCCAGGTGCGTGAGATCTTCGCCACCTGCGTACGCGAAGCGGGCATCCCGGGCCCCGCGTTCACCGGCAACGACGTCAACCTCGCCGCACTCGCCGAGCACCGGCACGGCGCAGGCCGCGGTGCCCAGCATCTGCTCTGCGTGGCCACGGGGCATCGCGGCGTCGGCGGCGCGCTCGTCCTCGACGGCCGTCTGCACACCGGCAGTTCGGGACTGGCCCTGGAGGTCGGCCACCTCACCGTCAACCCCGAAGGGCGCCCCTGCCACTGCGGCGGGCGCGGCTGCCTCGACGTCGAGACCGACCCGCTCGCCTTCCTGATCGCCGCCCGCCGCGAGCCCGGCCCCGAGGAGTCCCTCCTCAAGCAGGCGAGCGATCTGCTGCGCACGGAGTACGGGGACGCCGCGGTACGGGGCGCGGCCGAGGAGCTGATCGACCGGCTCGGCCTCGGACTGGCGGGGCTGGTCAACATCCTCAACCCGGACCGCATCATTCTCGGCGGTCTGCACCGCGCGCTGCTCGACGCGGACCCGGAGCGACTGCGCGCCGTCGTCGCCGACCGGAGCCTGTGGGGGCGCAGCGGCAGCGTGCCGATCCTGCCGTGCACCCTCGATCACAACAGCCTGGTCGGCGCGGCCGAGCTGGCCTGGCAGCCGGTGCTCGACGACCCGCTGGCCGCGCTCGCCTGAGCCCGACCGGCAATGGGAGGGCGGCGGCCGGTTCCGGCGGCGCCGCGCGGATGTCCCGGTCGGTCACCGGGCCGCGTCACCGTAGTGCACGGTGACCTTCTCGAAGCCGAGCGAGCCGAGCAGACCCTGGAGCATGCTCGTGGTGTTCTTCTCGGCCCGTTGCGTCAGACCGCTTTCCTCGGCCGCCTCCCCGATGTGCTTCGCGGCGAGTTTGTTGACCGCCTGCTCGCTGCCGGGGTTGTCGGAGAAGAAGTCCCCGAGCCGGTCGAGGAGGCCTCGTTGCTTGGACACGGCGTAGGAGCGGTCCGGGTCCAGCGCCGGTTTGCCCAGTACCGCGTGGGGCAGCCGGAGTTCGGCGGTGGTGCGGTCCTTGTTGACGACAACGCCGTTGCCGGTGACCTTGCCGAGATCCACGGAGGCGCCGACGGTTCCCGCGCCGACATACAGCGTGCGGGTTCCACGGATCACGTCCGGCAGGAACTTGGCGTCCTTCTCCAGGTCCACGACGACCTGGAAATTGCCGGAGGCCGCCTCGTACGAGCTCATGTCCTGGATCGACTTGAGCACCGCCGGACCGGAACGGTCCTTGGTCTCGGAGCCGAAGATGTCCCCGAGGGCCGGCAGCAGGCTGAGCCGGGTGCCCAGGAGCAGCAGGACCACGGCGGCGGCACAGACGGCAACGGCCTTCCCCCAGCGGTGGGTACGGTGCCCGGACCGCCGGCTCTTCTCTCCGGTCCTGTCCGGCTTCCCGGACTTGTCTGTCGTTACGTCAGTGGACGTCATACCTTCCATGTGACCCGGCCTGGCGGATTCACGCCACCCGCCGGTGGAACTCCGACAGAATCCGTACAGCGGTACAGACAGCGCCCGTCCCGACGAGCCGCAGTGCCATGGCCCCGCACCCCTGTCCGCTCAGGAGGCTTCCGGACCGAATGCGAACGCCCTGGCCGGGTTGTCGATCAGGACCAGGTCCAACAGGCCCTTGCCCAGGGTGTGTTCGAGACGGGGCCGCAATCTCCGCAGCAGATACGGCATCCCGGGCGTCTCCGGCACCGTGGCGTCTCCGCCGAGCAGCAACTGTGGCCCGAAACCCGCCTCGGTGAGCGCGGCGAGTTCCTCCGGCAGCCGCCAGTCCGTCGCGTGATTGGCCCGGGACGGACCGTCGAAGGCGAGGAACGCTCCCGCCCGCGCGGCTTCGCGCTGGACCACGCCATCCGGTGACCGGCCGAGATGGCCGAGGATCACCCGGTGCGGGGGCACGCCGCATTCCCCGCACAGCAGATCCAGCACGTCGAGCGCACCGGTACCCAACTCCAGGTGGACGGCGATCGGCGCGCCCGTGCGGTGATGCGCCTCGGCGGCTGCCGTCATGGTGAGGCGCGCGTGGGCGTCGACTCCGTGGAAGGCCCCGGCGACCTTGATCAGACCGGCCCGTACGCCCGTGGAGCCGATCCCCACGGTCAGCTCCCTGACGAACAGTTCCGCCAGGGTGTCCTGGAACCGGTCGAGCAACTCCGCCGCGTAGTGTGCCGCCTGGTGCAGTCCGGTGGCCGCCACCAGATGCGTACCCGTCGAACGGGCCAGCTCTGCCAGGCTGTCCGCCCCGCGGCCCATGCCGTACGGAGTCCACTGCACCACCGAACCGCCGCCCAGCCCGTGGAAGGCGCGCAGCCGGTCGGCCGCCCGACCGGGATCGTCCAGCTCCTGACCCGGCAGCACGGGGCTGCGCAGGAAGAGGTGGTCATGTGCGTCGCACACGCCCAACTCGCCTGCCGGTACGTCCCCGAGGACCGTGCGGACGGTGGCTACCACTGTCGTCCGTCCCCGAGCCGCGCTCGCTCCGGCACGCACAGCCGCAGTACTTCGTACCGGTCGCCGGGCGCCTCGGGGTCGTCGTGTTCCCAGAGCGTGAAGTGGAGCAGCTCCCAGCGGCGGGGGTCGACGGCCAGTGCCGTGGCGATCGCTCCGGGAGTCTTCGCGAGCCGGCAGCTCCGCTCCAGCGACTCCTCCACCGCGGCCGCCGGGGCGACCGAGGCCGGAATCCGCTCGCGGTGCCGCGTCGCCGTGCGGGGGAGTGCGGCGGACGCGGCGCCCTCCGCGTACGACAGGCCGGTCCAGTGCTGCACCTCGGGACGGCCGAAGTCGTCGACGAGGCCCTGGAATCCGGGGCCCAGGAGGAACGAGTTCATGCCCGCGGGGGTCGTCCACAGATACAGCGGCGCGTACTGGTTCACCGGCGAGTGCTTCCCGCGTTCGCGCATCAGATATGCCTTGATGCCCAGGCCCGGGAAGGTGTCGAGTAGGTGGCCCCGGGTGGCGACCCGGGTGCGGATGATCTCCATGTCGTAGTCCGCGGGCAGCGTGATCTCGTACTGCATGGCATGCATCGCGAACTCCTCAGGCGGGGTATTCGTCGACGGCGGAATGCGCGTGCCAGTCGGCCGTGGTGCCGTCGTCGGCGGCCTCGACGACGGCGAGGTGGGTCATGAACGCGCTCGGCGTCGCGCCGTGCCAGTGCCATTCACCCGGCTCGATCCGGACCGTGTCGCCCGCCCGGACGGCCTCGACCGGACCGCCCCGGCGCTGCACCAGACCCTCGCCCTCGGTGACATGGAGGATCTGCCCGTACGGGTGGCGGTGCCAGGCGGTGTGGCCACCGGGGGCGAAGTGCACGTTGAACATCCGTAGCCGGGAAGGCGCTTCGGGTGCGGCGATCTCGTCGAGCCAGACCGTGCCGTTGAAGTGCTCGGCGGGTCCGGACCGGGTCTCGGGACGGTTCCTGATGATGTGCACGTGCGAGGTGCTCCTCGGGTCGCAGCGGGGCGTGGGAGGGATCAGGCGGTGGGGCCGGTGCGGGGGGCCAGCAGGGTGAGCAGCCCCCCGACGCCCGCGTCGAAAGCGGCCGCCGAACCTGAGGCGCGGGCCAGCACATAGCCGCCCTGCACCGTCGCGACCACCGTCGCCGCGATCTCGTCGGGTGCCAGCGGTCGATCGAACTCGCCCCGGTCCAGGCCCTCCTGGACGATTTCGGCGAGTCGCCCGCGCAGCCAGCCGATCGTCTCGTCGACGGGCGCGCGCAGTTCCTCGCTGGCCATGACGTCCGGGTCCATCGTCAGCCGGCCGACCGGGCAGCCACGCAGCACGTCGCGTTCGCGGCTCAGGTACGCCGAGATCCGCTCGTACGCCGTTCCCCCGTCACCCAGCGCCTGTTCGGCAGTGGCCCGCAGCTCGGCGGCCGTGCGGAGGATGGCTGCCAGCGCGAGGTCCGGCTTGCCCGTGAAGTGGTGGTACATGCTGCCCTGGCCGGCGCCCGCCAACTGCTGGATGGCTTTGGGGCTCGTGCCCACGTAGCCGCGTTCCCACAGGAGCTCCTGAGTGGCTTCGACGAGGCGGTCCGGAGTGCTCATGGAAGCACTGTACATACCAGTAGGTACAGAGTCCAGAACTCTTGGCGCGCGAGGGGAGCAGGCGCCGTGGAGCCGCGTACTCCCACGGGGGTACGGGCGCCGCCGCCGGCCGTAGGACGACTTCGGCCTTCCCCGGAGCGAGGCTCGGAGCAGCTCGAAAAGACCCTGAACCGAGAACCTCTGAACCTAGGGAGCTGAACCGGGATGAACACCCTGGCGTACTCCGGTGGACCCGGGCCGTGGATCCTCCTCCTTCCCCTGATGTGGGCGGCCGTCGTCATCACCGTCGTCACCGTGCTGCGCCGTACGGCCCGGCGCGACGGCCGGCGCGGTCCCTGGGGCCCGCGCGCCGTGCACGGCGGCCCCGGCGAACTGTCGCCCGTCGCGGTGCTCGGCCGCCGCTTCGCCTCGGGCGAGATCGAGGAGGACGAGTACTGGCGCCGTCTCTCCGTCCTGGAGGAGCAGTTCGGCCGTACGGGACCGGGAGCGTGGCCATCGTGCGCACACCCGCCCCCGTGCCCACCCCCGTTGTCGAGACCGTGACCCTGCGGGACCGTGGCGCTTCCCCGCCGGCGGGCGCCGGCCGGGCGCCGGGCGTCGCCGGGGACGCACCAGGCTGATCACACTGCCGGCCGTGGTCGGCACCGTCACTGCGTCCATCGGTGAACCCGCCGGGGAAACGGGTCCGTTGCGGGTGGCCGGGCAGACCGGGAGCCGGCTGCGGGCGAGGGGCCGCGGGAGCTTCCCCGGTCACCGTGTGTCTTCGCGCGGTTGCCGACGACCGCCGATGGGAGCGGGGTGGGGGGGGGGGGGCGGCCCCCCCCCCCCCCCCCCGCCCCCCCCCCCCCCCGCGAAAAAAAAAAAAAAAAAAAACCCCCAAAAAAAAGAAAAAAACTAAG
>NZ_JBHVWN010000076.1:0-36810 GCF_042882275.1 Streptomyces sp. NPDC058231 | reverse complement strand
GCTGTCCGCGGTCCCGGGCCGGAGCCGTACAGGGGCACGGGCCGCCCTACGGCCGCACGCCCGCCGTCGCGTCGGCCCAGTGGCACGCGACCTGTGTCTCCCCGCCACCGGCGAGCACCGGAAGGTCCTTCGTGCGGCAGGCGTCCGCCACGCCTGCCCGCTCGGCCTCGCCCGAGGCGAGGATCTGGCAGCGGGCATGGAACCGGCAGCCGGACGGCACCTTCGAGGGGTCCGGCGGCTCACCCGTGAGGATCACCGGATCACCCTGTGCCTCCGGCAGGACCGACAGCAGCGCCTGCGTGTACGGGTGCTGCGGAGCCGTGAGGATGCGCTCCACCTCGCCCGTCTCGACGATCCGGCCGAGGTACATCACCGCGACCCGGTCGGCGATGTTCCACGCCAGCCCCAGGTCATGCGTGACCACCAGTGCGGAAAGCCCCAGTTCGTCCCGCAGCCGCAGCAGCAGGGCGAGGATCTCTCCGCGCACCGACGCGTCCAGCGAGGCCACCGGTTCGTCGGCCACGATGAGCTCCGGTTCCAGGACCAGGGCGCCCGCGATCACCACCCGCTGCCGCTGACCGCCCGACAGCTCGTGCGGATAGCGCAGGAAGAACCGCTCGGGGGGCCGCAGACCCGCCCGCGACAGCGCCTGGGACACCGCTTCCCGCTCGTCACCGCCGTACCCGTGGATCCGCAGCCCCTCCGCCACCGCGTCGTACACCGTGTGCCGCGGGTTGAGGGAGCCGCTGGGGTCCTGGAGGACCAGCTGGACGCGCTTGCGGTACGCCTTGAGGGCGCGGCCGGAGTAGCCGAGCGCGCTGCCGTCGAAGCTGACCCGGCCGGACGTCGGCGGTACCAGCCCCAGCAGGGAACGGGCCAGGGTCGTCTTGCCGCACCCGGACTCGCCGACCAGTGCGACGATCTCGCCCGGCCGGATGTCCAGGTCGACGCCGTCCACCGCGCGCGCCGCGGCGGCTCCGCGACGGCCGGGGAAGGTGACCTTCAGTTCCTCCGCGCTGAGCAGCGGAGTGGGGGTGGTCATGATGTGCTCCTCGCTTCCTCGGCGCCCTGCCCGGCCGCAGCGGCCGCGGGCGCCACCAGCACACAGGCCGCCCGCCGCGCCGTGCCCACCTCGTAGAGCTCCTGGTCCTGCGTGGTGCAGGACTCCAGCGCCACCGGACAGCGCGGATGGAACGTGCAGCCGGCAGGCAGCGCCGACGGGTCGGGAGGGTCGCCGGGCAGTCCGCGGGGTGCGAACCGGGAGGCGCGGTCCCCGATGCGCGGGAACGCGCCCGACAGCGCCTTGCTGTACGGGTGGTGCGCGTCCTCGTAGACCTCGGACGCGGGGCCCTCCTCCACGACCCGTCCCGCGTACATCACCGCGAGCCGGTCGCAGGTGTCGGAGAGCACCGCCAGGTCATGACTGATCATGACCAGGCCCAGGTCCTGTTCGGAGACCAGCTGCTCGATGAGGCGCAGGATCTGCGCCTGGATCATCACGTCGAGGGCCGTCGTCGGCTCGTCCGCGATGATCAGGCCGGGATCGCAGGCGAGCGCCATCGCGATCATCACGCGCTGCCGCTGCCCGCCGGAGAGCTCGTGCGGATAGGCATGGGCGCGCGCGGCCGGCAGCCCCACGTGCTCCAGGAGCTCACCCACCCGCTTCTTCGCCCCGGCCGGGGTCGCCTTCTTGTGCAGCAGGATCGGCTCGGCGATCTGGTCCCCGATGCGGTGCACTGCGTTGAGCGAGTGCATCGCGCCCTGGAACACGATCGAGGCGCCCGCCCAGCGCACCGCCCTGACCTGGCCCCACTTCATGGCGAGGACGTCCTCGCCGTTCAGCAGGATGCGGCCGGAGACCTCGGTCCCGGCGGGCAGCAGCCGCAGCAGCGCCAGCGCCAGCGTGGACTTCCCGCAGCCGGACTCACCGGCGATGCCGAGCTTCTGGCCCGCCCCGACGGTGAGGTCCACCCCGCGGACCGCCCGGGCCCCGCCGGCGTATGTCACCGAGAGGTCGCGTACCTCCAGCAGCGGCGCCTTCTCGGTGGTCGGTGTGCTCGATGTGTGGGGAGTGTTCAACGGGCCACCCCCAGCCTGGGGTTGAGGACGGACTCGATCGCGCGGCCGCACAGGGTGAACGACAGCGACACCAGGGCGATGGCGATGCCGGGCGGTGCCAGGTACCACCAGTCACCCGCGCTCACCGCGCCCGCCTCCCGCGCGTCCTGGAGCATGCCGCCCCAGGACGTGATGGTCGGGTCGCCGAGGCCGAGGAAGGCGAGGGTGGCTTCGGTGAGGATCGCGCCCGAGATGACGAGGGTGGTCTGCGCGAGCACCAGCGGCATCACGTTCGGCAGGACGTGGCGAGCCATGATGTGCCCGTGGCCGCCGCCGAGGGCGCGGGCGCGCTCGATGTAGGGGCGGGACTCCACGGCGAGTGTCTGGGCGCGGACGAGGCGGGCCGTGGTCGGCCAGGTCGTGACGCCGATCGCGATGACGACCGTCCAGATGGAGCGGTCCATCACGGTGGCGAGCGCGATCGCGAGGACGAGGGTCGGCATCACCAGGAACCAGTCGGTGACACGCATCAGCACCGTCGAGTACCAGCCGCGGAAGTGGCCGGCGACGATCCCGACGACCGTGCCGATCGCCACGCACAGGAAGGCGGCGAGGAGCCCCACGGTGAGCGAGACCCGGGCGCCCCACACCAGGAGAGCGAGGACGCTCCGCCCGAACTGGTCCGTGCCGAGCGGGAACTCTGCGCTGGGTGCTTCGAGGGCGCCGCCCGGCGCGGCCGTGACGCTCTGCGAGCCGGCGCCGACCAGGGTGGGTGCGAAGACCGCCACCAACGCGATCAGAATCAGCCCGGCCAGCCCCCACAGGCCACCGCGATGGGTGCGGTACTGCTGCCAGAACCGGGCCAGCGACCGGCGTTTGCGGGCGCGGGCCAGCGCGCGCGGGCTCTTGGCGGCGGCCGCGTCGTTCTGTACGGACATGGAATCGGTCGTCATCGGCCCACCCGGGGATCGAGCAGCGGATACAGCACGTCGGCCAGGGTGTTGGCCAGGATCACCGCGGTCGCGAAGACGAAGAACAAGCCCTGGACCAGCGGGAGGTCCGGCACGCTCAGCCCCTGGTAGAAGAGGCCGCCCAGACCGGGCCAGGAGAACACCGTCTCGACCAGGATCTGCCCCGCCACCACATGCCCCAGGTTCACGAACATCAGTGTGAACGTCGGGAGCATCGCGTTCGGGACGGCGTGCTTGCGCCGTACGACATCGTCCCGCAGGCCCTTCGCGCGGGCGGTCGTCAGGTAGTCGCTGCCCATCTCGTCGAGGAGCGAGGAACGCATCACCAGGAGCGTCTGCGCGTAGCCGACGGCGACCAGTGTGATCACCGGAAGCACCAGATGGTGGGCCACGTCGGTGAGGTACGCGAAGCCGGTCACCCCGCCCGACTCCATGCCTCCGGTGGGGAACATGCCGGGGATCGGGCCGATACCCACCGAGAAGACGATGATGAGGAGCAGGCCGAGCCAGAACGACGGCACCGAGTAGAGCGTGAGCGCGAACGCGGTGTTGAAGCGGTCGCTGCCGGAGCCGTTGCGCCAGGCGGTACGGGTGCCCAGCCAGATGCCGAGCGCCGTGTAGAGGACGTAGGCCGTGCCGGTGAGCAGCAGCGTCGCCGGGAGCGCCTCGGTGATCTTGTCGATGACGGGGGCGTGGAACTGGAACGAGGTACCGAAGTCCCCGGTCAGCGCGTCGCCCACGTAGGTGGTGAACTGCTTCCAGAGCGGCTGGTCGAGTCCGAACTGGTGTCTGAGTGAAGCGAGCTGCTCGGCGGAGACCGGACGGCCGCCGGTCATCTGCTTCACGGGGTCGTTGGGAATGAGCCGGAAGAGGAAGAAGCTGGTGACCAGTACGGCGAAGAGCGAGACGACCGCTCCCGCGATCTTGGCTGCCACGTACTGGAGATAGACCTTGATGTTGCGCGCCCGTGGGACGCGGGCGGCCGACGGCCCGGCCGGAGCCAGGCCGTCGGTGTCCACGCCCGCGTTCTGCACGAGCGCCGGAGTGCTGTCAGCTGTCATGGAAGAACTCTCGTTACTCGTGCTGCACTTGGAGGGACCGGCCGGGGCCGGTGTCGCGGCCCCGGCCGGTCCCTCACATCCCGTCCGCGTCGTTATTCGCGGTCCTCCGCCGTGGTGCGGCGGCGCCTCGTGATGAGGAACCCGCCGCCGGCGAGTACCACCACGGCGACGACGATGCCGATGACGACACCGGTGGAGTTGCCGCCGCTGTCACTGCTCGAACCGTTCTGGCCGCCGGACGCCGGAACGGCCGACCACCAGCTCCAGTACCCGTCCTGGCCGTAGATGTTGCCGGCCGACTCGGGCATGGTGGTGATGGACTTGATCTGGTCGGTGCGGTAGGCCTCGACCGCGTTCGGGTACGCGATGATGTTCATGTACCCGGAGTCGTACAGCCAGGACTCCATCTGCTTGACGAGGTCCGCCCGCTTGGCCGGGTCGTACTCGGCGAGCTGCTTCTTGTACAGCTCGTCGTACGTCTTGTCGCAGATGAAGTTGTCCGTGGCGGAGCTCTCCTTGGCCTTGGTGGGCAGGGCCGAGCAGGTGTGGATGCCGAGGACGAAGTCCGGGTCCGGGTTGACGGACCATCCGTCGAACGCGAGGTCGTACTCACCGGCGTACCAGGGCACGGAGACGTCGTCGAGGCAGTCCACCTTCAGCCCGATGCCGAGCTTGCCCCACCACTCCTTGAGGTACTTGCCGATCGCCTTGTCGTTCGGGTCCGTCGCATGACACAGGATGCGCAGATCGAGCGGCTTGCCGTCCTTGCCGACACGCTGGTCACCCTTGAGCTTGTAGCCCGCCTGGTCGAGGAGCTTGCCCGCCCGGTCGGGGTCGTACGACAGCTTCTGACTGTCGGACGGCTGCCAGAAGTAGTCGCCGTAGCGCGGCGGGATGTAGCCCTGGCCCTCGACGGCGTGCCCCTGGAAGACCTTGTCGATGAGGGTCTGGCGGTCGACCGACAGGAAGAGCGCCTGACGGACCTTCTGGTCGAGCAGCGCCTTGTTGCCGTTGCCGAACTTCTTGCCGTCCTTGGTCTGCGCGCCCGGGTTGGTGGCCAGCGCGAAGAATCGGCGGCCCGGACCCTCGTTGACCTTGATGTTCTTGTCGCCCTTGAGGGACGCGGCCTGAGCGGGCGTCAGCGCCGGAGCGCCGGCGACGAACGACACCTCACCCTTGCGGAGTGCGGCGACCGCGGCGTCCTGGTCCTTGTACGTCTTGAAGACCAGCTCGTCGAACTTGGGCGCACCGCGCCAGAAGTTCTTGTTGGCCTTGAGCTTCACGTACTGGTCGACCTTGTAGTCGGTCAGGATGAACGGCCCGTTGCCCACGATGGGGAACTTCGTGTCGTTGTTGAACTTCGAGAAGTCCCCGACCTTCTCCCAGACGTGCTTGGGAACGATCGGCACATCGAGCGCGGCCATGGTGGCCTGAGGTTCCTTCAGCTCGATGACGAGCTTGTCCGGGCTGGGCGCCGTCACCTTCTTGAAGTTGGCGACGAAGCTCCCGTTGGCCGTGGCGGCGCCCTCGTCGGTCATCATCTTGTTGAAGGTCCACGCCGCGTCCTCGGCCGTGGCCTGCTGCCCGTCCGACCACTTGGAGTTGGACCGAATGGTGTACGTCCAGGTCAACTTGTCCGCGGACGGCTCCCACTTGGTGGCGAGGCCCGGGATCGTGTGGTTGTCCTTGGCGTCGTAGTTGGTGAGGAAGTCGTACATCAGCCGGTGGACGCTGGTGCTCATGAGCCGCTGAGCCAGGAACGGGCTCAGCGAGTCGACGCTCTGCGCGACCGCGACGGTCAATGTCGTCTTGCCGCTGTCGGCGGCCTGCGCCTGCTGCGGGGCTGCTCCGAGCGGTACCCCGGGGACGATCGACCCTGCCGCCAGCGCGAGGGCCGCGGCACCGGAGGCCAGGAGGGTACGCAGACGGGAGCGTGGCTGAGCGGAGGGTGGTGGAACTCTTGTGACCATGGACGGGGACCTCGCGTCATGACTCGCACGGAGAAGGCGGGTTGATCTCTGGTTCGCCAGCTGGTGATGCGAAGGTCTATCAGCGGGGGTCGAGCCGCGTCAACGGTGTGCCAAACGGCGTGTGGGCTGCAGGAATACGCGAAGGGCCCGCACCGTGGAGACGGTGCGGGCCCTCATTGGCTTAGACCTCTGACGCCTTACTGCTGAGGCGCTGGCGGCGGCTGCGGAGGGTACTGCTGCCAGCCCGACGGCGGTACGGGACCCTGCAGTTCGGGGTGGTCGGGCGGGCCGGCCGGGTTGGCCGGGGACTGCGCCTGGGACGGCAGCGACTGCTGCCAGCCGTTCTGCTGCACACCCGGGCCGGGCTGCGGCGGATACGGCTGCTGGGGCTGGTGGCCCCCGTACGGCTGCTGGGGCGGGTACGGCTGGCCGCCCTGCTGGGGCGGGTACGGCTGCTGCTGCGGGTAGGGCTGCCCCGGCTGCTGCGGAGGGTACTGCTGCTGACCGGACATCGGCGGGGCGTACTGCGGCGGCGGGTTGTTGCCGTCCGAGGTCCACAGCCCCTGCTGCTGCTGGGCACGCGCGAAGTCCTCGGCCACCATCGCGGAGAGGTTGAAGTACGCCTCGCGGGTCTTCGGACGCATCATGTCGAGATCGACCTCGGCGCCGGCCGACAGGTGTTCGTCGAACGGTACGACGACCACGCCCCGGCAGCGCGTCTCGAAGTGCTGCACGATGTCATCGACCTTGATCATCTTTCCGGTCTCGCGGACCCCGGAGATGACGGTGATGGAGCGCTGCACCAGATCCGCGTACCCGTGCGCCGAGAGCCAGTCCAGTGTGGTGGAGGCGCTGGACGCGCCGTCGACCGACGGTGTCGAAATGATGATCAACTGGTCGGCGAGGTCCAGCACTCCGCGCATCGCGCTGTAGAGGAGACCGGTGCCCGAGTCGGTGAGGATGATCGGGTACTGCCTGCCGAGGACCTCGATCGCGCGCCGGTAGTCCTCGTCGTTGAAGGTCGTCGAGACCGCCGGGTCCACGTCATTGGCGATGATCTCCAGGCCGGAGGGCGCCTGCGAGGTGAAGCGGCGGATGTCCATGTACGAGTTGAGGTACGGGATCCGCTGGACCAGGTCCCGGATGGTGGCCCCGGTCTCGCGGCGCACCCGGCGGCCGAGCGTGCCGGCGTCCGGGTTGGCGTCGATGGCGAGGATCTTGTCCTGCCGCTCGGTGGCGAGGGTCGCACCGAGCGCTGTGGTCGTCGTGGTCTTGCCGACACCGCCCTTGAGGCTGATGACCGCGATCCGGTAGCAGGACAGCACCGGCGTACGGATCAGGTCGAGCTTGCGCTGCCGCTCGACCTCCTCCTTCTTGCTGCCCAGCTTGAAGCGGGACGCGGCGGACGGGGTCCGGCTGCTCTTGGCCTTCTGCTTGCCCCGGACCAGGCGGTCGGAGGAGAGTTCCACGGCTGCCGTGTACCCGAGCGGGGCGCCCGGCACCGAGCGTTCACGCTGGTCGTGGGTGACCGGCGTGGGCCAGGCCGATCCGGTGCGCGGGTCGACGGGCGGTCCCTGCGGAGGCTGCTGGGGGTGGGGCTGGGGTTGGGGCTGCGGCTGGTGCTGGACGGGCGGCTGCGCGGGGATCTGTGCGGGCAGGTTGGGCGTACCGGGGCCCGGCTGCTGGGGTACCTGCTGCGCCTGGGGCGGCTGTGGGAATCCGTATCCGCCCTGCGCGTGCGGAGCCTGCGGGAACCCGTATCCGCTCCCGGCCTGCGGAGGCAGCGGGGCGCCCTGCTGCGCGGGCCACTGGGGTGACTGCTGGACCTGGGGCGGCTGCGGGAATCCGTAACTGCCCGCCTGCGGCTGCGACGGTACGGCCGGGGGAGTGGGCTGCTGCACGGCCTGCGTCGGCAGCGCCGCCTGGGCGGCCTGCCGGGGCGCCGGGGCGTCCTGCTGTGCCGGAAGCGGGGCGGGCGGCGGGAGATGGGGAGCCGGGTGCGCCTGTGCGGCGTTCGGGAATCCGTAACCTCCGGGAGCGGCGTCGGCCGACGGAGCCGCCGAGGACCACTGCGACGCCGGCTGGGGCGCGTTGGGCTGCGGTGCGGCCGGCTGGAAGGCGGGCGGCAGCGGCGGCAGGGCGCCGTGCGCGGGCGGTGCCGGGGTCCAGGGGCCGGGCGCGGCCGGCGGGGGAGTGTCCTGGGGCGCCGGGACCGGTGCCGGCGCCGCGTGCGAGGGCGCGGAATCGGCGGGCTCCTCAGCGGGCCGGGAGCCGTCGCTCTCGCTCTGGGCCGCCTCGCCGGCGGAGTCGGCGCTGCTGTCGGACGTCGCGTCAGAGGGCTCTGCGGAGCCCGTCGGCACGGAATCCTCTCCGGAGCCGGCCTCGGTGTCCGCGGTCCCACCGGGGCCCTCGGAACCGGAGCCGACCCGGGCCCCCTCGGCGGCCGCCAGTGCGGCCGCCTCCCGTTCCGCGATCTCGCGCTTCAGCGCGGCCGGCGAGAAGCGCATGGTCGCACCGCTCTCCACATCGCCGCCCCCGAAGGGCTCCGGCGTACCGCTCCCCGCGCCCTCCGGGGGCACGGGGGCCGGCGCCGGCTCCGCCGCGGCGGAGACGACAGGCGGCGTCGCGGCGACAGGCGGCGTCGGCGGCGCCGGAGTCCAGTCGGAGTCGAAGCCGCCCCCGGCCGACGGTCCGGGCAGGGGCACCGGCGTCGCCCCGTGCGGTGGCGGAGGCGGCGCCAGGTGCGATCCGGCGCCGCCCGACGAGTCCCCCGACGCGTTCTGCGTGTACCAGGCGGGCGGGGTGTAGTCGATGGTGAACTCACCCGTCATCTCGGCGGGCTCCGCGTCGGACGACTCGTCGACGGGCCTGTTCCAGCCCCCTCGGATTTCGTCCCGATCGCCGTTCACTTTGCCTCCTGGTGTGGTCGAGCACCCTTGTGCCGTGGTGGGTGGGGGCGGCCGTTCCCGTATTCCGAACCGCCCGGCTCTCCCCCTCGGGACGCGCATTGCCTGCCCGCAGGTTCTTCCGCCGCGCCCTGACCCACCCTAATCGCCACAGGGCCTGCTCCGGCAGGCCGTGGGGCACCGTAAGAGCTGTCCCGTACATCACTCACTGCCACCAAGTGAACCCAATACGGCAGAGCATGCGGGGTGAAGCGGTCAAACGTGCACATCTCTGTACGGAAACTCGAACAATTCGCGCACGCCGCATCGGCCGCCTCCGTCGGGACGCCGGCTCCCCGGCGCAGCGGTCCACGGCTCCGCGCGCAGGTGTGAGATCAGTCCATTCGGCGCGCGCCGCCGAGCAGTCCGGACTCGGCATCGGTGGCCTGAGTCATCACGAACTGCCGGTCGCGCCCCTTGCACCAGAGCGTGACGCCGTCCGACAGCGTCGACAGCGACTGCGTCTCGGCCGCCGTCAGATGCGCGATGCGCCCGATCTGTGCCGCTTCATCAGGAGATACCCGCTGAATTCCCACCAGGGACGATTTCTCTATCAACCGCGGTGCCGCCGGACTCAGATACGGGAGCAGCGTCACCACCGACTGCCAGGGCCCGGAGACCACACGCCCGCGCGGCGGACGCATTCCGCAGTCCCGCACCACGACCACCGGACTGCCGGCCGATGCGCCCTGCGGCGGCACCCGCCCCACGTCGTGCAGCGAGATGCACGGCTGCCCGCCCCCGGCCGCCTGCGCGAGAGTCGTCCAGGCGTGGGTGCGACCGGTCTCCACCACGATCCGGGCACCGGTCGCCGCCGCCCGCAGCGCCAGCACCTGCGCCGTCCACAGCCCGCCGATCAGCGTGACGTCGTACGGAGTAGGACGGTTGAGGCCGAGCACGGCGGGCCGCCCCTCCGCGTCCACGCCGATCACCGTGCCGTCGTCGCCGACGGGCAGGGCGAGCGCCGTCAACTGGTCGGCGGAGACCGTGTGCCGGGCACGACGCGGTCCGATCAGCCCGAACCCCAGCCGGGCGCGGGCGCGGGTGGGTGCGGACATCAGCGGGTACCTCCGAGCGGCAGTGTGGCGAGCATGCCGGGCAGCTGCTCACGGTCGAGCCGCACCAGCGAGGTCTTCACGCCGCGCGCGGTGCGCTCCAACTCGTGGCGGGCGGTCACGAGTTCGTCGTCGTTGCGCCCGGTGATCCGGAGATGTCCCGCGATCGAGATCTCCTGCCGCGCGGTGTGCGCCATCGTCAGGCTGAACGTCGTGGCGAGCGCCGGGACCGAGGTGAGCAGTGCGACGAGCTGCGGCATCGATGCGCCTCCGCTCCCGATCTGCGGCCAGCGGCCCACCCAGTAGGTGGTGTGGTGCCGGTCGTCGCAACGCCAGGTCCGGGAGGTCTCCTTGGTGCGCCGGGCCGGTGTCTCCGTCCGGCCCGCCTGCGCCATCGCCGTCGGGCTGGCGCAGAGCGAGGTCGCGATCGCCGACGTCAACTCCTCCTCGGTCAGCACCGTCGCCCGGAAACCTGCCCCGGTCAGCCGGCTGGCCAGCTGATCGGCGGCGCGCACCACGCACTTCTGCGCCCCCACGAGACCGCCGCCTCGCGTCCGCACGGCCTCGGGGCACAGCTCCGGGTCCAGCTTGAGCGCGATCCAGGTGATCCGGAGCGCGGGCGATCCCGTCCAGTCCTGCAGCGGTGCGTAGTTGCGTGCCGCGATGGACTGCTGGGGCAGGTGCGGAGCAGGTGCGGGCTGGGTGTGCTGCACGATCTGCGCCGACTCCAGGCTGATGCCGTCGACCCGGAGCGCATCCCGTACCAGTGTCAGGGGCAGCGGCCGCGCGGACCGGTCCGGCCGGAGCGCCGTGGCGTCCGACTCGATCTGCAGGACGGCGGTGACGAACGTCCCGTCACCGACCATCCCGACCGGCCGCCGGTCACGGTCGCTGAACGAGTACGTACGCAGCGCCGGGTCGCACTCCACGGCGGGCGCGATCCCCGGCTCGGTCCCCGCGGGCAGTACCAGCGACGCGGCCCTGCGGGTTCGCGCCCGCAGTGCGAGGGCCGTGGCCAGCCACTCCGGCAGCGAACGGCGGTGCCGGCGCGCGACGGCGAGCATCACCAGCAGCGCGGCGATCACACCGGCGGGTGCGAGCAGCAGGGGTTCGATCACCCATGCCGCGAAGAGCAGCGCGGCGGCGACCTCGATCAGAACGAGTTGTTGCAATCGAAACGAACTGAACCGGCCGGGACGCCCGTTCGCCCGCGGGACGGTCCGTCCGCCGGGACCGTGGGAGTCCGCGGCCGGGCCGTGCGAGGCGGCCGTCGCGGCGGCCGGGGGAGAACCGGGGGGCCGGGCGTTCCCGGCCGGACGTGTCCGCGTCGCGGAAACCATCATTCCGGCAATCCCCCGTTCGTGAGGCCCCTGTTCGACCCGATCGCCCGTGTCCCGCCGGGGGCTTCGGCGGCTGGATCACCCTACCCGCCCGGGGGCCGCCCGCCATCGGCAGGCATAGTAGGTGCCGGTCCGGCAGCGAGGTCCGGCAACCGGGGTCCGGCACAGGGGTCGGGGGACGTGAACTCCTGGGGCCGCGCGGGGAGACACGGGAGACAGACGAACTGATGGCATCGCGGCGGGATGAGCTCAACGCGTACACCTTTGCGAAGAAACGCACGGTGGCGGCATTCCTGCAGCCCTCGCCCACCGGCAGCGAGGAGGGTGCCCCCCGCCCGCTGCGCGCCGTCCTGCCGAGCATGGTGGCCGGGGCGCTGATCCTGGCCGGCTTCGGCGCCTACGGCATGTTCAGGCCCACGGCGCCCAAGGACTGGGACAAGCCCTTCGCCAAGGTGATCGTCGGCAAGGAGTCGACCACCCGCTACGTGGTGCTCACCACCGGCAAGGGCCGGAAGAAGAAGACCCTGCTGCATCCCGTACTCAACCTCGCCTCCGCCCGGCTGCTCCTCACCCCGCAGGAGTACGAGGTCATCCAGGTCCCCGACGACATCCTCGACGCGGGCAGACCACCGCGCGGGCCGGTGCTGGGCATCCCGTACGCCCCCGACCGGCTGCCCGAGGCGAAGGACGCGGGCGCGGCCAAACGGTGGGCCGTCTGCGCGCAGCCCGGCGGCAAGGGCAACACCGTGCAGAAGGCCGCCTTCGTCTTCGCCGAACGCGACAACAAACTGACCGAGGGCCGGAATCGGCTCAGCGGCGGCCAGGTGCTCTACGTCAAGGGCCAGACGGGGGCCCGGTACCTCGTCGACGCGAGCGGTACCAAGTACCGCATCGACGAGACCGCGGCCGACAACGGTCACCTGACCAGCGCGCTGGTCGGCAGCCGCCTGCCGCAGGCCGTCACCGACGACTGGCTGGCCACGCTGCACGACGGCAGCCCGATCGTCTTCCCGCAGATCCCCGGCACCGTCGGTGCACCCGCCCACGTCGCCGGACAGCTCTCCGCCGACGAGAACCGGGTGGGCATGGTCCTCCGGACCAGGACCGGCGAGGGAATCAGCCAGTACGCGGTCCTCGACGGCAGGATCCAGCCGGTCTCCGCGTTCACCGCCTGGCTGCTGATCAACTCCCCGCAGACCGCGAAGCTGAACCTGGACAGCGAGGCGCGCGCCGTGGGTCTGCAGGACTTCGTCCCCGACCGCACGGCCTTCGCCGGCCAGGCCCCGCACTGGCCCGCGAAGAGGACCGAGCAGGTCAACTCCGCCGACGGCGGCAGCGGCGGCCGGGACACCGTCTGCAGCGTGCTGCGCAAGGTCGACGCGACGGGCCGGACGACCCTCGGCACCTGGGCGGGCACCGGGTACCCCGCCCCCGTCGGGACCGGCGGCACGAGTACGTACGTCACCCCCGGCAGCGGACTTCTCTACACCCAGGTCCAGGGCGAGCAGACCCACCCCGACGGGTCACTCTTTCTGGTGACGGACACCGGGCTGCGGTACGCGGTCCAGGCGAACGGCGACAGCGATGCCGCACGCTCCGACATCGGCGTCGACGGCGGGCAGAGCGGGACGGACGGCCGCCCCGAACCGAGTCAGGCGCAGATAAGGCTCGGCTACGAGCGGGTGACGCCCGTTCTCGTACCGCTCGCCTGGTCCGATTTCCTGTCCAAGGGCCCCCGGCTCGACACCAACAGCGCCCGTCAGCCCCAGGGCTCGTGACCGGCGCACCGGCGGCAGAGATCGTGCGAATCGGGGGAGCGGAACGAATGTCGTACCGGAAGACGGCCCTGCTGACGGCGGCCACCGCCGCGCTGGCCGCACTCGCTGCGCCCCACGCGGCGTACGCCGCCGAAGGCGCCCGGAGCTCCGGGCGGCCGGTCCTGGACGGCAGCGGTGAATGCACCTTCCCGATGAAGAAGCAGTTCGCGGGCAGGCCCTGGTCGCTGCAGCGCGTCCTCCTCGACGAACTGTGGCAGGACACCAGGGGCAAGGGCGTCCGCGTCGCGGTCGTCGACACCGGCGTCGACAACGCCAACCCGCAGCTCAAGGACGCCGTCGACGCGTCGTCGGGCGCCGACTACCTCAAGGGCGGCAAGAGCGATGGCACGGTCGACGAGGTCGGTCACGGCACCAAGGTCGCCGGCATCATCGCGGCCCGCCCCGTCAAGGGCACCGGTTTCGTCGGTCTGGCCCCCGAGGCCACGATCATTCCGATCCGCCAGAACGACGAGAAGAACAGCGGCAAGGACACCACGATGGCCACCGCGATCGACCACGCAATCGCCGAGGGCGCCGGGGTCATCAACATCTCCCAGGACACCACGAAACCACTGACCCGGACGTCGGCGCTGGGGAAGGCGGTGGCCAGGGCGGTGGACAAGAACATCGTCGTGGTCGCCTCGGCGGGCAACGACGGCATGGACGGCAGACTGCGGAGCACCTATCCGGCGGCCTTCGACGGCGTCCTCGCCGTCGCCTCGTCCGACCGTAACAACGAACGCGCCGCGTTCTCCCAGGCGGGCACGTTCGTCGACGTCGCCGCACCCGGCGTCGACATCGTCTCCACCGTGCCGGGCTACGGGCAGTGCAGCGACAACGGCACCAGCTTCTCCGCACCGTACGTGGCCGGGGTCGCCGCCCTGATGCGCGCCAAGTACCCGAAGTGGACGGCGGCCCAGATCGTCGCCCGGATCGAGCAGACCGCCGAACGCGCCGTCAACGGCCATGACGACTACGTGGGCTGGGGCGTCGTCGACCCGGTCCGCGCGCTGTCCGGCGACGACACCCCGCAGGACGCTCCGCATCCGGACGCGGGACCGCCCAAGGCCCAGGCCCCCGACGCGGCACGGCTCTCGATGTCCGAGACCTCGCGGGAGCGCAGCGAGCGGTACGCGACATACGCACTGGCCCTGGCGGCCGTACTGATCTCGGTGGTCGCCGGAACGGCGACCGTCGTCAGGGACATCCGGCGGCGGCGCGACGCGCGCTGAGCGGTGCGCACACGCCACCGCGAAGCAACCCTCCTCTCCGGAAGCGCGGTTGGGGGAGGGAGGGCGAAATGGCTAGGGTAGGAGCCGACTTCACGAATGTGACGGGGGGAACGAGACGTGGTCGCATCCGGTCCGGGGCGCGGGAACACCGGCGCCGCCTTCCCCCTTCGCGCACTCTCCCCCGACTCCGCGCCAGGAGCACTCGGGGCTGGAAGGAAGCCTGGCCGCACGCTGCGGTCAGGACCGGGAACTGAGAGATAGGACTTCCGGATGACCAACCCCACAGGCGGTTTCGCACTCGCCGACGATCCGATCACCCAGGCGAAGAACAAGATCATCGAGACCGCCGGAGCGGTCAGTCGGCAGTCCAGGGAGCTTGCCGACATCCTTGAGACGGCCGCCGCCGGATGGACGGGTGTCGGGGCCTCGGGGTTCACTTCCGCACAGCTCGTGATCAATGAGGACCACGACCAGATCCGCCGGATGCTCAACGTCCTCCTGAACGCGGTCGGCGAGACCAAGAACCTCAGCAACGCCAACGACGAAGAGGTCCGCGCGGCCTTCGGCGCCGTCAAGCACGAGTCGGCGCCCGCCAACACCTCCGGGCTGAACGGCGTCTGAAGGGGCGCCCGAACCGCGCCGCATCCCGCATTCCGCACACGCCGAGCACCGAGGAGCAGACAGATGACCGGAAGCGACCCGAACACCAAGGTCAGGTACGAGAGCGTCCAGGAGATGGCGAACCGCATCCGTACGGTCTCGCAGAACATCGTCAAGGACCTGCAGGAGATGAACACCGCACTGAAGGTCGTCACCGACACCTGGGACGGTGAGGCCCACCGGGAGTACATGGCCCTCCAGCACAAGTACCGGGGCAGGGCCAACGACATGAAGGACCGGCTGGAACAGGTCGCGAAGATCATCGAGAACGGCAAGGGCCAGTACCGCGCGACGGACCTCAAGTCCTCGCGCGCGTTCACCGAGGCGTACTGACCTCGGGCGGACACGGGGAAGGGGCACGCCACGGCCGGCGTGCCCCTTCCCCGCGTCCGCGCGGAGCCCTACGTCAGGTCGAACTCGCCGTCCCGCGCGCCCAGTACGAAGGCGCGCCACTCGGCATCGGTGTACCGCAGCACCGTCCCGGGATCCAGCGAGGACCGCATCGCCACGGCCCCGCCCGGCAGATGCGCGATCTCGACGCGCTCCTCGGCCTCTTCCGTACCGGGGGCACTCAGCCACTCCACCCCCGAGATGTCGAGTGCGTACAGCTCGTCCTTCTCCGCTTCCGTCCCCATCAGGTGCCTTTCCTCTCCGTGGCGGAGCGTGTTCGTCGCCCGCGTGCAGACTATCCCCGCTCCCGCGCCCCACAGGTGCGGTCTGGACAGCCTCCGCACCACGGTGGTAGGGGACCGCCCGGCCCGCACGAACACCTCCCGCGCCGAGCGCTCAGGACGCACCCAGGCTCCGGGCCAGCTCGAAGTACGCGGTCTCGTTGCTCTGGCGGCACATCACCTCCACGGGCTCCGCGCGTTCGCGGTCCATACCGACGGCCTCGGCCCAGGCGGTGAACATGAACGTCCCCTGCTTGCGCAGCCGGTCCGTCCGCTCCCCGGCCGGCACCGACGCCAGCGACTCCCGCCATTTCCCGGCGATCCGGTCGGACAGTGCGGACCCGGCAACCGCCGAGGCGGCCGTCGTCGGCCTGCGTAGCCGGGCGTACACCGCGTCCGTCCAGCGGTCCCCGGACGACGCCCCCTTGTGCCGCACCACATCGGCGGCGATCGCGTCGTAGCTTCCCAGCGCCGACGCGTTGGGCGCGGGCACCACCGACAGGGCGTCGCCCTTCGCCCCCGCGGACAGCGAGGCGAGCTGCGCCGCCCCCCACTCCGTCTGAGCGTTGCGCAGCACCGCGTACGCCGCCGGGTCCTCCGCGACGGCCCGCAGTACGCCGACGAGCTGCTCCCGATACGCCGAGAAGTGGTAACCCGCCTTGTCCTGCCACGCGGCGTCGTCCCGGCCGCCGGCGCTGTTGTACTCCGAGTTGAGCCCGTCCAGGATTTCCTGGGTGTCGTTCGCGTAACCGGCCAGAGCCTCGGCGAGCGGTATCCGGAGATCCGCGGCGACCGCCCGGCCATTCCCGTCGAGGCTGTCGTTCACGGCCAGCAGGACCTGTTTCATGCCGTCGGCCTGAGCCCTGGTGCGCGGCCCGGGACCACCGCCCGTGGTGCTGACCGCCACCGCCGCGCCCAGCTCCGAGCAGTTCATGCCGGACGAGTAGTGCGAACCGAGCGCGGACTTGACGCGGGGATCCTTGACGAGCGAGCCGCATCCGGCCGTCGTATGTCCCCGGCCGAGCAGCAACCACGCCCCCCCGGCCAGAATTACGATGATCAGCGAGGCCGTGACCCCGTACAGCAGGCGGCGGCTGCGCGGCGCATCGGCAGACGGTCCGGACATGCGGTGTTCCCCTTCGGTGAGCGAGCGATCGAAACGCTGGGAGGTCTGTCGTCGCACGGTCAGTTGGTTGTGTCGGTGAGGTACTTGTGGGCGAGCGTGCCACCCGATGTCTCGCCGTTGTGGATGAGCCGCTTCAGCGTCCTGACCTTGTCCTCGCCGGCCTCGGTGCTGGTGTCGATGTCACTGCGCCCCGTGGCCCAGCCGTCGACGGTGTCGCTGACCTGCTGGGTCGACTGGAGATACCGGTCGGCGATCTCGGCGTTGGCCTTCATGTCTGCCTCCCCCTTCATTTCGTTGCCCCACTCCCAGGCCCAGGTGTCCACCCCGCGCTGCAGCATGTCTCCGATGGGGAGCGCCTTCCCGCCCAGGGGCAGGGTGAGCGGCGTGACGGCTCCGCCGATCACGTGGTAGGCGACCTTGGCCTTCCAGTCGGCCTCGCTGTACGCCGCCGTTCGGCCGTCGTTGATCACGTCCTCCCGGATCGACGTGTATGCGCCGAGGACCGCACCGGCGTCCCCCCAGCGGCCGCTGTGATCGAAATCGGTCTGCCCGTTCGGAATGTCATTGAGGATGACGTTGAGATGACGTGCCTCGGCCTTGTGCAGCGTGGCATAGGCGTCCGGGTCCTCGGAGAGCCCGCGCATCACCTGGATGAGGTCCTTCGATGTCGTCGACAGATGCCCTCGGCCGTCGGCGTCGGCGAAGTACCCTTCCGCCCGGTTGCTGATGTACTCGCTCGACGTCTCGCTGATGATCTCGTGTGTGTCGGATGTGTACTCGGCGAGAGCGTTGGCGACGGGCTGCCGCAGATTGTCCGGGACAGGCGCGTCCGTTCCCTGCCCCTCGCCCGGTGCGAACTGGTCGAGGATGCCGTTCATGACGCGTGCCTGTGCCTCGTCGTGCTGGGCGCCGGGCCAGGGGTCCTGACCAGTGCCGAGCGGTACGTGACCGGTTGCGGCTGCTTCGAGCGCGGCGCCCAGCCCCATCCGGTTCGTCGGGTCGTCCATCGTGGTGATGCTCATGCCCGTGATGGTGTGCCGAGGCCACTCGCGGGAGCCGTCACCGCTGCCGACCAGATACTTCAGATGGTCGTTGGCGACGTGATTGTCCTGACCGCCTCCGTCGATCCCGTTTCCGTTCGGGTCGAAGAACGCTGTGGCGGCGCCGGGGTTCTTGCTCATCACGCCCATCAGGCCGTCGATGGCGTCCGTCTCGATCCCGTCGTGGCCCGGGCCCCACTCCTCGAAGATCCCCTCGTTGTCCTTCTCCGCCGCGATGAGTTTGTCGCCCATCTCGTAGAGGAACTGGTCGTCGAACTCCGTGTCGGCCTGCTGCATCATGGTGACAACGGTCTGGTATCCGTAGAGCGGGTTGTCGTCGTGCCCGTAGTTCCTGCTGCCTGTCCTGTCGAGGTCGTTCATCCACTTCCGGTAGAACGTGCCCTTGTCGCTGGTCACCCATTTCTTGAATGCGTCCGAGCCAGGAGGTGCGTCCTTCACGCTGCCGGGCACTCGGGTGGCTGTGGCGACGGAATTGGCGAGGCCCTTCTCGATCTCCAGGTACTGGCTCCTGTGCTTCGTGTCGGAGCCGTAAGCCCGGCCGTTCAGCTTGTTGGTCACCTGGATCAGGCCGTCCGGCCCGAGCCCGGCGAGGAGCGTCTGGGAGAATGCCTTGTTGTGGGAGTTGTCCCGCACCGCACGCTGGAACTCGGCCATATCGGCCGCGGAGACGTTTTCGCCGTGATTGATCCGGGTGGCGATCTCCGCGGTGTTCTCCGCCTCGTACTTCTCGATGTCACCTTGCGCATGTGCGTTGAATCCGACGCCCAGCGTCTCGTCGTTCTTGTCGCCGTAACCGTCCCTGGTCACGGCGTCGAGCGCGAGCTTCACACCCTGGTCCGCGTCGTCCAACGCCTTGACACAGGTATCCATGGCCTCGGACCACGAGGACACCGCGGTGCGGACGCTCTTCATGTAGTCCGGGTCGTGGTGCAGCGCGGAGCGTTCCCCGTCCGTGAGCCTGTCGTAGTCGTAACTGACCACACCCGTCTCGGAGACCCGCATGCCGGCCTTGACGGCCTCTGCCCTTTTGCACTCCAGGTTCTTTTTCAGCCGTACGAAGTCGTCGTGTGCGTCGCGGAGCAGCGAGGCTATGGCCTTGGCCTGCGTCTGGGCGGCCGCGTACTCGTAACGGGTGGCCGCGAAATTGGTGTGTGCGGTGTTCGCGCTCATGCCCGACCACGAGGCTCCGAGCGTGATGCTCTGAACGCTGTCCTCGTACCGTTTCTCCACCTTCTTGATCTCCGCAGCCATACCGTCCCATTTGTCGGCTGCTGTAGTCAGCCGACTCAGATCGGTAGTCATGACGTCGTGGTAAGCGAGCATCTGTCCCCCATGATGTGACTGGCTTGCTGTGCGGCTGTTCGACAAGTCCCTGTCTGGCCGGGCGGGGCCAGGCTGTCAGGGCAACTCCGTGCAGAGCGCCCGTGTCAGCGCCGTGACCGACAGAGCTGCGTCACCGGCCCTGCCGCCTCAAGTCGCACGGTGGCGCGGGCTCCCGGACCGGCGCGCTCGGGCTGGCCCGGCTTACCGGCCGCTGTGCGCCCGGGATACGCGGCCGGCCCATTGAGACTGACCGGGACACCGGATTCCCGGGTCCCGATGCTGCCGTCCGGGGCCGCGGCGTCGCTGCCGTCCGGCTTCCCGCTCCCTGCGAGCTGCGCCGGCGCAGGGAGCGCGGTCGAGACCGCGCCCGGCTCTCGTCGGAATCGCTTCACGACCGAACCGGTCCCGACGCACCGGCCGTCCCGCAGCCGCCTCCCACCCGGCGGTGGGCCGCACGCCCTACAACCCGTCGAGCCCGGAGGTGTACGGGCCGGGCTGCGGCTTCAGCAGCGGGGTGAACCGTGACTTGATCAGTTCCTCCTGCCCCGTGAAGAGGCCGGCCGCGCCGCGCAGCGCGCCCTTCTCCGTGGACAGCCGGCCCATCAGCACCTTGACCTGCTTGTCCCAGGTGTCCATCACCTTCTTGAGACCGGCCCCGGTGTCCCAGCCGTCGAACTCCTTGACCGCTGCGGCGGACGTCTCGTCCGCCCAGTCGGTGGCCTTCTTGGTGTTCGGCTCCAGCTCGTTCTCGATCGTGTTCGCCGCGGCCTTCTTCTGCGGCGGTGTGGCTGCGAAGTCCTGGCCGCCGAGCCCCGGCAGCGGGCCCTCACCCGTGCCGTTCAGCTCCATGCGGGTGTCCTGTCGCTCCGCCGCCTGCTTGCGCAGCAGACCCCAGTTCTCGTCGAATCCCATGCTTTTCTCCCGGAACGGTGTGTGCCCGTATGGGCGGTGACGTGGTGCCGGGGCCGGGCGCGTCACACTTCGCCGGCCCTTCGTCTCAGTGCTGCTCGGGCAGCCGCCCGATCTGCAACAGCGGGTTCCCCCGCCGCCGCGAGGCGAAGTACCCGCGCCCAGGCGGCATCGCGTGCCCGCGCACCGACCCGATCAGATCGCCCTCGGACGGATCGCCGGACAGCACCACGCCCTGTGCGCCCAGCTCCTTGATGCGCTGCATGAATGTCTCGTACATCGCCCTCGACGCCCCAGCCGAGTTGCGCGCGATGATGAACCGGACACCCGTGTCCCGTGCGAACGGCAGAAACTCCGTCAGCGGGGCCAGCGGATTGCCCGCGTTCGTCGCCACCAGGTCGTAGTCGTCGACGATGATGAAGATCTGCGGCCCGGTCCACCAGCTGCGGTCGCGCAACTGCTGCGGGGTGACATCGGTCGGCGGCTGCCGCCGCTCGAACACGCCCGCCAGCGCCTCCATGTGCATCTGCATCGAGCTCGCCATCGGCGCGTACTCCAGCAGATGGCTTTCCGGCAGGGCGCCCAGCAGGGTCCGCCGGTAGTCGCCGACGACGAGCTTCGCCTCGTCGGGGGAGTAGCGCTCCGAGATCTGCTTGGCGATCAGCCGCAGCAGGTTCGTCTTCCCGGATTCGCTCTCGCCGAAGACCAGGAAGAACGGATCCGTCTCGAAGTCGACGAACACCGGCTCCAGGTCGGTCTCGTCGATACCGACCGCGATGCCCCGCTGCGGGAACTCGAAGCCCTTCGGCAACTGCTCGGCAGGCAGACTGCGCGGCAGCAGCCGTACCGGCGGGGCCGCCGGACCCGCCCAGTTGGCCCTCACCACCTCGACGAACGCGGCCGTGCCGTCGGCGAGATCGGCGGCGCCGCTGCTGGAGTCGATACGCGGCAGTGCGCCCATGAAATGCAGCTTCTCCGGTACCTGACCACGGCCGGGGACACCTTGTGGCACGTTCACCGCGACCCTGCGGTCGAACTCGGAGTCCATGACGTCACCGAGCCGCAGTTCGAGCCGCCCGAGGATCTGGTCCTTCAGTGCCGCCCGCACCTCCATGTACCGCGCGGCCGTGATGACGACGTGGATGCCGTATCCGAGTCCGCGCGCGGCGATGTCCGTGACCACCTGCTCCAGCATTTCGTACTCGGTCCGGAAGCCGCCCCAGCCGTCGACGACAAGGAAGACGTCGCCCCACGCCTCACCGGGGAGTTCCCCGAGGGCCCGCTTGCGCCGGTAGGTGGCGATGGAGTCGATGGAGTGCGCGCGGAAGAACTCCTCGCGCCGGTTCAGCACCCCGGCGACCTCCGCGACCGTACGCCGCACCCGCTCCGGGTCCAGCCGGGAGGCCATCGCGCCGACATGCGGCAGCTCCGCCAGCGAGACCAGCCCGCCGCCACCGAAGTCGAGCCCGTAGAACTGCACTTCGTGCGGGGTGTGGGTGAGCGCGAACGACGAGATCAGCGTCCGCACCAACGTCGACTTGCCGGACTGCGGACCGCCGACGACCATCATGTGGCCCGCGGCGCCCGAGAAGTCCCGGTACAGCACCTCGCGCCGCTGCTCGAACGGCTTGTCGATCAGCCCGAGCGGAACGGTCAGCCCGCCCGGACGCGTGTACTCCGTCGAGGTGAACCCCCTTTGCGCGGAGGGCGCGAGCCCCGGCAGCAGCTGGTCCAGCGTCGGCGCCCGGTCCAGCGGCGGCAGCCACACCTGATGGGCCGGCACCCCCTGGCCCTCCAGACGCCGCACGATCACGTCGAGCACCGTGTCGGCGAGCGCGTCGTCCTCCGCGCTCGTCCGGGCGGCGACCACATGCGCCGGGTCCGGCGCCGCGTACACCACCGGCACCGGCAGCGCGCTGAACACCGCGGGCCGCCGCTCGACCGGCAGCGCCCCCACCGGGAGATCGGGGCCGCCCGTGCGGTACGTCCCCGACACGTACGCCGCCTTGAACCGGGTCATCTCGTCCGTACCGAACTTCAGATAGCCGGAACCCGGCACCGACGGCAGGTGGTACGCGTCGGGCACACCCAGCGCCGTTCGCGACTCGGCGGCCGAGAAGGTCCGCAGTCCGATCCGGTACGACAGATACGTGTCCAGACCGCGCAGCTTGCCCTCCTCCAGGCGCTGCGAGGCGAGCAGCAGATGCACTCCCAGCGACCGGCCGATCCGGCCGATCTGGATGAACATGTCGATGAAGTCGGGCTTGGCGGTGAGCAGTTCGGAGAACTCGTCGATGACCAGGACCAGTGAAGCCAGCGGCTCCAGCGCCGCGCCCGCGGCCCGCGCCTTCTCGTAGTCGTGCATGTTGGCGTAGTTGCCGGCCGACCGCAGCAGCTCCTGGCGGCGCTGCAGCTCACCACGGATGGCGTCGCCCATGCGGTCCACCAGCGTCAGGTCGTCCGCCAGGTTGGTGATGACCGCCGCCACGTGCGGCATCTGCGACATCCCGGCGAACGTCGCGCCGCCCTTGAAGTCCGCCAGCACGAAGTTGAGTGTCTCCGAGGAGTGCGTGACCGCGAGCCCCAGCACCAGGGTCCGCAGCAGCTCCGACTTACCGGACCCCGTCGCCCCGACACACAGCCCGTGCGGGCCCATGCCCTCCTGCGCCGCCTCCTTCAGGTCCAGCATCACCGGCCGGCCGTCCTCGCCGACCCCGATCGGCACCCGCAGCCGCTCGGAGACCGACCGCGGCCGCCAGGTGCGGGCCACATCGACCGCGCCGGCATCGCCCAGGTTCAGCAGATCCGTGAAGTCCAGGTTGGCGAGCAGCGGTTCGTCGTCGTCGCCCCCGCCCATCCGCAGCGGCGCCAGCTGCCGGGCCAGCGCCTCCGCAGCCGGCAGCGAAATCCCGTCCGGCACACCCTCGTACGCAAGCCCCGCCCCCGACTCCAGCCGCAGCAGCCCCGGACGCACCACGGCGGAGAGCCCGCCGCGCGGCTCGTCCAGCTCGCCGGGCACCAGCTCGACGATCGTCACGCCCTGCAGCCCCTCGGCCGCCGCGAAAAGCGACTCCGGCGGCACCATCCCGCCGTCCAGGACCACCACCAGGTGCGGCTGGTCCAGCAGCGGCTGACTCTCCCGGCCGAACCGCGGGCGCCCGTCGAGCCGGCTCGCCAGGAGCTGTTCCAACTCGCTCAGGTCATCGCTGAACAGCCGTTTGGTGCCGGCTCCGTCGAGCTGCCCCGGCAGCTGCACATGAGGCAGCCACTTCGTCCAGTCCCAGCGCGCCACCGCACCCGGCGCCGCCACCACGGCGACCATCAGATCCTCGGGGGAGTGCAGCGTCACCAGCTGGCCGACCATCGCCCGCGCCACCGAACGGGCCGCCTCCGGCTGGCCGGAGACCGTCACGTGGTAGAACGCCCGCATCGACACGGCCATCGGCAGCCCGTCCAGCACCCCGTGCACGGCGAGGAACTGTTGCATCGCTCCCGCACACATCGGTTCCAGCTCCTCCACCGGCGCGGTGTCCGGAGCGACCAGCGGTGTCGACAGCTGCTGTGCTCCGAGCCCGACCCGTACCTGCCCGAAGTCCTTGTCCCCGATCCGCCGCTCCCATACCCGGCTGCCCTCGGCGACCACCGACCACAACTGCTCGGGACCGGGCTGCAGATACAGCTGCACGTCACGCTGGGCGCGCGCGGTCCGGCGCACCGTACGCCGCGTCTGCGCCAGGTATTTGAGATAGTCGCGCCGCACATCTTCCATTTGCCCCTGCGTACCGCGGCGGTGGCGGACCAACTGCGCGATCACCATGCCGACGGTCGAGACGAGCATCAGAACGCCCATGACGCGCATGAACGAATTGGCCTGCGGCGTGAAGAAGAAGACCACCGACGACCCCATGCCGAGCACCGGCAGGACCTGCATCAGCATGCCCTCCTGCTGACCGCGCGGCAGTTCGGGAGGAGACTCCAACGTCAACTCGTCCGCAGGCAGTTCCGGCGGCAAGGACCGTGGAGGCCGCTTCACGACGATCTGGCTCACCGGTACACCGTTCCCTCGGTCCGACGGGCGGAAGGCCTGTCGGACCTGTACCGAGCCCCCCGTGGCTGGCTGTGCTTGCGGACGTCCTCCGCGCGACGGCGATCCTACGTGCAGATGGCTTTCCGCCGCCCCGGTAGGGTGGCGCGCGCACTGTGCGCAACCGCGAATCAGGGGGACCACAAACGTGAGTACGACCGCAGCGACGGGTTTCTGCCGCGTCACCGTCGTGGCACCCGACAGCCGCATCGATGTCGCACTCCCGGTGGACATCGCCGTCGCCGACGTCTACCCGGAGATCCTCCGGCTCACGGGCCAGACCCAGCCGGTCGGAACTCCGGCCGGCTATCACCTCGTACGCCGTGACGGGACCGTTCTCGACGGCGCGCGCACCCTCGCCGCCCACCAGGTGCTCGACGGTGAACTGCTCAGCCTGCGCCCCTTCGCGCAGTCGCTGCCGCCCGCCGTCTTCGACGACGTCTCGGACGCCGTCGCCTCGGCCGTGACCCGCGACCGCCACCTGTGGAGCGACGAACTGCTGCGCGGCGCAGGACTGGTGGGTGGTGTGCTGCTGCTCGTACTGATGGGCTTCGTCCTCTGGTTCGCCGATCCCCTCCGGCACGACATGCACAGCCTGCCGGGCGTCGTCGCGGGCTGCGCGGCCCTGCTGCTGACCGCCTGTGCGGGGGTCCGCGCCCGGGTCTACGCGGACCGGGCCACCGCCGTCGCCCTCGGCCTCGGCGCCCTGCCCCTCGCACTCATCGCGGGCTCGGGCGTCATCGGGCCGGACGCCGGTCAGGGGCCCGGCCGGCTGCAGTTCCTGCTCGGCTGCGTCACCGTACTGGTGGCATCGGTCGTCCTGGTCGCCGTCTCCCCCAGCGGGGACGCCCCGTTCGTCGCCGCGACCTTCCTCGCCACCGTCGGCACCCTCGCCACCTTCGTCGCGATCCTCGCCGAGTCCTCGGCCACCGCGGCCGCCGCGGTCTGCGCCCCGGTCACCCTCGGCCTCGTCGCCTTCCTGCCCGGCCTCTCCGCCCGCTTCGCCCGGCTGCCCGTCGGCTACGCGTCGCCGCGCACCGCCCCCGCCGGCTTCGACGACCACCTCACCGGCCAGGACGCCGCCCCCGACGGCCACGGCGCCCCCGTCGACGCCGACCGCATCGCCGCCCAGGCGCGCCGCGGACACGAGATGCTGCTGGGCCTGGTCGGTGGCTGCGCCGGGGTCGTGGTCGGGTCCGCGGCCGTCCTGGGGTTCTCCGACAACATCTGGGGACAGTTCCTCGCCCTCGCCGCCGGCCTGGCGATGCTGCTGCGGGCACGTCTTTTCCGCTACACCTCGCAGGTCGCCTGCGTCCTGGTGGCGGGCATCGGCGCCGTGGCCCTGCTGATACTGGGCCTCTCCCTGAACCCGCCGGCCGGTCCGGTCCACGAACTGTTCCGTTACGGGGACCGTGGCTCCCTGGACATCCGTACGATCTGGCTCTCCGCTGCCGTGGCCGCGGGCGCCGCCCTGCTCACCGGGATCGGCCTGATCGTCCCGCGCAAGGGTCTCTCCCCGTTCTGGGGCCGTCTCCTCGATCTCACGGAGAGCGCCGTCCTCCTCTCCCTCGTCCCTCTCTCCCTGGCCGTACTGGACATGTTTGCCAGGGCCAGGTCCATGACCAGCTGAAACGGGGCCCGGCGGCGCCCGCCCCCGCAAGCGGCGCCCCGGGCCGGCACGCACCCGGCCGGCGAGCGGGGCGGCGCCGCCGGGACGACCGACTCCGCACCGGCACCCCCGGGGAACCCGGCTCCGTGGGACTGGTACGCTGTGTGACGGCCGTTTGTGTACGCGCCCCCGGATCATCCTGAGGGCTGCGCTCATCGGACCTTCGCCCCCGAGTAACGGAAGACCCCCTGAGAACAAGACCAGGGGCACTCGTGGGCGCATCGAACACCAAGAGGAGTACCGCGTGCCGCTCGACGCCGCTACGAAGAAGCAGATCATGACCGAGTTCGCGCAGAAGGAGGGCGACACCGGTTCCCCCGAGGTCCAGGTTGCCATGCTCTCCCGCCGCATCTCGGACCTGACGGAGCACCTCAAGACGCACAAGCACGACCACCACTCCCGTCGTGGTCTGCTGATCCTGGTCGGCCAGCGTCGCCGCCTCCTGCAGTACCTGGCCAAGAAGGACATCCAGCGCTTCCGTGCCCTGGTCGACCGCCTCGGCATCCGCCGCGGCGCGGCCGGCGGCGCCAAGTAAGTTGCCGTGAAGGGAGCGGTTCCCACGACTGAGGGAACCGCTCCCTTTGCTGTACGTACAGGACGTGTCCGGCTCGCCCGGACGACCGGAATGCCAAGCTGAGCCGAACCTCAGTAATCTGGTCCCAGAACGTCCCACAGACGAGCGGTGAGCAGCCTCCCCGCCGCCGGTCCTCGGTAGTGGCCCCCGGACAGAGCAAACCGGGTGCTTCGATCGAAGACCGGCCCGCCGATGGAGGGCTTCTCCGCACCGTTCCCCGCCACACGGGCGAGGGGGCGAGAAGACGATATGTATCGGAGAAAACGCTAGTGGAGAACGAGACCCACTACGCCGAGGCCGTTATCGACAACGGAACCTTCGGCACCCGCACCATCCGCTTCGAGACGGGCCGCCTGGCCAAGCAGGCCGCCGGCTCCGCCGTCGCGTACCTGGACGACGACACCATGGTGCTGTCGGCCACCACCGCTTCGAAGAAGCCCAAGGACCAGCTCGACTTCTTCCCCCTCACGGTGGACGTCGAGGAGCGGCAGTACGCCGCCGGCAAGATCCCCGGCTCCTTCTTCCGCCGCGAGGGCCGCCCCTCCGAGGACGCGATCCTCACCTGCCGCCTGATCGACCGGCCGCTGCGCCCCTCCTTCAAGAAGGGCCTGCGCAACGAGATCCAGATCGTCGAGACGATCATGGCGCTCAACCCCGACCACCTGTACGACGTGGTCGCGATCAACGCCGCCTCCTGCTCCACGCAGCTGGCCGGCCTGCCCTTCTCCGGCCCGATCGGTGGCACCCGTGTCGCCCTGATCAAGGGCCAGTGGGTCGCGTTCCCGACGCACACCGAGCTCGAGGACGCCGTCTTCGACATGGTCGTCGCCGGTCGCGTCCTCGAGGACGGCGACGTCGCGATCATGATGGTCGAGGCCGAGGCCACCGAGAAGACCATCCAGCTCGTCAAGGACGGCGCCGAGGCCCCGACCGAAGAGGTCGTCGCCGCCGGTCTCGAGGCCGCCAAGCCGTTCATCAAGGCCCTCTGCAAGGCTCAGTCGGAGCTCGCCGCCAAGGCTGCCAAGCCCACCGGCGACTTCCCGGTCTTCCTCGACTACCAGGACGACGTCCTGGAGGCGCTCACCGCCGCGGTCAGCACCGAGCTCGCCAAGGCGCTCACCATCGCCGGCAAGCAGGAGCGCGAGGCCGAGCTGGACCGCATCAAGGAGATCGCCGGCGAGAAGCTGCTCCCGCAGTTCGAGGGCCGCGAGAAGGAGATCTCCGGTGCCTACCGCGCGCTGACCAAGAAGCTGGTCCGCGAGCGCGTCATCAAGGACAAGGTCCGCATCGACGGCCGTGGCGTCACGGACATCCGTACGCTCGCCGCCGAGGTCGAGGCCATCCCGCGCGTGCACGGCTCGGCGCTGTTCGAGCGTGGCGAGACCCAGATCCTGGGTGTCACCACCCTGAACATGCTCCGGATGGAGCAGCAGCTGGACACCCTCTCCCCGGTGACCCGCAAGCGCTACATGCACAACTACAACTTCCCGCCGTACTCCGTCGGTGAGACCGGCCGCGTGGGCTCGCCCAAGCGCCGCGAGATCGGTCACGGTGCGCTCGCCGAGCGCGCCATCGTGCCGGTGCTGCCGTCGCGCGAGGAGTTCCCCTACGCGATCCGCCAGGTCTCCGAGGCGCTGGGCTCCAACGGCTCGACGTCCATGGGTTCGGTCTGCGCCTCCACCATGTCGCTGCTGAACGCCGGTGTGCCGCTCAAGGCCGCCGTCGCCGGTATCGCCATGGGTCTGATCTCCCAGGAGATCGACGGCAAGACCCACTACGTCGCCCTCACCGACATCCTCGGTGCCGAGGACGCGTTCGGCGACATGGACTTCAAGGTCGCCGGTACCAAGCAGTTCGTCACCGCGCTGCAGCTCGACACCAAGCTCGACGGCATCCCCGCCTCGGTCCTGGCCGCCGCGCTGAAGCAGGCCCGCGACGCCCGCCTCCACATCCTCGATGTGATGAACGAGGCCATCGACGTCCCGGACGAGATGTCCCCGAACGCCCCGCGGATCATCACCGTCAAGATCCCGGTGGACAAGATCGGTGAGGTCATCGGCCCCAAGGGCAAGATGATCAACCAGATCCAGGAGGACACCGGCGCCGACATCACGATCGAGGACGACGGCACCATCTACATCGGTGCCCAGCAGGGCTCGCAGGCCGAGGCCGCCCGCGCCACGATCAACGCGATCGCCAACCCGACCATGCCGGAGGTCGGCGAGCGCTACCTGGGTACGGTCGTCAAGACCACCACCTTCGGTGCGTTCGTCTCCCTCATGCCGGGCAAGGACGGCCTGCTGCACATCTCGCAGATCCGCAAGCTCGCCGGTGGCAAGCGTGTGGAGAACGTCGAGGACGTGCTCGCGGTCGGATCCAAGGTCCAGGTCGAGATCGCCGAGATCGACTCCCGCGGCAAGCTCTCCCTCATCCCCGTGATCGAGGGCGAAGAGGACGAGAAGAAGGACGACGCCGCCAAGTGACGTCCCGTAGTTCCGTGACGACGGCCCGCGCCTCCTCCGAGGCGCGGGCCGTCGCCCGTACCCAAACGCTTCTCAAGGGCAGCAACGGCGTCGGCACCGTCCGCCGTACGGTTCTCCCCGGCGGTCTGCGGATCGTCACCGAGACCCTGCCCTCCGTACGCTCCGCCACCTTCGGCATCTGGGCCAACGTCGGATCACGCGACGAGACCCCCACTCTGAACGGCGCGACGCACTACCTCGAGCACCTCCTCTTCAAGGGCACCGACCGGCGCAGTGCCCTCGACATCTCGTCCGCGATCGACGCGGTCGGCGGCGAGATGAACGCCTTCACGGCGAAGGAGTACACCTGCTACTACGCGCGGGTCCTCGACACCGACCTGCCGCTGGCCATCGATGTCGTCTGCGACATGCTGACCGGCTCGCTGATCGCCTCCGAGGACGTCGACGCCGAGCGCGGTGTCATCCTCGAAGAGATCGCGATGACCGAGGACGACCCCGGCGACTGCGTGCACGACCTGTTCGCGCACACGATGCTCGGCGACACCCCGCTCGGGCGGCCGGTCCTCGGCACCGTCGACACGATCAACGCGCTCAACCGTGGCCAGATCGCCCGCTTCTACAAGAAGCACTACGACCCGACCCACCTGGTCGTCGCCGCCGCCGGCAACGTCGACCACGCCACGGTCGTACGCCAGGTCCGCAAGGCCTTCGAGCGCGCGGGCGCCCTGTCCCGTACCGACGCCGCGCCCGTCGCACCGCGTGAGGGATCACGCACCCTGCGGACCGCCGGCAGGGTCGAGGTGCAGAGCCGCAAGACCGAGCAGGCCCACGTCGTCCTCGGCATGCCGGGGCTGGCCCGCACCGACGAGCGCCGCTGGGCACTGGGCGTACTCAACACCGCCCTCGGCGGAGGCATGAGCTCCCGCCTCTTCCAGGAGGTGCGGGAGAAGCGCGGACTGGCCTACAGCGTGTACTCGTACACCTCGGGCTTCGCCGACTGCGGACTCTTCGGCGTGTACGCGGGCTGCCGGCCCAGCCAGGTCCACGACGTCCTGAAGATCTGTCGCGACGAACTCGACCGGGTGGCGTCCGACGGACTGACCGACGAGGAGATCGGCCGCGCCGTCGGACAGCTCTCCGGCTCCACCGTCCTCGGCCTCGAGGACACCGGCGCCCTGATGAACCGCATCGGCAAGAGCGAGCTGTGCTGGGGCGAGCAGATGTCGGTCGACGACATGCTGGCCCGGATGGCGCAGGTCACTCCCGACGACGTCCGCGCGGTGGCGGCCGAGGTCCTCGGACAGCGCCCGTCGCTCTCCGTCATCGGCCCGCTCAAGGACAAGCAGGTCGGCCGCCTCGACGAAGCGGTCTCCTAACTCCACCCGTAAGGAAGCAGAGCAATGAGCAAGCTGCGCGTGGCCGTTCTCGGCGCCAAGGGCCGGATCGGATCCGAAGCCGTACGAGCCGTCGAGGCCGCCGACGACATGGAACTGGTGGCCGCACTCGGCCGCGGCGACGAACTGGAGACGGTCGCGGAAGCCGGCGCCCAGGTCGTGGTCGAACTCACCACGCCCGATTCGGTGATGGGGAACCTCGACTTCTGCATCCGGCACGGCATGCACGCGGTCGTCGGCACCACCGGCTGGACCGACGAACGGCTCGCGCAGCTCACCACCTGGCTCTCCGATTCCCCGCGGACCGGGGTGCTCATCGCACCGAACTTCTCCATCGGCGCCGTACTCACCATGAAGTTCGCGGCGCAGGCCGCCCGCTACTTCGAGTCCGTCGAGGTCGTCGAACTGCACCACCCCGACAAGGCCGACGCCCCTTCCGGTACCGCCACCCGCACCGCGCAGCTGATCGCGGAAGCGCGGAAGAAGGCCGGCTGCGCCCCGCAGCCGGACGCCACGGCCACCGCGCTCGCCGGTGCCCGCGGCGCGGACGTCGACGGGGTCCCGGTCCACGCGATCCGGCTCCGCGGCCTCCTGGCCCACCAGGAGGTGCTGCTCGGTGGTGAGGGCGAGACCCTCACCATCCGCCACGACTCCCTGCACCACAGCAGCTTCATGCCGGGCATCCTGCTCGGTGCACGGCGTGTGGTGACCACTCCGGGCCTCACCTTCGGCCTGGAACACTTCCTCGACCTGAACTGACTGAGCCCATCGCCATGCGCGCAAAGATCTCTTATCTCGTCACCGCCGCCGTCCTGGTCTTCTACTTCGTCCTGGTCGGCAGCCGCGGCGTGCTGCTCATCGAGCACGGGACACTGCTCACGATCACTTTCGGGGTCGCGGTGCTGATCCTTCCGGTGATCGGTATCTGGTTCCTCTGGAAGAACACGCAGTTCGTCCGCAGGGCCAACGCCCTCGCCGCGGAGCTCGACACCGAGGGCGGTCTGCCGGTCGACGAGCTGATCCGTACCCCGGGCGGCCGTATCGACCGTGACTCCGCCGACGCGGTGTTCGCACGGCGTCGCGAGGAGACCGAGGACTCCCCGGGCGACTGGCGCTGCTGGTTCCGGCTCGCTGTCGCCTACCAGGACGCCCGGGACACCCCGCGCGCCCGCAAGGCCATGCAGCGCGCCATCGCCCTGCACATGAATGCCGCCCCGGCGGGCGCGGCCGGCCCGTCCGCAGCGCCGGGCACGCCGGGCACGGGCGACTGACGACAGAACTGAGCCCGTGCGGCGAACCGGGAAGGAACGGTTCGCCGCACGGGCTCAGGCGTTGGCTGCGCCGGTACGCGTCAGCTCTGCCGGTACTCGTCCCCCCACGCCTCGATGGTGTCGGCAGCCCGGTCGAAGGCCTCGCCGCGGCCGAGGAAGTCCGCGTTGCTGTCGGTGATCAGCGGCGGAAGCGCCTCGCCACGTCGGCGTACGAGTATCAGGGCCTGTCCCTGCACGGTGCGGGGGAACCCGAGCCACTTCACCGGCTGCTGCACCGTACGGACCCCGGCGGCCTGGTTCCACGGCACGGTCGTCGTCCTGAAGAAGCCCACCCGCCGCACGCCGTGCCGGCTCACCCAGACACCGACCCGCAGCAGCCGTAGGGCGCAGACGATCACCACGAGGGCGAGGCCGAGACACCCGGCCGCCCCGGACAGTGCCCCCGCGACGGCGATGATCATGGCCGCGAGCAGCACGAACGAGGCAAGCAACAACAAGGTGGCCGCCGCCCCGACCCGCCACGGCCCGGGGCGGTAGGGGCGCCGCCAGCTGTCATGGTCGTCGAACGGCAGCGCGGTGTCCTCAACGCTCGCGTCAAACGCGCGGTCGGCCGTCAGAAAGGGCAGGGGCACGACTGATCCTCACTCACAAGCACGCTCGATTGCTGTGCCCGGTGAGGCTATCGAGCACGTCACCGTCCCTACCACCCCAGGGGGTCTGTACGAGTCAGGCTCCGTGCGCGTCGGGCTCCGTGCGCGTCAAGGTCTGTGGGCGGCCTCGGTCTGCTGACCGTGCGAGGGCGTCTGCTCCGGAGTGAGGGCGGGAAGACCGAAGAGCAACGATCCTGCGAGACCGGCGACGACGGTCAGTCCCACGAGGGTGCGGGCCGCGAGCTGGGAGACGGTGGCGCGCTCCCGGGGCGGCGGGGTGACGTTGCTGCGGAATCGCGCGGCCTCGGCCACGAACGAGAACGGGACGGCTTCACGCCGGCGGAACATGAGGGAGGACTCCTTGGAACGCTGTAACGGGTGCTGCTGACAAGTCAGACGTCCGGCGAGCCCGTTCGGTGCCATGAATGGCCGAATTGGCCGAAGAAATCCCGGGAGGGGCCTTGCGCGCCACGTTGTCGGTGGTGGCCCGTAGAGTGGGCGCCGCCCGAGCGACGCAATTGGAAGGACCCCGCCGGTGACCGAGACCCCCGAGCCCGCAAAGCCCAGCTTCCGCAGCGATGTCACCGTCGAGCTGGTGAAACACTCCGCAGCCGACTCCGACGTCCTGTTCGCCGCCCGTGTCTCCACGGCCGGCGAGCAGTCCCTGGAAGAGGTCACCAAGGACCCGGAGCGCTCGAAGGGACTCATCAATTTCCTGATGCGCGACCGTCACGGTTCCCCGTTCGAGCACAACTCGATGACGTTCTTCATCAGCGCCCCGATCTTCGTGTTCCGCGAGTTCATGCGCCACCGGGTCGGCTGGTCGTACAACGAGGAATCGGGCCGCTACAGGGAGCTGGAGCCGGTCTTCTACGTCCCCGGTGAGAGCCGCAAGCTGGTCCAGCAGGGCCGCCCCGGCAAGTACGAATTCGTCGAGGGCACCCAGGCCCAGCAGGAGCTCACGGGCCGCGTCATGGAGGACTCGTACCGCCAGGCGTACGAGGCCTACCAGGAGATGCTCGCCGCCGGAGTCGCCCGCGAGGTCGCCCGGGCCGTACTCCCGGTCGGACTGTTCTCGTCGATGTACGCCACGTGCAACGCCCGCTCGCTGATGCACTTCCTCGGCCTGCGCACCCAGCACGAGCTGGCCAAGGTGCCGTCCTTCCCGCAGCGGGAGATCGAAATGGTCGGTGAACAGATGGAGGAGCACTGGGCGCAGCTCATGCCGCTCACCCATGCAGCCTTCAACAAAAACGGACGCGTAGCCCCGTAAGCGGTGTCCGTATTGCGGCGTTTCGCGAAGTTCATCTAGGCTGATCAAACGGACCCGGCACTGCTTGAACCCCCGAGCAGGCAGTGCCGGGCTCCTATCCCTTGTCCCCCCGAAGGACCACCGGGCGCTGAGCAGCGAGTAGCGTGTTACCCATGGCTCCGATCTCCACTCCGCAGACCCCCTTCGGGCGGGTCCTCACCGCTATGGTCACGCCCTTCACGGCGGACGGCGCACTCGACGTCGACGGCGCCCAGCGGCTCGCCGCCCATCTGGTGGACGCAGGCAACGACGGCCTGATCGTCAACGGCACCACCGGCGAGTCCCCGACCACCAGCGACGCGGAGAAAGACCAGCTCGTACGGGCTGTGCTGGAAGCAGTGGGTGACCGGGCCCATGTCGTCGCCGGCATCGGCACCAACGACACCCGCCACAGCATCGAGCTCGCCCGGACGGCCGAGCGCTCCGGCGCCCATGGCCTCCTGGCGGTCACGCCGTACTACAACAAGCCGCCGCAGGAAGGCATCTTCCGTCACTTCACGGCCGTCGCCGACGCCACCGGCCTGCCGGTGATGCTCTACGACATTCCCGGCCGCAGCGGTGTGCCGATCGACACAGAGACGCTGGTCCGGCTCGCCGAGCACCCGCGCATCGTCGCCAACAAGGACGCCAAGGGCGACCTCGGCCGTGCCAGCTGGGCCATCACCCGGTCGGGCCTCGCCTGGTACTCCGGCGACGACATGCTGAACCTGCCGCTGCTCTCGGTGGGTGCGGTCGGCTTCGTCTCCGTGGTGGGCCACGTCGTCACCCCGGATCTGCGCGCCCTCATCGAGGCATACCTCGGTGGCGACGTCCAGAAGGCCACGGAGATCCATCAGAAGCTCCTGCCGGTCTTCACCGGAATGTTCCGTACCCAGGGCGTGATCACGACCAAGGCCGCGCTGGCCCTCCAGGGCCTGCCCGCGGGCCCGCTGCGCCTCCCTCTGGTGGAACTCACCCCGCAGGAAACGGCGCAACTCAAGATCGATCTCGCCGCCGGTGGGGTACAGCTGTAGGCACAGACTTCACAACTGAATACGCGAAGAACACTCGCAAGAGCGACATCACTGACAACAGCAAGTGCACGAATGACATGCGCGCCACGTGCCTCAGCGGTACGTGGCGCGCGTGGTAAGGAGAGTCTTTTGAGTCATCCGCATCCCGAACTCGGCACCCCGCCGAAGCTCCCGAAGGGCGGCCTCCGCGTCACCCCGCTCGGCGGCCTCGGCGAAATCGGCCGCAACATGACGGTTTTCGAGTACGGCGGCCGCCTGCTCATCGTCGACTGCGGAGTGCTCTTCCCCGAGGAGGAGCAGCCCGGAATCGATTTGATCCTGCCGGACTTCACCACGATCCGGGACCGTCTCGACGACGTCGAGGGCGTCGTCCTCACGCACGGCCACGAGGACCACATCGGTGGTGTCCCGTATCTGCTGCGCCTGAAGCCGGACATCCCGCTGATCGGTTCGAAGCTGACCCTCGCGCTGATCGAGGCGAAGCTCCAGGAGCACCGCATCCGTCCGTACACCCTTGAGGTCGCGGAGGGACAGCGCGAGCGCATCGGCGTCTTCGACTGCGAGTTCATCGCGGTCAACCACTCCATCCCGGACGCCCTCGCGGTCGCCATCCGCACACCTGCGGGTATGGCCGTCGCGACCGGTGACTTCAAGATGGACCAGCTCCCGCTGGACGGCCGGCTCACCGACCTGCACGCCTTCGCCCGGCTGAGCGAAGAGGGCATCGACCTTCTCCTCTCCGACTCGACGAACGCAGAGGTCCCCGGCTTCGTGCCGCCCGAGCGGGACATCTCCAACGTCCTGCGCACGGTCTTCGCCAACGCCCAGAAGCGCATCATCGTGGCGAGCTTCGCCAGCCACGTGCACCGCATCCAGCAGATCCTCGACGCGGCGCACGAGTACGGCCGTCGGGTCGCCTTCGTCGGCCGTTCGATGGTCCGCAACATGGGCATCGCCCGTGATCTCGGCTATCTGAAGGTCCCCGCGGGCCTGGTCGTGGACGTCAAGACCCTCGACGACCTGCCGGACGACGAGGTCGTGCTGGTCTGCACCGGCTCGCAGGGCGAGCCGATGGCCGCGCTGTCGCGCATGGCCAACCGCGACCACCAGATCCGGATCGTCCAGGGCGACACGGTGATCCTGGCCTCGTCGCTGATCCCGGGCAACGAGAACGCGGTCTACCGCGTGATCAACGGCCTGACCCGCTGGGGCGCCAACGTCGTCCACAAGGGCAACGCCAAGGTCCATGTCTCGGGCCACGCCTCGGCCGGCGAGCTGCTGTACTTCTACAACATCTGCAAGCCGAAGAACCTGATGCCGGTCCACGGCGAATGGCGCCACCTCAGGGCCAACGCCGAACTGGGCGCCCTCACCGGTGTTCCCAAGGACCACATCGTCATCGCCGAGGACGGCGTCGTCGTCGACCTCGTCGACGGCAGGGCCAAGATCGTCGGCAAGGTCCAGGCGGGTTACGTGTACGTCGACGGCCTCTCGGTCGGAGACGTCACCGAGACATCCCTCAAGGACCGCCGCATCCTCGGCGACGAGGGCATCATCTCGGTCTTCATCGTGGTCGACAGCTCGTCCGGCAAGATCACGGGCGGCCCCCACATCCAGGCCCGGGGCTCCGGGATCGATGACGCGGCGTTCAGCGCCGTCGTGCCGAAGATCGAGGAAGCGCTCAACAAGTCCGCCCAGGACGGCGTGATGGAGCCCCACCAGCTCCAGCAGCTGGTCCGCCGCACGGTGGGCAAGTGGGTCTCCGACACCTATCGTCGGCGCCCGATGATCCTTCCCGTGGTCGTCGAGGTCTGACCCCGACACGCGTGAACTCCGGAGCGGGGCCCTCGATTTGCATCGGGAGCCCCGCTCCAGTACGTTTACGGCTCCGCCAGATCGGGAAGCAACCCGCGCACTCGTGCGCAGAGGCCTCCCCGAGGAGGGCGGAGAATCCGACTCAGTACTTCTGATAAAGTCGGGTGCGCCGAAAGGCAAAGGCCAATCCAAAGGTCACCGGAATCAAATTCGGACCGGAAACGGAACGAATAAGAGTCTGGTAAATTGGAACTCGCCGGAAAGGGAATCGCGAAAGCGAGGAGCTGGAAGGCGCAGTAAAAATTCTCCTGCTCCGCAGGGGGCCGCTTCGACCGGGAATCGGACA
>NZ_JBHVWN010000075.1:0-36962 GCF_042882275.1 Streptomyces sp. NPDC058231 | reverse complement strand
GGGGGGGGGGGGGGGGGGGGGGGGGGGGGGGGGGGGGGGGGGGGGGGGGGGGCGGGGGGGGGGGGGGGGGGGGGGGGGGGGGGGGGTGGCCGCCCCCCCCCCCCGGGCGACCGGGGACGTGCGGTGGGACCGGGGCGGTTATGCCCAGAGCTGGCCGTGCAGCGTCTCGATGGCGGCTTCCGTCGTCGGTGCCGTGTAGACGCCGGTCGACAGGTACTTCCAGCCGCCGTCCGCGACGACGAAGACGATGTCGGCGGGTTCCCCCGCCTTGACCGCCTTGGTGCCGACGCCGATCGCCGCGTGGAGTGCGGCGCCGGTGGAGACTCCCGCGAAGATGCCCTCCTGCTGGAGGAGTTCGCGGGTGCGGGTGACGGCGTCGGCGGAGCCGACGGAGAAGCGGGTGGTGAGGACCGAGGCGTCGTAGAGCTCGGGGACGAAGCCCTCGTCGAGGTTGCGGAGCCCGTAGACGAGGTCGTCGTAGCGCGGCTCGGCGGCGACGATCTTGATGTCGGGCTTGTGTTCGCGCAGGTAGCGGCCGACGCCCATCAGCGTGCCGGTGGTGCCGAGGCCCGCCACGAAGTGGGTGACGGAGGGCAGGTCGGCGAGGATCTCCGGGCCGGTGGTGGCGTAGTGGGCGCCCGCGTTGTCCGGGTTTCCGTACTGGTAGAGCATGACCCAGTCGGGGTGCTCGGCGGCGAGCTCCTTGGCGACGCGGACGGCGGTGTTCGAGCCGCCTGCGGCCGGGGAGGAGATGATCTCGGCGCCCCACATGGCGAGCAGGTCGCGCCGTTCCTGGGAGGTGTTCTCCGGCATGACGCAGACGATGCGGTAGCCCTTGAGCTTGGCTGCCATGGCGAGCGAGATGCCGGTGTTGCCGCTGGTGGGTTCGAGGATGGTGCAGCCAGGGGTCAACCGGCCGTCCTTCTCGGCCTGTTCGACCATGTGGAGCGCGGGGCGGTCCTTGATCGAGCCGGTGGGGTTGCGGTCCTCCAGCTTGGCCCAGATGCGGACTTCGTCCGAGGGTGACAGCCGTGGCAGGCGGACGAGCGGGGTGTTGCCCACTGCGGCGAGCGGGCTGTCGTACCGCATCAGTTCATGCCGCCGGCGACGGCCGGGAGGATGGTGACGCTGTCGCCGTCGCTGAGCTTGGTGCTGATGCCGTCGAGGAAACGGACGTCCTCGTCGTTGAGGTAGACGTTCACGAAGCGGCGGAGCTGGTCGCCGTCGACGATGCGCTCGCGGATGCCGTTGTGGCGGCTGTCCAGGTCCGTGAAGAGGTCGGCGAGGGTCTCTCCGTTGCCCTCGACGGCCTTGGCGCCGTCGGTGTAGGTGCGGAGGATGGTCGGGATGCGGACCTCGATGGCCATGGCGTGGGCTCCTGTCGAAAGCGGAGTGGTGGCGTGGGGCGCGCGGCTCTGCCCCCGCGCAGGGGTGGTGCGTCCGGACGGCGCTTCGGGCCGCGGCCGGGTTCAGGCCTGGCGGCCGACGGGCCCGCGGTTCGTACAGATCGCGCTGGAAAGCCTGCACAGGTCGACGTGCAGCCGCGCTACGAGCAGCATGCCCGGCGCCTTGTCGCTCACGTCATGGGGAACCATGCGGTCATCGTATCGATTCCCGGTCCGGAATCCGGAATGTGATCTCACTGGGTGGATGACTGGTGTTCGCCTGGTGGACGGCCGGTCCCCGGGGCGGCGGACCGGGGTGGTCCGCCGCCCCGGTCCGCGGGCGCTCGGGCGGACGGTCAGGCGGCTTCGTACGCCTCGACGACCTCGACGTCCTCCTCGGTGATCACGCCGTCCACGATGCGGTAGGAGCGGAACTGGAAGGGGCCCGCGTCGTCGGTGTCGGCGGTGGAGACGAGCACGTAGTGGGCGCCGGGTTCGTTGGCGTACGTGATGTCGGTGCGGGAGGGGTACGCCTCGGTCGCCGTGTGCGAGTGGTAGACGATCACCGGTTCCTCGTCGCGGTCGTCCATCTCGCGGTAGAGCCCCAGCAGGTCCCCGGAGTCGAACTCGTAGAACGTGGGCGAACGGGCCGCGTTGAGCATGGGGATGAAGCGTTCGGCGCGGCCGGTCCCGGCCGGGCCCGCGACCACGCCGCACGCCTCGTCGGGGTGGTCCGCGCGGGAGTGCGCGACGATCTGGTCGTACAGCGCCTGGGTGATGGTCAGCATGGCGCCAGGATAAGCAGCGGGCCCCCGCGCACCGGGAAGTGGTGCGCGGGGGCCCGTGGACCTGACGGGGCGGGGGCGGTCAGCGCTTGGCGAAGGCCTTGTTCTCGGGGTTGCGGGCCTTGAGGACCAGGTACGAGACACCGAGGACGAGGGCCCAGAGCGGGGCGCAGTACAGCGAGATCCTGGCGTCCTTGTCGATGCCCATCATCACGATGACCATGCCGATGAAGGCGAGGGCGAAGATGCTGGTGTACGGGGCGCCGGGGGCCCGGAAGGTGGACTGCGGGAGTGTTCCGCGGTCGGCCTGGAAGCGGTAGCGGATCTGGCAGACCAGGATCATGATCCAGGCCCACATGCCGGAGATGGTGGCGAAGGAGACGACGTAGGTGAAGGCGTCACCGGGCCACTGGTAGTTGATCCAGACGCCGACGAGCATGAGGGCGGCGGAGAAGGTGGTGCCGACGAGCGGGGTGCCGCTCCTGGTCAGCCGAGTGAAGAACTTCGGGCCCTGTCCGTTGAGCGCGAGGTCGCGCAGCATGCGGCCGGTGGAGTACATGCCGGAGTTGCAGGAGGAGAGCGCCGCGGTCAGGACGACGAAGTTGACGATGCCGGCGCCGAGGCCGAGTCCCATCTTCTGGAAGGCGGCGACGAACGGGGAGATGCCGGGCTGGAACTCGGTCCAGGGCACGACGGACAGGATCATGATGAGGGCGCCGACGTAGAAGACGGCGATGCGCCACGGCACGGTGTTGATGGCCCTGGGCAGGACGCTCTTCGGGTCCTTGGACTCGCCCGCGGTGACGCCGACGAGCTCGACGGCGAGGAAGGCGAACATCACGATCTGCAGGGTCATCAGCGTGCCGCCGATGCCCTTGGGGAAGAATCCGCCGTCGGCCCACAGGTGGGTGACGGATGCGGTGTCGCCCGCGTCGGAGAAGCCGAGGGTGAGAATTCCGGCGCAGATGAGGATCATGCCGACGATGGCGGTGACCTTGACCATCGAGAACCAGAATTCGAGTTCTCCGAAGAGCTTCACGGAGATCAGGTTCGCGCCGTAGAGGATGATCGTGAAGATCAGCGCGGACACCCATTGAGGAATGTCGAACCAGAACGTCATGTACTGGGCCGCCGCGGTGACTTCGGTGATTCCGGTGACGACCCAGAACAGCCAGTAGGTCCATCCGGTGACAAAGCCTGCGAAGGGGCCGATGAATTCGCGGGCGTACTCCGAGAAGGAGCCGGAGACCGGGCGGTACATGAGGAGTTCACCCAGCGCCCGCATGATGAAGAAGATCACCAGGCCCGCGATGGCGTAGGCCAGGATGAGGCTTGGTCCCGCCTTGGCGATGGCTTTGCCCGCGCCGAGGAAGAGGCCGGTTCCGATGGCCCCGCCGATCGCGATCATCTGGATCTGGCGGGCACCGAGAGCGCGCTGATAACCCTCGCCCGGGGTGGTGGCATCCGCGGCTTCAGCGGCCTCGCGGCCGCCTTGTCCCTTGTCGACCTGCGCCGATGTCATGTGTTGCGCCTTTCTCCACGCCGATCCGCGCCTTGAGGCTGCGGATCAGGTCCTGATCCCCCCGGATATGGATGGAGTGCGACCGGCGGTCCGCCGGTTGAAGCGCCCCCGGGAACAGGGGTGGCGTCCCCGAGTGGTCGTGAAGATTTATCACGGCTCAGCAGGTGACCCACCGGACATTGTGTGGCGCACACCACAGGAAAAAGCGGACAAGGGTTTCCAGTCGCTGCAAAAAAGGCCATTCAGGTGATGGGATCGTTATTTGAATTTGAGCGTCCGTTGAGCGAACACACGACTCGGCCCGCGGGGGGCGCACACCGATCGGAAGAGGCGGTCCACGACGACCGGGGAAAGCGATTCACGACGACCGGGAGGCACGGCTACGGCATCGGGAGGGACGGTTACGGCATGAGGGTCTCGACGAGCGTCTCCTGGAGCGCGCCCAGCCAGAGATAGGCCATGACCATGGGTTTGCGCGGGTCGCTGTCGGGCAGCCGGTAGAGCGATCCCTCGCCGCCCTCGTCCGTGTCGGAGACCTCCAGGCGGGTGCCGATGGTCAACCGGAGGTCGTTGAGGGAGCCGAGCCAGTTGTGGCACTCCTCGGCGTCGAGCCTGAGGACGATGCCGTCCTCCCCGGACGGGAGCGCGTCCAGGGTGCGCACGACGGCGAGGGCGTCGTCGCGCTTGCGGGTGCGCAGGTCGTTCTCGGTGAAGCGGCGGAACTCGGCGGACGCGGCGCGCAGTTCGCTGTCCTTGTCGCCGTACGCCTCCGGGAAGAGACGGGCCAGGGCGGGGTCGGCCGGCGGTTCGCTGGGCCCTTCGGCGAACAGGGCGGCAAGCGGGTCCGCGTCCTCGGCGGGTTCGTCGCCGGGGCCGATCAGTTCCAGCAGCTGGACGGCGAGGGAGCGCAGGATCGCGATCTCCACCTCGTCGAGCGCGACGGCCGCGCCGCCGCCGGGGGTGGCCTCGAAGTGGCCGGCCATGGGTTCTCTCCGATGGTGGGTCGGGCGGGGCAGAGGGGTCGGTCTAGTTGCGGTCCTGGGTGAGGGTGGCCCAGAGCCCGTAACCGTGCATGGCCTGGACGTCGCGCTCCATCTCCTCGCGGCTGCCGCTGGAGACGACGGCGCGGCCCTTCTGGTGGACGTCGAGCATCAGCTTGTGCGCCTTGTCCTTGGAGTAGCCGAAGTAGGCCTGGAAGACATAGGTCACGTAGCTCATGAGGTTGACCGGGTCGTTGTGGACCAGCGTCACCCAGGGCACGTCGGGTTCGGGGACGACGAGGTTCTCCTCGGCCGATTCGGGACGCTCGATCTCTACAGGGGCGACACTCACCTACCCCATGCTGCCACCCGCGAGGGGGCATCGCACAAACTGCTTAGATCTCGTCACTTTGACGAGATAGGGGTAGCATCCGTGCCATGAACTCTGCGGACCTTGGGCGACGGGTCGGTGTGCCGTCAACAGCTCTCTTCACCGACCAGTACGAGCTCACGATGGTGCAGGCCGCGCTGAAGGCCGGCACCGCCGACCGGCGCTCGGTCTTCGAGGCGTTCACGCGCCGGCTGCCCGAGGGGCGGCGGTACGGCGTCGTCGCGGGCATCGGACGCGTGCTGGACGCGGTGGAGAACTTCCACTTCGAGGACGAGATGCTCACCTTCCTGCGCGAGCGGAACATCGTCGACGGGCCGACCCTCGCCTGGCTGGCGGACTACCGCTTCAGCGGTGACATCTGGGGCTACCCGGAGGGCGAGGTGTACTTCCCCGGCTCCCCGATCCTGCGGGTCGAGGGCTCCTTCGCCGAGTGCGTCCTGCTGGAGACCGTGATCCTGTCGATCCTCAACCACGACTCGGCGATCGCCGCGGCGGCGTCCCGGATGTCGGCGGCGGCGGGCGGGCGTGGGCTGATCGAGATGGGTGCACGGCGCACCCATGAGCTCTCCGCGGTGGCAGCGGCGCGCGCCGCCTACATCGGCGGGTTCGACACGACGTCCGATCTGGCGGCGGGGTTCCGCTACAACATCCCGACCGTCGGGACGAGCGCGCACGCGTTCACGCTGCTGCACGACAGCGAGCGCGACGCGTTCCGGGCACAGGTGGACTCGCTGGGCCGGAACACGACGCTGCTGGTCGACACGTACGACGTCGCAGAGGCGGTCCGTGCGGCGGTCGAGATCGCCGGGACCGAGCTCGGGGCGGTGCGCATCGACTCCGGGGACCTGCTGCTGGTCGCGTACCGGGTGCGGCAGCAGCTGGACGAGCTGGGCGCCACGGAGACGAAGATCGTGGTGACCTCGGACCTGGACGAGTACGCCATCGCGTCGCTGGCCGCGGCTCCGGTCGACGCGTACGGCGTGGGCACGCAGCTGGTGACCGGCAGCGGGCAGCCGACCTGCTCGATGGTCTACAAGCTGGTCGCCCGGGCGACCACCGCCGATCCGTCGGAACCGCTGCGGCCGGTTGCGAAGAAGTCACTGGGCGCGAAGTCGTCGATGGGCGGTCGCAAGTGGGCCGCACGGCGGCTGGACGAGAGCGGGGTGGCCGAGGCCGAGGTGATCGGCACCGGTCAGGTACCGGCCGGGCTGGCCGGCCGGCAGCTGCTGATCGAGCTGGTCAGGGGCGGTGAGGTGGTCGCGCGCGAGCCGCTCGACGCGGCGCGGGAGCGGCACTTCGCCGCGCGGCAGGGGTTGCCGCTGTCGGCGATGCAGCTGTCCAGGGGAGAGCCGGTGATTCCCACGGAGTACGTGTGAAGGCGCCCCGGCGGGGAAGGTGACGAGCGCCAATAGCAGCCATACGCCCCCTCCCGCAAGGCGGTCTTTGTCCCTAGGCTCGATTCCGGCCGGTGAATGTCACCGCCCCCGTCTCCTCCTCCGCCCCGCTCCCCCACCGAAGGACACCCGCCATGCACCGCGCGTTGATCGTCGTGGACGTTCAGAACGACTTCTGCGAGGGCGGCAGCCTCGCGGTGGCGGGGGGCGCGGATGTCGCCGCCGCCATCACCGACCTGATCGGTGAGGCCCAGGCCGGTTACCGCCATGTGGTCGCCACCCGCGACCACCATGTCGACCCGGGCACCCACTTCTCCGCGCAGCCGGACTTCGAGCACTCGTGGCCGCCGCACTGCGTCGCGGGTACGGAGGGGGTGGGCTTCCACCCCAACTTCGCTCCCGCGGTCGCTTCCGGTGCCATCGACACGGTGTTCGACAAGGGTGCGTACGCGGCGGCGTACAGCGGCTTCGAGGGCCTCGACGAGAACGGGGTCGGGCTGGCGCAGTGGCTGCGGGACCGCGAGGTGACCGAGGTCGACGTGGTCGGCATCGCCACGGACCACTGCGTGCGGGCGACGGCGCTGGACGCGGTGCGGGAAGGGTTCACGACGCATGTGCTGCTGGAACTGACCGCGGGCGTCGCCGCCGCGAGCACCGGGCGGGCCCTGGAGGAGCTGCGCGGCGCGGGCGTGGAGCTTTCCGGCAAGCCGGTGGTGTAGCGGCCTGCGTACAGCGCTGTGAGCGCCCGGCGGCCGGAGCGCGGCCGGGCGGGGGGCGCCGGCCCGCGGGTCGCCTCCGCGGTGGGGCCCGGCGGGCCCGCGCGGGGCGCCTTCAGCCCTGGTGAGCCGGCGCGGGCGGGTGCAGGAGCGCGCGGATCGGGTGCCAGAGCTCCTGGGCCTTCTCCGGTCTCGCCCGCCACAGCAGGCCGTCCGGGTGGTGCAGCACCGCCGTGATCTCGTCGGGCGTCGGTGGTTCCGCGTTGCCGCGGAGATAGACGGCCCGCAGGCCCACGTTGCGCAGGCGGGTCAGTGCGCGCGCCCGGTTGGCCGCGTGCACCAGGACGCGGACCGGGCGGCCCGGGCCGGCCCCGTCCGCCGGGCCGGTCAGAGTGATCGCGACCACGACACTGCCGTTGGGCAGCTTGCTGAATCCTCCGCCTGCCATCTTCCGCGCTCCCCCGTGAGACATCGTGTCAATAAGAATCCGAACAAGAGGCACCTAAACACGATCGGCCGCCGCCCGCTAGAGGGCGACGGCCGATCATGGTCTGACCTGCGGTGATACGAAATTACTTGTGCGAGGAACCGACCTTGACGGTCATCGTCGAGCCGCTGAGCGGCTCGCTGACGATCGTGATCCGCGTGTTGGTGTCAGCGACCTTCACGCTTCCGGTCTTGTTCTCCGCGTACCAGTAGGTGCCCTTGTGGTCGTCGAAGACCGGGACGCCCAGCTGCGGCTTGATCTTGGTCGCCACGTCCGCGTTGTGCAGCGTGAACCCGTCGGTCGGGTACCAGCTGAACGGCGCGTCGAAAGGCTGGATCTTGTTGCGGATGACCGTGCCGTTCGCCCACTTCAGCGGCTTCGCGTGCGCGTCGATCGGCAGGATCAGGCCCTGGCCCGGGTGGGCCGAGACGTTGTTGTCCTTCTGGGAGGTGTCCCAGAGCCAGATCAGCAGACCGTTCTGGTACGGGTAGTGCTCGACCCAGTCAGGACGGGTCGAGGAGAAACCGAAGTTGTACGGGCCGACCTTGAGGGTCTGGTCGTACGAGACGTACTGGCGGTTCTCCGCGAGGTAGTACTGCGGGTAGTCCTTGGTGAACGACCCGCCGACCCGCGAGAAGCCCTTGGCGGTCCAGCCGTTGTCGTCGCCCTCGGCGTTGTCCGAGAAGAGCGTGGCGCCGTCGGCGTTGACCGCGATGGTGTCGGCCGCGAAGCCCACACCGCCCGCGCCGCCGTCGGTGGCGTAACGGAAACGGATGTCGATCTTCTTGCCCGCGTAGGCGTCCAGCGAGTACGAGAGCTTCTCGTACTTGCCGGAGACGTCGGTCAGCGCCGGCTTGTCACTGGCGTCGCGCGTGATGGCCTTGCCGTCGGCGGTGCCGTCGATCGCGGTCCAGCTGGCGCCGCCGTTGTCCGACACCTCGGTGTAGAGGTAGTCGTAGTCCTTCTCGATGTCCCACCAGCCCGAAAGGTCCAGGGACGCCTTGGACTTGCCCGTGAGGTCGACGGAGCGGGTCAGGGTGTTGTTGAGGTTGTCACCCATGTCGCTCCACCACTGCTTGGCGCCCTCGGCGGGCGTCGTGACGGCGGTGGTGACGGCCTTGTCGGGCAGCGTGACGACGAGCGCCTGCTTGTCCTTGGTGTTGTACTCCGAGACACCCAGCTTGTGGACCGAGTTCGTCGCGGCCTTGGCCGAGGCGTAGTTCAGCCAGCCCAGCTGCAGCTTGTCCCAGGCGGTCATGTCGCCGGGCAGGTCACCGATGGCGTTCTTACCGGTGCCGAGCCAGGAACCGGCCGACATCAGGGACCAGAAACCGACCGAGTTCTCGGCGGTGTTGGTGGTGTCGTAGAGGTCCGGCAGACCGAGGTCGTGACCGTACTCGTGGGCGAAGACGCCCAGGCCGCCGTTCTCGGGCTGCGCGGTGTAGTCACCGACCCAGATGCCGGAGTCACCGATCTGCGTGCCGCCGGCCTTGTTCTCGCCCGGACCGGTCGCACCGGCGTCGGTGCCGTACGCGTACCAGCGGTGCGCCCAGATGGCGTTCGCGCCCTCGACGCCGCCGCCGGCGGACTCGTCCTCACCCGCGTGCACGATCTGGAAGTGATCGATGTAGCCGTCGGGCTCGTTGAAGTTGCCGTCGTTGTCGTAGTCGTAGCGGTCCCACTGGTCGTACGCCGACAGGTCCGCCTTGATCTGCTCCGGCGTCCGGCCCTTGGCCTTCTGGTCCGCGGCCCAGGCGTTCACGCCGTCCTTGATCATGTCCCAGGAGTTGGCGCAGTTGGACGAGCCGCAGTAGTTGGAGCCGTAACGGGCCTCGTTGTACGGGACCTTGACCCAGTCGGAGACCTCGCCGTCGACCGAGTATCGCCCGGAGGACGTCTTCTCGTAGTACGTCTTCAGCGAGTTCTTGCCCGCACCCTCACCGAAGTAGAGGTCCTGGAAGTGGGCCTGGTTGTAATCGGCCTGCCAGGCGGTGCTGTTGTCCTTCTTCGGGTCCGGCTTGGCTATCGTGTTGTGCAGCGGGCCCGGCGTGCCGCCGTACTTCTTGACGGGCGGCTGAGGGCCGTCGCCGTCCGGGTCGATCATGGTCGTGTTGTCGACCTTGTCGCCGAACTCCACCAGGATCGTGAAGATCTTGTCGGTCTTCTCACGGCCGAGCTCGACGTACTTCTTGTCGTCGAGCTTGACGACCTGGGAGCCGTCGCGGGTCGACACCTTCTTGTCGCCGGATATGACCTGTTCCAGAGCCGCCTGACGCTGCGCGTCCTGCTGCTCGCTGAAGGGGCCCTCCAGATTGTGCGAGTCGCCCTTTGCCGATCCCGGGTCACGGCGATCGATGGTGGATGCGCCTGCCTTGACATCGGCCTGGGCAGTGGTGAAGGCAGACGCCGTAGCGGCGGTCGCGGCCATGGCCACGACAACCCCTGCGGCGCGAAGCGCCCGTCTCTTAGTGGTCACTTGATGCAGTCCTCCCCGGCGTCCGCGGCTGCGGCCTGGGTGTGGAGCGGCCGCGCGCGGATACGCGTCACAAGTGACGACATTCGACCGGAGTTACGAGAGAAAAGACAGATCTTGACTTGAGCAGGCCAAGTGCACTATGCAGGAGGACTTTCCCGCTATCCGAACATCCATCGAACAGTCAACCGGCGCGTCCACTCTCGCGTCAGGCGCGCCGGATGACTCAGTGCGCCCCCCATGCACCGGCACCGCGGGTTAGGTCATGCTTACTACCGGTTCCTCCCGGGCATCCACCGACTAGAGTCGCTTGACAGTGCGACCGCGTTGAGAGACTGCCCACCCGATGCCCCGAGGACGGAAATCGCCATGCCGCGTCCCACTGCTGCACAGCTCTCCTACGGATCGGTCACCGTCGTCTTCTCGACGCTCGCCATGCTGCTGCTCTCCCGCACGAGTTCGGGCATCGGCATCGCCGTCATAGGCACGGCGGCACTGGCGCTCGGTCTGCTGGTGGCCGTCACCGTACCCCTGCCGCGCCGGATGAAAACAGGGAAGACGAAGAAGGCGACGCGGACGGCAGCCGCGGTCCGTACGAACCACAGCACCGTCCCCGCCGCCCCCTCCGCGGAGAGCGTCCTGCTCGACGACGTCCAGCGAGCCGGAATCCCGGCCGAACACGCCGGCGAGCGCGTGGGCGAGCACTCACTGCGCCGCTGACCCGGGGGCCGTGCGCGCCGCCGCGCGCCGGCCGTGCGTCAGGGAACAGCCTCCGTCAGGCGGTCGAGACCACCACGGTCTTGGCCGCCTTGTCCTGCAGCCCCTGCCGGTACGGCTTGTCCGTGAACATCAGCACGATGTTGATCAGCCACCACAGGCACGGGCAGCACAGCAGCGCAGGCAGCCAGAGCACCACGGCGCGCAGGAACGAGGCGCCGACGTCCGGCACACTGCCGTCGTTGAGCATCGCCACCCGCATCTTCAGCAGGCGCTTGCCGAGGGTGCGTCCGTCCTTGTGGGTGAAGTAGGTGTCGTAGGCGACGTAGGCCACGAGACCGATCAGCGACCAGAGCAGCTGATGCCCGCTGTAGGTCTGGTTGAAGACGTTGCCGACGCTGTCGCCGTCCTTGCTGTCCGACATCTCCACCGCGCCGCCGAACGGCAGCGAGATCAGATACAGCGGGATCGAGATGATCAGGAAGTCGATCAGCCGGGCCACGATCCGCTTGCCGGGCTCGGCGAGCGGCGGCATGCCTGCCAACGGGTCCGTGCCGCCGTACTGGCCGCCGCCGTAGGGACCGGGGTCGTACGGCGGCGGGGGCGGCGGCGGAGCGCTGTCGTAGGGCGAGCCCGACGGCGGCCGCTGCTGTCCCTGGGGCTCCTGCGGCTCCTGCGGTCCCTGCGGCTTCTTGAGGAACGGGTCGTCCTCAGGCGGCTGACCGGACGTCGGCTGATCGTTGCTCATGGGGGCAGTGCACCCCGGCCCAGGAGCGCCCGCAACGGCTCAGGTGCGTTCGGGGGAACGGGCACGGGCCGACGGGTCCCTCACCCGATGAGCCGTCGGCCGTCCGGGGCGCTCCCACCGGGTCCGCGCCCCGGCGTCAGCCGGCCACGAAGGTGCGCGCCGCCTTGTCGTGCCAGCACTGCCGCCACGGGCGGTCGAACAGGCACCACATCACGTTGACCACACCGATGACCAGGAGACCGAGCACGCCGTGGACCAGCCAGCGGCGCAGCGCGGCGCCGAAGGAGGGCGGACCGTGGGACTCGATGTCCTTCACCTCGAGCCCGCAGAGCTTCTTGCCGAGCGTACGGCCCCACTTCGCCGTCGGCAGCGCCTCCAGCACCACTCCGAGCACCAGGAACACCCCGAGCGCTCCGCCGAACAGCCCGGCCGTGGTGGAGTCCACCAGCCAGACGGTGACCGTCTCCCCGGACAACTTCGCCGCGTCGATCTTGTCTCCGATGTGGTCCATCGCCCGGGAGACGAGAGGGAACGCGATCGCGCCGACGAGCGCGCCGAGCACGATCGTGTCGACGAGCCGGGCGGCGAAGCGCTTGGCGAGCCCGGCGGGCCGGGCGGCCGCCTGCGCCTGCGCGAGCTGCTGGAAGTGGTCGTTGACCGGGGGCTTCCAGGGCACGACGGGGCCGTCCGGCGGGCCCGGCTGTGCGCCGACGGGCTGTTGCGGCTGCCGCTGCGGTCGCTGCTGCTGGTGGGGCGGGAGTTGCTGCTGGGGCTGCGGGTGGGCGGCCTGGCTGGGGGCGGCGAGCGGGTGGGCCTGCTGCGCCCAGGAGGCCGCACCGCCGCCCGGCCCCGGGGTCAGCGGATTGGCCGGAGCGGGCGTGACAGGGGCCGGGGCGGGCGCGGGGGAAGGCGCGGGGGCCTGGGCGGGGCGGGGTGCCTGGGCGGGCGCGGCGGACTGCGGGGTGGGGCCGGGACCGACCGCGCGGATCGTCATCGTCCCGTCGGCGGAGTCCTGTTCCGTGTCACGGGGCCGGGGCGGCCGGCCGGCCCGGCCGACGGCCCGGATGGTGACCGTGCTCTCGGGGGCCTGGCTGTCGCCGCCCCGCATGCCGGGCAGCGCACCGCCCGTGGGGTCCTGCGCCGCGGGGGTTCGCGGGTCCGCGGCCACCTGGCCGGCGGAAGCACTGCGGTCCACGGGAGCCCGCCCCGCGGTGTCGGCCCGTTCTCCCTGGGCGGGGGCAGCACCGGGCTGCCCGGTGCCGCCCCAGGACACCCGGTGGTCGCGTTCCCCGCCGAAGCCGGTCTGCCGGGAGGCGTCGGCCTGCCAGGCGGACGAGGGCTCGGGGCGGTTGCCGCCGTTCGGCTCCTCGTCGAGGTAGACCGGCCCGGTCTCGTCCACGGGCGCATGGACGGGGCCGGATACCTGCGCGGGTTCCGGTGCGGACGGCCGCGGTTCGGCCGTCGCGCCCTCGGAGGCCGTCGCGGACGGCGATTCCCCCTGAGGGGGCGCAGGACGGCTGGTACCGGGCACCCACGAAGTGCCGTTCCAGTACCGGACGTAGCCGGGAATGGAAGGGTCGGGGTAATACCCCTCGCGGGGCCTGTCGTCACCGGGTGCCGGGGTTGGGGCGCTCATCACCGTGGTCCCGTATCTCTTCGAAGCCTCAAGTCAACGGACCACATCTATCAGACCGCCGCGTACCCCCGGGCCGGTCCCGGTGTTTGAACCACTTTCCGGTCACGGTGAAGTTTTTCCCGGAAGCCGCGTAATAAGTGGCGGGGAGGGCGCTCTCTCCAGGTGCGGGGCGGTCAGGGGGCCGGTTCGCAGAGACCGAAAGGACGCTTCTCATGGACACGGTCGTGGAACGCGAACTGGAGCTGAAGCTCGTTCTGTCGCCGGAGCGGAGCATCCCCGTACCGGCCCGGCTGACGTACCGCACGGAGGATCCGTACGCCGTGCACGTCACCTTTCACATCGGCTCCGACTACCCCGTGGAGTGGACGTTCGCGCGCGATCTGCTGGTCGAGGGCGTGTTCCGGCCGTGCGGGCACGGGGACGTACGGATCTGGCCGACCAAGGTCGAGCGGCGCAGCGTCATCTGTGTGGCGCTGTCCTCACCGCACGGCGACGCGCTGCTGGAGCTGCCGTCCGTCGCCGTGGCCGCCTGGGTGGAGCGGACGCTGCGGCTGGTGCCGCCCGGGACCGAGACCGGGCGGCTGGGCATCGACGACGGTCTCGCCGCTCTGCTCGCGCCGCTGCCGGCCGACGACGTGTGGCTGAGCGATGCCTGGCCGGACGAGTCGCCGGACGGCGAGATCTGACGTGCGGCCCGCCCGGACCGTCAGAACACCTTGCCGGGGTTGAGCAGCCCCAGCGGGTCGAACGCCGCCTTGATCCCACGGTGCATCTCGACACCGACCTCGCCGATTTCGCGGGCCAGCCACTCCTTCTTGAGGACGCCGACGCCGTGCTCGCCGGTGATGGTGCCGCCGAGTTCCAGCCCCAGCGCCATGATCTCGTCGAAGGATTCGCGGGCCCGGCGGGACTCGTCGGCGTCCATGTGGTCGAAGCAGACGACGGGGTGGGTGTTGCCGTCGCCCGCATGGGCGCAGACCCCGATGGTGAGGTCGTACTTCCGCGCGATGGCCGCGGTGCCCTCGATCATGGCGCCGAGCCGGGAGCGCGGCACGCAGACGTCGTCGATCATCGTGGCCGACTTGACGGTCTCCAGGGCGGTCAGGGACATACGGCGTGCCTGGAGGAGGAGTTCGGACTCGGCGGCGTCCGCGGCGGGGACCACGTCGGTGGCGCCCGCCGCGGTGCAGAGGTCGGCGACGGCGGCGAGATCGGCCGACGGGTCCGGGGTGTCGAAGGCGGCGAGCAGCAGCGCCTCGGTGGAGCCCGGGAGACCCATGTGGGCCATCCTGTTGACGGCCTGGATGGTCGTGCGGTCCATCAGTTCGAGGAGTGACGGGGTGTGCCCGCGTTCCATGATCCGGCAGACCGCGTCGCAGGCGGCCGCCGCCGACGGGAACTCGGCGGCGAGGACGAGCTGCTGCGGTGGCTGCGGTTTCAGCGCGAGTACGGCCCCGACCACGATGCCGAGGCTGCCCTCTGAGCCGACGAAGAGCCGGGTGAGGTCGTATCCGGCGACGCCCTTCGCGGTCCGGCGGCCGGTCGTCAGCAGCCGGCCGTCGGCGAGGACGACTTCCAGGCCGAGTACGTACTCGGCGGTGACGCCGTACTTCACGCAGCAGAGGCCGCCGGATGCGGTGCCGATGTTGCCGCCGATGGTGCACATCTCCCAGCTGGAGGGGTCCGGCGGGTAGTACAGCCCGTGTTCGTTCACGGCCCGGGACAGCACGGCGTTGATGACACCCGGTTCGACGACGGCGATCCGGTCGACCGGATTGATCTCCAGGATCCGGTCCATCTTCACCAGGGAGAGCACGATGCAGCCGTCGGAGGCGTTGGCCGCGCCCGACAGGCCGGTGCGGGCACCCTGCGGGACGACCGGTACACGCAGTGCGGTCGCCGTGCGCATGACGTGCTGGACCTGTTCGACGGTGCGTGGCAGCACGACGACGGCCGGGGCTCCCGCGTCGCAGAAGCTCGCCATGTCGTGGGCGTACGAGGAGGTGACGTCCGGATCGGTGATCATGGCCTCGGCCGGAAGGCCCGCCCGCAGTCGTTCGAGGAGATCGTCCATGATCCAAGCGTGACACCCGGGGCCAGTGGTGTGAACCCGTCTGCGGCAGCGTTCGCAAGGCGCGGTGTGCTCTTCGTACTGCCGCAGAGTGCTCGGCATGGATGTCATGCCGCAGCAGCCTCCGGAGAACCCCGAGAAGGATCGGGCGCTCCCTTCGTCCGGTCCGTACGGGTCCCCGCCGCCGGCGCCGTCGGACCCCGGCCCCGGCCCCGGCCCCGGCCCCGAACGGTTCTTCGCCCTGGACCCGGAGTCACCGGCCGAACCTCCGCCCGTCTCGTTGCACACGACGCTGCGCAGGGCCGCGTTCGGCATGGTGGCGGCTGCCGTACTGGTGACGGGTGCGGTCGTGGCCGTACCGGACGAAGGCAAGAAGGCGGCACCGGCCGTGCCGGGACCGGTTTCGCGCGCCCTGAGGGCGATGGACGCGGGCTCCCCCGCCTCCCTCTCCGATCTGACGGCGCTGATCGGCGACCGGCAGAGCTGGGTGGGCACGCATCCGTCCGACGCGCGGTCGTGGGCGGTGCTCGGGACGGCTTACGTGGAGCGGGGGCGGCGATCCGCGGACGCGGCCTACTACGGGCGGGCCGAGCAGGCGCTCAAACGGTCGCTGGACGTGCAGCCGGGGGACCGGGGGAACACGGCGGCCCTGGTGGGACTGGCTGCGCTCGCCGACGCGCGGCACGACTTCGTGACCGCGAAGAAGTGGGGCGAGACCGTGCGTGCACGGCAGCCGCAGGACTGGACGGTGTATCCGGCGCTGATCGACGCGTACGACGGGCTCGGCGCGTACGCCGAGGCGGACCGAGCGGTGGAGAGCTTCACGGCGCTGCGGTCAGGTGTCCCCGCGCTCTCGCAGACCGCGCGGATGTACCGGGACCAGGGCCGTCCCGAGGAAGCGCTGGCCGCGGCGCTGAGCGCGGCGGACCGGGCCACCGCGCCCGCCGAGAAGGCGGACTGCCTGTACCGGCTGGGCGAGCTGGCCTGGGAACGGGGCAGGCCCGAGGAGGCGGTGGCGCAGTACGGCGCTGCCCTGCGCACCGACCGCTCCCACGGTCCGTCGCTCGCCGGCCGGGCGCGGGCGCTGGCCGCCCTGGGCCGTACGGATGAGGCGCTGCGTGACTACCAGGCGGCCCTGTCGAAGCTGCCGCGTCCCGAATACATGCTGGAACTGGGCGAGTTGTACCAGTCGCTGGGCCGGGACGGGGAGTCACTCGGCCAGTACGCCAAGCTCCGCGACACCCTGCGCCGCGAGGGCGGTTACGGGGTCGACGGCGCGCTCCTCCTCGGCCGCTTCGAGACCGACCACGGCGATGTGTCGGCAGCGCTGGAGCTGTTGCAGGGGGAATGGGAGCACCAGCACCGCAGCGCGGCGGTGGCGGACGCCCTGGGCTGGGCGCTGCACCGCTCGGGCGACTCGAAGGGCGCGCTGGAGTACGCCCGGCGGGCGGCGGGCACGGGCGGCCGGACTGCGCTGTCCTCGTATCACCTGGGTGTGATCGAAAGAAGGTTGGGGGACTACGGGGCGGCCCGCCGCCACCTGGCGGAGGCCCTGCGCGCCAACCCCCGCTTCGCCCCGCTGGCGGCGCCGAAGGCCCAGGAGGCGCTGAACGCCTTGGGCCGGACCGCGGCAGGCACTCCCCGGGGCACGCGGCCCCCGGCTGTCGGACCGGCACCGGAACCCTTCCGGCGCGTCCCGACGGCGGCGCCGCAGAGCGCCCCGACGGCCGCTCCGGCCAGGACCGCGGGCACGGACCGGCCCGCCCCGCAGCCCGGCTCCGGATCATCGTCCGCGGGGACCGCTTCTCCGGCTGGCCCTCCTCCCCCGGCGGTGCGCTGAGCGGGGAGGGCCGGCGCCGCGAAGTGGCCGGCGGCTGACCGATATCCGCGCCGGCCGGGGCGCTCCGGTGTCGGTCCGGTCGCCGGACGGGCCCGGAGTGCGGCCCCTCCGGCGACTTCGGTCACGGCCCGGCGCTATCCGCGCAGGGTGGTGCGGGCCAGGACCCCGGTCCTCTGGAGGGGTGCGTAGCCCTGGGCGAGCAGCTCGGCGGAAACGGTCAGGGAGTCGTTCGTTCCCGCCCGGTCCGCGCGCCCTCCACGGGTGAAGGAGATCGCGATCGGCGTGGTGTATCTGCCGCTGGGCTTGAGGCCGACGCTCGGCGAGGGGGTGACGACCCCGATGAGGGTGTGGTTCGGTCCGGCCGTGAGGGTCACGCGTCGGCCGTTCGCGGTCACGGTGAGGTCGCGCGGGGCGAGCGAGCGCCCTTGGGAGAGGACCAGACGTGTGCCCACGGCGACGTACTCCGGGCCGTTGGCCGGGTCGGTGAAGGTGACGGTCCCGGTCGCCGAGCGGCGCTCCCCGCCCGCGGGGATGCAGGTGCGGTTGTGGCCGCAGTTGCCGCCCGACGAGGTGTTGCGCAGCGAGACGCGTCCGGTGGCGAGCCCGCCGACGGCGAAGTCGTAGACGGTTCCGTTCACGGTCAGGTTGTCCACGTACGTGCTGAGCGTCGCGGACGTGTCTCCGAACCGGCCGACGTTCGCGATGACCCCGATCACCCCGTCGCCCGGGGCGTTGCAGGCGGTGACGAAGTCACTCAGCGGGTGGGTGGTCTGTGCCGGGAACGACGCCACCGCGCGGGAGGTGAACCAGGGGGTGGCCGTGGTGGACCTGAAGTGCTGCCAGATGTCCCGCGCCACACCGGGGCGGCCCTGGGTGTCCGTGGTGTTCTCCGGCAGGAAGCCGAGGGTCGTGAAGGTCCCCCGGCAGACCATCGGGAGCTGGAGGTTGGGTCCGACGCCGGTGGCCATGTGCTCCGTCGTCGCCACGTAGGTGTCGTACGAGAGCTCGGCGGCCGCGATGGTGCTCAGCGGGACCGGCTGGGTGAAGTAGTGCGCGGCCTGGGCCTGCTGTCCGCCGTCGACCGCCAGGTGCAGGCTGCCGTTGAACCGGACGGGGTCGGCGAACGGCGAGACCTCCTGGATCCCGGGGACCCTGGTGGAGTTGCTGGGGTCGTCCTGCAGCCGGATCCAGGGCCTGCCCGCCCCGAGGTCGCCGGCCAGGACCCGCTGTACGGCGTTGGGTGGTGCCGCGCCGACGGCTGAGGGGGCGAGCAGTGCGAATGATGCGCCCACTGCCACGACGGCGGTGCAGACGGACGCGGTGAGACGGTTCATGCGTGGGAACTCCCATCGGAACCTGCGGAGTCATGCCGCAGGGGCCGCGACATCGCGTCGCGGCCCCCTATCCGTGCCACCCCCGGCGCCCGTTTCCCCTGTACCTCACTCGATCGCACTGGTCAAGGACCCGATCGGCCCGCGCGTGCCGTGCCACGGACGTACGCCCCTGGACACGGGGCGGCAGGCGTGCGGCGGGATCTGCCGGATCCCGCCGCCGGGGTGCCCGGCGCCCCGTGTACGGGCCGCCCGGGCTCAGAGGTTGCCGCGCTTCTCCTGCTCACGCTCGATCGCCTCGAACAGCGCCTTGAAGTTGCCCTTGCCGAAGCCCATCGAGCCGTGGCGCTCGATCATCTCGAAGAAGACCGTCGGGCGGTCCTGGACCGGCTTCGTGAAGATCTGCAGCAGGTAACCGTCCTCGTCGCGGTCGACCAGGATCTTCAGTTCGCGGAGCGTCTCGACCGGTACGCGGGTCTCGCCGGCCCACTCGCCGAGGGTGTCGTAGTACGAGTCGGGGGTGTCCAGGAACTGGACGCCGGCCGCCCGCATCGCGCGGACCGAGGCGACGATGTCGTTGGTGGCGAGGGCGAGGTGCTGGACGCCCGCACCGCCGTAGAACTCCAGGTACTCGTCGATCTGCGACTTCTTCTTCGCGATCGCCGGTTCGTTGATCGGGAACTTCACCTTCAGGGTGCCGTCGGCGACGACCTTCGACATCAGGGCGGAGTACTCGGTGGCGATGTCGTCGCCCACGAACTCCTTCATGTTGGTGAAGCCCATGACCTCGTTGTAGAAGCCGACCCACTCGTTCATCCGGCCCAGCTCCACGTTGCCGACGCAGTGGTCGATCGCCTGGAAGGTGCGCCTGGCGGGCGGTTCGACGATCGGGGCGGCGGCGACGAAACCGGGGAGGTACGGGCCGTCGTAGCCGGAGCGCTCGACGAGGGTGTGGCGGGTCCTGCCGTACGTGGCGATCGCGGCGAGCACGACCGTGCCGTGCTCGTCCTTGACCTCATGCGGCTCGGTGAGGCCGCGGGCGCCGTGCTCGACGGCGTACGCGTACGCCGCACGTGCGTCCGGGACCTCGATGGCCAGGTCGACCACACCGTCGCCGTGCTCGGCGACATGGTCGGCGAGGAAGCGGCCGTGGTCGGTGGAGGCCTTGATGACGGAGGTGAGGACGAAGCGCGCCGAGCCGTTGGTCAGCACATAACTGGCGGTCTCGCGGCTGCCGTTCTCCGGTCCGGAGTAGGCGACGAGCTTCATGCCGAAGGCGGTCGAGTAGTAGTGGGCGGCCTGCTTGGCATTGCCCACGGCGAACACCACCGCGTCCATTCCCTTGACCGGGAAGGGGTCGGCCTGCCGGGCGGTGTCAGGAGTGCTGTGCAGCGTCTCAGTCATGGGGGCAGACTCCCTCCGTCTCGCAAGGTGCGCAATAGTTCAGATATTTACTGAGCATCTTGTACAGCACCGTGCTGGGATGGGCGGGCTATCTGTACAGGGTGACCACAGAGGGACTCGTCATGGCGATCGATCATCTGGACGGCAGGCTCATCGCGCTGCTCGCGCGCGAGCCGCGGATCGGCGTACTGGAAGCCTCGCGCCGGCTCGGGGTGGCCCGCGGAACCGTCCAGGCGCGGCTGGACCGGCTTCAGTCGAATGGCGTCATCCGCGGATTCGGCCCCGAGGTCGACCCGGCGGCCCTCGGCTACCCCGTCACCGCCTTCGCCACGCTGGAGATCAAGCAGGGCCAAGGAGCGGACGTGCGGGCCCACTTGGGCGGCGTTCCCGAGGTGCTGGAGCTGCACACCACCACCGGGCAGGGAGACATGCTGTGCCGGCTCGTCGCCCGGTCCAACGCCGATCTTCAACGAGTGATCGACCGGGTTGTCGGTTTTGATGGCATTGTCCGGGCCTCCACGGCAATCGTCATGGAGAACCCGGTGCCTCTGCGCATCATCCCGCTCGTGGAGCAGGCCGCGGAGGACAGCGACTGAGCCGAGGGGTGACGCGTGAGCTTCTGGGAGTATCTGGTCAATCGGCACCAGCAGCTGCTCACCGACGCGTACCAGCACGTCAGCGCCGTGTTCCAGTGCATGGTCATCGCGACCGTGCTCGGCATCCTGATCGGGCTCGCCACCTACCGCAGCAGCTGGGGCGGCTCGCTGGCCATCACCACCACGGCCACCATCCTCACCATCCCGTCCCTCGCCGCGATCGGTCTGCTGATCCCACTGGTGGGACTGGGGGTCCCGCCCACCGTGATCACCCTGACGATGTACGGGCTGCTGCCCATCGTCCGCAACTCCATCGTCGGTCTGCGCGGCGTCGACCCCTCGCTCGTCGATGCGGCCAAGGGCATCGGAATGTCCCGGATCGCCCGGCTCTGCAAGGTGGAACTGCCGCTCGCCTGGCCGCCGATCCTGACCGGCATCCGCGTCTCCACGCAGATGCTGATGGGGATCGCCGCCATTGCCGCGTACGCCTCAGGGCCCGGACTCGGCAACGAGATCTTCCGCGGTATCGCCTCGCTGGGCAGCGCCAACGCGATCAATCAGGTCCTCTCCGGCACGCTCGGCATCGTCATCCTCGCCCTGCTCTTCGATGCCGCGTACGTCCTGCTCGGACGGCTGACCATCCCCAGGGGGATCCGTGTCTGAGACCGCCACCGGGGCGGCGGAAACGCCCGTCGCCAACGCCACATCGGGCGCCACCATCCAGCTCCAGGACCTGACGAAGCACTACCCGGGCAATCCGAACCCGGCCGTGGACAGCGTCTCCATGGACATCAAGGCCGGCGAGACGGTGATCTTCGTCGGCCCGTCCGGCTGCGGGAAGTCCACCACGCTGAAAATGATCAACCGGCTGATCGAGCCGTCGTCCGGCCGGATCCGGATCAACGACGAGGACGTCACCGACATCGACCCGGTGAAGCTGCGCCGCAAGGTCGGGTACGCGATCCAGTCGTCCGGGCTCTTCCCGCACATGACCGTCGCCGAGAACATCGCCCTGGTTCCGAAGATGGTCGGCTGGTCGAAGTCGAAGGTGAAGGACCGGGTCGAGGAGATGCTCGATCTGGTCGGGCTGGACCCCCGGGAGTTCCACGGGCGCTATCCGCGCCAGCTGTCCGGCGGTCAGCAGCAGCGGGTGGGCGTGGCGAGGGCGCTGGCCGCCGATCCGCCGGTGCTGCTGATGGACGAGCCGTTCGGCGCCGTCGACCCGATCACCCGTGACCACCTGCAGGACGAACTGATCCGGCTGCAGCACGAACTGCACAAGACGATCGTGTTCGTCACCCACGACTTCGACGAGGCGATCAAGCTGGGCGACCGGATCGCCGTACTGCGCGAGCATTCGCACATCGCGCAGTTCGACACCCCGGAAGCGATTCTCACCAATCCGACCGACGACTTCGTCTCCGGCTTCGTCGGCGCCGGGGCGGCGCTCAAACGCCTCAACCTGACCCGGGTACGTCAAGTGGAGATCGCCGAGTTCCCGACGGTGACCGTCGACGACCCGCTCCAGTCCATCTTCAACAAGCTGCGCAGCAGCACGCACAACGAGCTCCTGATGCTGGACCGCAGGAACCGCCCGTACAAATGGCTGCGCCGCGGCGATCTGATGCGGGCCCGGGGCTCCCTGGCGCGCGCCGGGCAGCTGGTCCACGACACGGTGACCCGGGACGCCACCCTGCACGACGCGCTGGAGGCCGTACTGACCGACAGCGGCGGGCGGGTCGCGGTGACCGGGCGGCGCGGCGAGTTCATCGGGGTCGTCGACATGCAGACCCTGATGGATTCCGTCCATGAGCTCCTGGAGGCAGACCGGCTCACCGCCATCGAGCACCAGCACGATCTGGAGGAGCTGCGTGCCCATCAGACCGAGCAGGAGCTGGAGGGCGGTGCGGGCACATGAATCCCAGCCAGTCGGTGCCACCGCCGCCCGATGAGGAACCGTCACGTCCCCGGCCGGCCGGGGAGCACGACGTCAAGGGCCATGCCTTCCGCGACGAGGAGGAGGAACCCGCGCCGCCGCCCGCCGGGCCGCCCCGCCGGATCACCTGGCGCAGGCTGGTGCTGGTGCCGGCCGCGCTGGCGGTCGTCGTCGCCCTCACCTATCTGTGGATCACCAACGTCTCTCTCGACTCGATCGCGAGGAACTCCCTCACCGGCGGCAATGTGCAGCTGCGCTGGTGGCAGCACGTCAGGCTGACCGCGATCTCCACGTTCTGGGTGCTGATCATCGCCATCCCGCTCGGGATCGCCCTGACCAGGCGCAGGCTGCGCAAGGGCGCCCCGGTGGTCACCGCGGTCGCCAACATCGGACAGGCGACCCCGGCGATCGGGTTGCTGGCCCTGCTGGTGATCTGGCTGGGTATCGGACCGTCGACCGCGATCATCGGCATGGTGATCTACGCGGTGCTGCCGGTGTTCTCCAACACGGTGGCCGGCCTGAAAGCGATCGAACCGAATCTGATCGAGGCCTCGCGCGGCATCGGCATGTCGGCGATGGGCACCCTGACGAAGGTCGAACTGCCCCTGGCGGTACCGCTGATCCTGGCGGGCGTCCGGACGGCCCTGGTGCTCAACGTCGGCACCGCGACCCTGGCGACGTTCGTCGGCGGCGGCGGGCTGGGGGACCTGATCACGTCGGGGATCCAGACGCAGCGGATGCCGGTGCTGGTGCTGGGTTCCGTGCTGACGGTGGTGCTGGCGCTGCTGGTGGACTGGCTGGCCTCCCTGGTCGAGATGGCGCTGACCCCGCGCGGGCTGGAGGTGGAGACGTGAGGACGCGCGGAGGGACCACCGGAGGGAAGGCGCGGGCGCTCGGCGCGGCCGGTCTCGCCGGGGCCCTGCTCCTTGCGGCGACGCTCTCCGGGTGCGGACTGAAGAGCGGCTCGCCGCTGGTGGACGACGTGGTGCCGGGCTCGGTGGGGCAGGGGCAGCCGTTGCACGGCGCCTCGCTGACCGTCACCTCGAAGAACTTCAGCGAGAACATCATTCTCGGCCAGATGATCGGTCTGATCTTCAAGGCCGCCGGCGCCGAGGTCCTCGACCGGACGAACCTGCCCGGCTCCATCAGTGCGCGCGAGGCCATCATCAAGGGCGACGCGGACGCGATGTACGAGTACACGGGCACCGCCTGGATCACCTACCTCGGCCATGCGAAGCCGATCCCGGACCCGTTGAAGCAGTGGGAGGCGGTCCGGGACGAGGACCGGAACAACGGAGTGACCTGGCTGCCGCAGTCGACCCTCAACAACACCTACGCGCTGGCCATCAGCAAGAAGAACAACGCGAAGTACCACCTGCGGACGCTCTCGGACGTCGCCGCGCTGGCGAAGAAGAACCCGTCGGCGGTGACGATCTGCGTGGAGAACGAGTTCGCCTCGCGCGACGACGGGCTGCCGGGCATGGAGAAGGCGTACGGCATGTCGATCCCGGCCACCAACATCAAGAAGATGGACGCCGGGATCATCTACACACAGGTATCGAAGTCCGACTCGTGCCTGCTGGGCGAGGTGTACACCACGGACGGCCGGATCAAGGCGATGAATCTCGACGTCCTCGTGGACGACAAGCACTTCTTCCCCAACTACAACGCCGCCCCCGTCGTCCACACCCCGACCTTCGACAAGTACCCGCAGATCGCCGGGTTGCTGGACCCGCTCAGCAAGCGACTGACGACCGAAGTCGCCCAGGAGCTGAACGCCAAGGTGGACGTGGACGGGCAGGACCCGCACGCGGTGGCCAAGGACTGGCTGATCGCGGAGGGCTTCATCAAGAACGGATGACCGGAGGGGCGGCCGCCGGGCACCGCGACGAGTTACAAAGAGTTTTTGCAAAGAAGCGTTGCAAAGAAGGCTTTGCATCGCTACGGTCAAGACATGGCAGCGAACGAAGCCGACGGCGAGAAGCCGCTCGACCCGAACATCCACCGCGTCGACGCCCGCACCCTGCGTGGGCTCGCCCACCCCCTGCGCCTCCGACTGCTCAACACCCTCCGGGAGTTCGGCCCCGCCACCGCGTCGGGGCTGGCGGACCGGCTCGGTGAGTCCAGTGGCGCCACCAGCTACCACCTGCGCCAACTGGCCACGTACGGCTTCGTCGAGGACGACCCGACGCTCGGCAAGGGGCGCGAACGGTGGTGGCGGGCCGTGCACATGGGGACGGCGTTCGACCGGACGGCGGACTTCCTGCGCGACCCCAGCCCCGAGGTGCGCGGCGCCATGGGGGTCGTGCTGCACGAGATCGCCGGCACACACACGCAGGAGCTGAACACCTGGCTCGGCACCATGCAGGAGTGGCCCGAGACGTGGCAGCGCTCGTGGGACGTGAGCGACTTCAAGGTGCGGCTCACCCCGGAACTCTCGCTGGAACTGGCCGAGAAGATCCACGACCTGGTCGACAGCTACCGGGATCTGGTCCCCGAGGACACCGAGGGCTCGGCCGTCGTCCGCACCCATCTGCACGTCTTCCCCCGCCCCACCGACTGACCGGGCAGACCCACCGCACCGACCGCACCGACCGCACCGACCGAGAGGAAAACCGCCATGCACCCCGACACGCATCTGACGCTGCACCACCTCCGCTCAGCCGAACTGCGGGGGAACCCGGACGAGTTCCGTCCGTCACCGAGCCTGCGGACGCCGCGGGCACCGCGCGGGAACCTCCGGATGCGACTGGGCTGGACCCTGGTCGAGCTGGGCCTGTACGTCATACCGGACCGCACCTCCCTGTCCGCCCCCGCAACCCCTCGAACGGCTTAGTCATGAACGGGGGGAACCGCACGCCGCTCGCCGCCCTTCTCGCGGCCAACTCCATCTCCACCGCGGGCACTTCACTCACCCTGATCGGTGTCCCGTGGTTCGTCCTGCAGACCACGGGCAGCGCCGGCCGGGCCGGCGTCGTCGCCTTCTGCGCCACGCTGCCGATCATCGTGTCCGCGGTGATCGGCGGACCCGTCATCGACCGCATAGGGCGGCGGCGCGTCTCCGTCACCTCCGACACGGTGTGCGGTCTCGCCATCGTCACCGTCCCGCTGCTGCACTACGCGGGGGCGCTGGAATTCTGGACGCTCTGCACGCTGATGGCGGTGAACGGACTCGTCCACACGCCCGGCAACACCGCGCGCTACGTCCTCCTGCCGGATCTCGCCGAACACGCCGGGACCACGGTCTCCCGCGCCGCCAGCCTCTTCGACGCCACCTCGCGCGGCGCCAGGATGACCGGGGCGGCGCTGGCCGGGGTACTGATCGCGTTCGTCGGCGCGGAGACCGTGCTGGTGCTGGACGCGGCGACGTTCGGCGCGTCCGCGCTGCTGATCGCGGCAGGCGTACGAGGGGTACGGGCCGCCGAACCGCACCGGACGGCCGCACCGGTCTCACCCCGGGCGTACCGCTCCGAACTGCGCGAGGGCTACGCCTACTTGTTCAGCAACCGGCTGCTGCTGGCCGTCGTGGTGATGGTGCTCTTCATGAACGGCACCGACCAGGGCTGGAACGCCGTACTGCTGCCGGTGCACGCCGAGCAGGAACTGGGCGGTGCGACCCGGCTCGGGCTGCTCACCGCGCTCTTCGGAGCGGGCGGGCTGGCGGGCGCGCTGGTGTACGGAGCCGTGGGGCACCGGCTCTCGCGACGGGCGGTGTTCACGGTGTGCGTGGTGCTGTGCGGAGGTCCGAGGTTCATTGTCGCCGCGCTGACGGACACGACGTTGCCGCTCGCCGTGACGATGCTGCTCGGCGGGCTCGCCGGCGGAGTGCTGAACCCGATCCTGACGACGGTGATCTACGAGCGCGTACCGCACCGGCTCCGCAGCCGGGTCTCGGGGGCGATCACCGCGGGCTGCGAGCTGGCCCTTCCGGTGGGCGGCCTGCTGGCGGGAGTGCTGGTGGAGCGACTGGGGGCGGACGGGGCGCTGCTGGCGCTGGGCGGTGTCTACACACTGGCGACGATCAGTCCGATGATCTTCCCGGTGTGGCGCACGATGAACGACAGGCCTCCCGCGCCGGCGAAGGCCGAGGCCGTCGCCGTGTAGGCCGGCGTCGCCCCGGGCCGTCAGCAGCTCGGGACCTTGTGCCCCTGCTCCAGCGCCCGCAGCGAGGACACCGCGGTGTTCAGCGTCGTGACCGGGATCAGCTTGAGGCCCTTGGGGAGCTCGGCGCCCGCCTCCCTGCACTCGGCCTTCGGGACGAGGAAGACGGTCGCGCCGTCGCGCCGGGCCGCCTGAGTCTTCAGCGAGACCCCGCCGACCGCGCCGACCGCGCCGTTCGCGTCGATCGTGCCCGTGCCCGCGACGGTGCGGCCGCCGGTGAGATCACCGCCGGAGCCGTCGCCGTCGAGCTTGTCGACGATGCCGAGCGCGAAGAACAGGCCGGCACTGGGCCCGCCCACATCGGCGAGGTGCAGGGTCACGTCCACCGACCCGGGGGCCTTGCCGAGGTACTTCAGGGCCGCGTCCACGGCGGAGTTCTGCGACTTCTTCATGTCGTCGAGGTTGTGCTGCTCGATCTCCTTCTCGGAGCCGCCGCTCGGGTAGACCGAGTCACGGGGCAGGATCGCCCGGTCGGTGCGGAACCAGCCGTCGACCACGTCTGCGATCCCGACCTCTGCGGTGGGACCCGTGGCAATGATCGTCGTCATCCGCAGCTGGCCGCTGGTGGGGAGGGTGGGTGCGCCCTTGATGCTGATCACGGGCGTGCCGTTATCGCTCCCGAGTACGTTCGCGGTCGTGCCGGGCTGCGCCACGGTGAAGGGCAGTGGCACGAAGGCCGCCACGCCGAAGAGCGCGACGACGGGGAGGGCGCACAGGGCGAGGGCGCGGGGGCGCGAGAGACGAGTGAGCACCCGCCCAATCTAACCCGGCAGGATCGGTCCGCCCGGCCGGTGCGGGGAGGAGCGGACCCGGCCGGCCCGGGGCGCCCCGCCCCGTCGGTCGACCGGGGACGGAGGCGGCCACCGGGTGGCCCGGTCACTACCTCAGCGCGTCCGCCACCTCGCGGGCCGCGTCGACGACCCGCGGGCCGACCCGTTCCGGTACGGCGTCCGCGAGCATCACCACGCCCACGCTGCCCTCGACCCCGGTCACTCCCATCAGCGCCGCCGCGGCGCCGCTCGCGCCCGCCTCCAGTTCGCCGTGGGTGAGGGTGAAGGCGGGTTCGGCCACCGACTTCGTCCGCGCGGCGAGGATCGCGCGGCCCGCGGCTCCCCGGTCGAGCGGATGACGGAAGCCGGCCCGGTAGGCCACGTGGTAGTCGGTCCAGGTCGGTTCGACGACCGCCACCGCCAGCGCGTCGCTGCCGTCGACCAGGGTGAGGTGGGCGGTGGCTCCGATGTCCTCGGCAAGCGACCGCAGCGCGGGCAGCGCCGCTTCCCGTACGAGCGGATGCACCTGACGGCCCAGGCGCAGCACGCCCAGGCCCACCCTGGCCCGACCGCCCAAGTCGCGGCGTACCAGGGCATGTTGTTCCAAAGTGGCGAGCAGACGGTAGACCACCGTGCGATTGACCCCGAGTTTGTTGGACAACTCGGTGACGGTCAGGCCGTGGTCGGTGTCGGCAAGCAGCTTGAGGACGCGTAGTCCCCGGTCGAGCGTCTGGGAGGTCTCCGCGGTCACGACGCCCTCTCCTCTTCGGTGAGTGGCGGCACTCTCACGAAGTCTGCTTCGCCGGTCCCAGCGGCGACGCACGGAGAGGCCGCCGGCGGCCAAGGCACCGGCTGCGCTCCGCGGCGGCGTTGCCACGGGGCGTTCATTTTTTTGGACAGTAGCGAGGGAGTCCGCTCAGCGGAAGACCTCGTCCAGAATCCGGGCGCCTATGGAAAACCGTCCGGCCGAAGAAGCATAAGTGCCGGTCAGCGCGGTGCCGGTCGATTCCTGAACATCTACGCGCGTTCAGGTCGACCGACGCCGATGCGACGCTCCGCACACAGAAGTGAACCATCGTTAACTGAGGGTGAACAACATTGGCAGAATTTTTCTGTCGGCCGGGCGGCGCGCGGGCCCCGGGCCGCCGCCGTCGCCGGGTTCCGGACGGTCGGCCGACGCGGGCGCGCCGCCGGATCCGACGGCCCGGGGAGGTACGGACCGGACGTCCGCGCGGCGGGGCACCTGCCCGGCACCGGACGCGCCGCAGGGGTCGCGACCGGCCGCACGAACGGCCGCCGGCCCGGCACGAGGACTCCTGTCCCCGTACCGGGCCGGTATTCACCCGACGACGGTCACCTCACGTCATCCGGGTCGCCCACTCCTGCACCTTCTTGATCCGCTGCTGGATCTGTCCGGCGGTCGCCTCCGCGCTCGGCGGCCCGCCACAGACCCGCCGCAGCTCGGTGTGGATCACTCCGTGCGGCTTGCCGCTCTGGTGCGTGTAGGCCGACACCATCGTGTTCAGCTGCTTGCGCAGCCCCAGCAGCTGCTTGTGCGTGACCACCGGCCGGGCCTCCGCCGGCTTCTCCAGCAGGTCGGCCTCCCCGGCCGGCTTCTGCCTGCTGTGCGCGATCTGCCGGGTCTGCCGCTTCTGGAGCAGCAGCTGCACCTGGTCGGGTTCGAGGAGCCCCGGGATGCCCAGGTAGTCCTGCTCCTCCTCGCTCCCGGGGTGCGCCTGCATGCCGAACTCGGCGCCGTCGTACAGCACCCGGTCGAAGACGGCGTCGGACTCCAGCGCCTCGAACGGCAGCTGCTCCTCGGTCTCCTCGTCCTCCAGGCGCTCCGCGTCGGCGAGGAGCTTGTCCTCCTCCGAGAACGGGTTCTCCTCGTCGCTGCCCTTCTTGGGCTTGTCGAGGACGTGGTCCCGCTCCACCTCCATCTCGTTGGCGAAGTCGAGGAGCATCGGAATGGTCGGCACGAAGACGGAGGCGGTCTCGCCGCGCCGGCGCGATCGCACGAATCGTCCGACGGCCTGCGCGAAGAAGAGCGGGGTCGAGATGGTGGTGGCGTAGACACCGACCGCGAGGCGCGGCACGTCGACACCCTCCGACACCATCCGGACCGCGACCATCCAGCGCGACTCGTCCTCGCTGAACTTGTCGATCTTCTTCGACGCGGCCTTCTCGTCGGAGAGGACCACGGTCGCCTTCTCGCCGGTGACCCGCTTCAGGATCTTGGCGTACTCACGGGCGGACTCCTGGTCGGTGGCGATGACCAGACCGCCCGCGTCCGGAATGCCCTTGCGCACCTCGGTCAGCCGTTTGTCGGCGGCCGCGAGGACGTTGGGGATCCAGTCACCGGTGGGCGACAGCGCGGTCCGCCAGGCCTGGCCGATGGCGTCCTTGGTCATCGGCTCGCCGAGCCGCGCGGCGATCTCGTCACCGGCCTTGGTCCGCCAGCGCATGTTGCCGCTGTAGCTGAGGAAGATCACGGGCCGGACGACGCCGTCGGCGAGCGCGTTCCCGTAGCCGTACGTGTAGTCCGCCGAGGAGCGGCGGATCCCGTCGTTCCCCTCCTCGTAGACGACGAACGGAATCGGGTTGGTGTCGGAACGGAACGGCGTACCGGTCAGCGCGAGCCGCCGGGTGGCCGGGTCGAACGCCTCCTGGCATGCCTCGCCCCACGACTTCGAGTCACCGGCGTGGTGGATCTCGTCGAGGATCACGAGGGTCTTGCGCTGCTCGCACCGGTTGCGGTGGAGCATCGGCCGGACGCCGACGCCCGCGTACGTGACCGCGACCCCGTGGTACTCCTTGCTCACGGGTCCGGCGCTGTACTCGGGGTCGAGCTTGATCCCTATCCGGGCGGCCGCCTCCGCCCACTGCTTCTTCAGATGCTCGGTCGGTGCGACGACGGTGATCTGCTGCACGACATGGTGGTGCAGCAGCCATGACGCGAGGGTCAGCGCGAAGGTGGTCTTCCCTGCGCCGGGCGTGGCGACCGCGAGGAAGTCTCGCGGCTGCTCCTGGATGTACTTCTCCATGGCGCCCTGCTGCCAGGCTCGCAGCTTGCCGGCCGTACCCCAGGGGGCGCGGCCGGGAAAGGCGGGTGAGAGGTGGTGGGAGGCGGTAGTAGTCACGGTCTCCGGTTCGGGTCTCTCGGGTACGTGGGGTGCTGTCCGCACGGGCCGGGAGGGACTCGTGCGCGATACGACAACCGGGCCACCCTACCGGGGGCCCGGCCCTAACCCCGTATGAATGAGCCGTGGTTCGGAGCTGTTGAGACCCTCTTCACAGGGTGCGCCTACGCTGCGAACACGGGCGGTCGCGCGGCGGTCCTGGGCATGTCGGGGGTGCCCCGCCACACGTCCGGCACCTGCGTCGCGGCTCGTCCGCATCGGGCCCGGGACGCACCGGGGCCCCGCGCGGGCCGGCCCTTCCGGCAGCGCTGGGACATGGCCCGGGGGCGGGTCCGGCGAGCTCCGCACCCGCTCTCCGTACCCGATCCGCTCCGGACCGGCCCACCGGGTGCCTGCCGTGGCGCCGTGCGGCACTACGGCCTTTCCCGCACCCGGCCCGCCACCCACGCCCCCACCAGCGCCACTCCCGCCATCGGCAGGAACACCACCACGAACGCCCCCGGGTGCGCCCCGGACGCGCCCGGCGCAACGGCCTCGGGCACCGCGCCCACCGCGCCTCCGCCGAGCGCCGCGAACGCCGCGCCCCCGGCGGCCAGCAGCAGCACGTTGGACAGCCCGTCGGAGATCTGCAGCGCGGCGGAGTTGGCTCCCGCCTCCTCCGGCGCCGACAGCTTCAGGAGCAGCACGCTCGTCGAGGCGATCACCAACCCCATGCCGAAGCACCCGACGGCCCAGGCGACCGCCACCGTCCACACCGGCACCCCCGCGATCAGCACCGACGGGGCGCCCGCGATCGCCGCGGCGACCAGCACCATGCCGGCCACCATCAGCCGGTCGAGATACGGCGCCACGCGCGGCCTGGACTGCACGTACGAGCCGAGCGCCCAGGTACCGCCGCCGGCCGCGAGCGACAGACCGGCCAAGGTCGGGGAGAGACCGCGCTGGGTCACCAGCATCAGCGGTACGAATGCCTCCGCGGCGATGAACGACCCGGCGGCGAGCCCGCGCAGCAGCACCACCGACGGCAGCCCGCGCGCCGCCCGCCCGGTGCCCGGGGGCAGCAGACCCCGTACGGCGGGGACGAGCAGCGCGATGCCCGCGGCAGCCGGCAGCAGCGCGAACCAGTTCCGCTGTTGCCCGGCGTACTGCAGCAGCCCCGCCCCCAGGGAGATACCGAGCGCCAGGCCGATGCGGCGGCGGTCGACCGGTTCGGCGGGCACCGAAGGATCGGCGGGGCCGGACGCCATGCGCCGGATCGCAGGCAGCGCGAGGGCCAGCGGGATGACCACCAGGACCGGGATCCCGACGAAGACCCAGCGCCATCCCAGGTGCTCGGTCACGCTGCCGGCGGCGAGCGGTCCGACCACGGACGGAATCACCCAGCTCGCCGCGAACGCGGCCATGATCGCCGGTCTGATCCGTTCCGGATAGGCCCGGCTGACCACCACGTACAACGCGACGATCACCAGCCCGCCGCCGAGCCCCTGGACGGCCCGTCCGGCGATGAACATCCACATGTTGCCCGCCGTGCCCGACAGCAGCAGCCCCGCCCCGAACGCGCCGATCCCGGTCGCGAGCGGCGCCAGCGGCCCTCGCCGGTCGGCCCACTGCCCGGAGAGCACCATGGCGAAGAGACTGGTGGTGAAGTACGCGGAGAACGCGTACGCGTAGAGCGGGATGCCGTGCAGCTCACGGGCGGCGACCGGCATCGCGGTCCCGACGGCGGTCGCCTCGAAGGCGATCAGGAAGACGACGGAGACGATGCCGACCGTGAGTGCCCGGCGGGTCCGCCCGAGCACCCCTTCGGACTCCGCTTCGGACTGCACGGCGACGGTGGCGTCCACGGGGTGGGGCGCAACGTCGGCGTCGCGCGGTTCGAGGGCGGTCATGAGCCCAAGAGTAAGGGGCACACTTCGCCTGGGACCCTGTCTCAGGACGGTCCTGCGCTCGTCCGTTGGTCGTAGGACCGGGCGCCGAGCATGAACGCGGTGTGGCAGTCGCATTGCGTCGCGGCCCAGAGCCTTGAGCACCCGCCGCAACTCTCCTACGGTCGTCACAGCAGCAAGAAGGCAGCAAGAAGCGCAGGACCGTGTGCCCGAGTGGTTCAGGGGCTCGACTGCAACTCGAGTTACACCGGTTCGAATCCGGTCACGGTCTCCACGCGGTGAGCCCGCCCAGCACGCGCCGTACGGCGTGCCGGGCGGGCTCCGGCGTTCTCAGGAGCAGCCCTGAGCCTTCAGTGCGGACGGTACGTAGCCGTCGATGAATCCCTTCAGCGCCTTTCGGCGGTCGGAGACGTTCTCCGGCACCGGCTCGAATTCGCCGAGTTCCACGAGGACGGCGAACTTGCGCGGGGACCCTTGCCGGACACACTCCCGTACGGCGAGCGCGAAGCGGTCCAGGACGCGGGTGCCGCTGCTTCCTGTCACGATGTTCACTGGTCCCCCAAAGAAGCCCCCGGCCCGGTCGTTGCCGTCGAAGACCGCGCCGTCGATGTCGTCGGTCCCGGTGTACACGCTGCGGGAGTTGTCCGGGTGGACGGCCTGAGCGGAAGCAGGCCGCCCGGCAGGCCCTGCGCCGCGGGGAAGACCAGGAGACGGCAGACACACGGCCCCTCCGGCGGACACGCCACGCGACTGCGCAACGACTTTCAGCTGTCCTTCGAGGTCAGCGTTTCGCCTCCGCCGCGATCACGGATGAGACGCGCGGGACGCGGCGTTTCGGACGGTGCCGAGGGATACGGTGGGCCCTTCCCCTCGACCACCTCGGAGGTGCCTGCCCGGTGTCGGACAGCTTTGTTCACCTGCACAATCACACCGAATACTCGATGCTCGACGGCGCTCAACGGCTCGGCCCCATGTTCACCGAAGTAGCACGTCAGGGGATGCCGGCGATCGCGATGAGCGATCACGGCAACATGTTCGGGGCGTACGAGTTCCAGCAGGTGGCCAAGAAGCACGACGGCGTGAAACCGATCATCGGGATCGAGGCGTACGTCGCACCGTCCTCGCGGCGCAATCGCAAGCAGGAGTTCTGGGGCCCCGGCGGCGTGCGGGCCATGTCGGACGACGGAGAGGGCTCGAAGGACGTCTCCGGCGGCGGGCGTTTCACGCACATGACGATGTGGGCCCGGAACGTGCAGGGGCTGCGGAACCTGTTCTACATGTCGACCGAGGCGTCGTACACGGGACAGTTCCCGGCAGGGAAGCCGCGCATGGACATGGAGTTGATCTCCGAGCATGCCGAGGGGATCATCGCCACGACCGGGTGCCCCTCGGGAGCCGTCCAGACCAGACTCCGGCTGAACCAGTACGACGAGGCGCGCGCTGTGGCGGGGGCCTACCAGGACATCTTCGGGAAGGAGAACTACTTCCTCGAGTTGATGGATCACGGCCTGGACCTGGAGCGCAATGTCCGCGGCGGCCTGCTCCGTCTCGCGAAGGACCTGGGCATCCCGCTGCTGGCGACGAACGACGCCCACTACGTGCTGGAGGAACACGCTGACGCGCACGACAACCTGCTCTGCATCGGCGTGGGCAAGAACAAGGACGATCCGAACCGGTTCCGGTTCAACGGCAGCGGCTACTACCTCAAGACCGCGGCCGAGATGAGGGCCCTGTTCTCGGAGCTTCCGGAAGCCTGCGACAACACGCTGCTGATCGCGGAGCGCATCGAGTCCTACGAGGAGGTCTTCGCGCCCGAGGACGAGATGCCGCAGTTCCCCGACGTACCCGAGGGGGAGACCCAGGAGTCGTGGCTGCGCAAGGACGTCCTCAAGGGCCTGGAGATGCGCTACGGCTCTCCGATTCCCGATGAGGTCATGGAACGGTTCGAGACCGAGATGACGGTCATCGGCCCCATGGGCTTCTCCTCGTACTTCCTTGTGGTCGCCGACATCGTCCAGCACGCCCGGGACAACCACATCCCGGTGGGACCGGGTCGAGGATCGGCCACCGGCTCGATCGTCGCGTACGCGACCCGCATCACCGAACTGTGCCCCTTGGAGCACGGCCTTCTCTTCGAGCGGTTCCTCAACCCCGAGCGCATCAACCCTCCGGATGTCGACCTCGACTTCGACGACCGTCAGCGCGACGCGATGGTGCGCTACGTCGTCGACAAGTACGGCACCGAGTACACGGCCATGGTGAACACCTTCGGCAAGCTCAAGGCCAAGAACGCGATCAAGGACACCTCGCGTCTGATGGGCTATCCCTTCAGTCACGGCGAGCGGATCACGAAGGCGCTGCCGCCGGACGTGATGGGCAAGAGCATCCCCATCGCGGGGATCTTCGACTCGTCGCACCCCCGCTATGGCGAGGCCGGCGAGATCCGGGCACTGTACGAGAACGAACCGGACGTCAAGAAGGTCGTCGACGGCGCCATGGGTGTCGAGGGTCTGATCCGCGGTACCGGTGTCCACGCCGCCGCGGTCATCCTCTCCAAGACCAAGCTCACCGACCGCATCCCGCTGCACATGCGCGCCAAGGACGGCGTCAAGATCACCGGCTTCGACTACCCCAGTTGTGAGGACATGGGGCTGGTCAAGATGGACTTCCTGGGGCTGCGGAACCTGGGTGTCATCGACCACGCGATCCAGAACATCCGGGAGAACCGCGGGGTCGACCTGACCACGGACACCGTCCCCATGGGCGGTGCCACGGGCATCCCGCTCGATGACAAGAAGACCTTCGGGCTCCTGGCCCGCGGCGACACCTTCGGGGTCTTCCAGCTCGACGGCGGCGGCATGCGCACCCTGCTGAAGCTGATGGAACCCTCCCGCTTCGAAGACATCGCGGCCGCTCTCGCCCTCTACCGGCCAGGCCCGATGGCAGCCAATGCCCACACGAACTACGCGCACCGCAAGACCGGCCGTCAGGAAATCGAGCCGATCCACCCCGAGCTCAAGGACGCTCTGGAAGGCATCCTCGGCAACACCTTCCACCTGCTCATCTACCAGGAGCAGATCATGGCCATCGCCCGGGAGCTGGCCGGCTACACCCTGGGCGGGGCAGACCTGCTGCGCCGGGCGATGGGCAAGAAGAAGCCCGAGGTCCTGGCCGCCGAGTGGGACAAGTTCCACGCCGGCATGCAGGGCAACGGATACTCCGAGGAATCGATCAAGGCACTGTGGGACGTCATGCTGCCCTTCTCCGGGTACGCGTTCAACAAATCCCACACGGCCGGCTACGGGCTCGTCTCCTACTGGACCGCGTACCTCAAGGCCAACTACCCGGCCGAGTACATGGCCGCCCTCCTCACCTCCGTCGGGGACGACAAGGACAAGGCCGCCATCTATCTGGCCGACGCCCGCAAGCTCGGCGTGCAGGTGCTGCAGCCGGACATCAACGAGTCCGTCGCCAACTTCACCGCCGTCGGGGACGACGTCCGCTTCGGGCTTCGCTCGGTCCGCAACGTCGGCGAGAACGTCATCGAGTCGCTGGTCGCCTCACGCAAGTCGCACGGGAAGTTCGCCACCTTTGCGGACTTCCTCGACAAGGCCGATCTGCCCGCCCTCAACAAGAGGGCCGTCGAGTCCCTGATCAAGGCCGGATCGTTCGACTCCCTGCACCACACCCGCAAGGGACTGTGCGCCGTCCACGAAGACGCCATCGACTCGGTCATCCCGGTCAAGAAGGCAGCCGCCTACGGACAGGACGATCTCTTCGCCGACCTCGGTGCCGACAGCGCGGACACCGAATCCGGCTTCGGCCTGGACTTCCCGATCGGGGAGGACGAGTGGCCGCGCAAGCAACTCCTCGCCACCGAAAGGGAGATGCTCGGACTGTACGTCTCCGCGCATCCGCTGGACGGCACCGAGCACATCCTGTCCCGCAACCGGGACACCACGATCAGCGAACTCCTCGGCTCGGGCCGCACCGAGGGCGTGGTCCGCCTTGCCGGCCTGATCACCAGTGTCGACCGGCGGATGACCAAGCAGGGCAACGCCTGGGCGATCATCAATATGACCGACCGGGACGGCGAGATGGAAATCCTCTTCTTCCCCGCCACCTACAACCTGGTCCAGCACGCCCTGATCCCCGACACCGTCGTGTCTGTCGAAGGACGCCTCAACGACCGTGACGGAGCCGTCAGCATCTTCGGCCAGGAAATCCAGGTCCTGGACGTCTCCTCGGCCGAACACGGCGGGCGGCCGCCCGTCCAGCTCTCGTTCCTCTCCCACAAGATGAACGAATCCGCCGTCAAGGAGCTCAAGCGGATCCTGTCGGCTCACAAGGGCGAAAGCCCCGTCCGCCTCCAGGTCCGCGCCCCGCAGAAGACGGTGATCTACGAACTCGGCTTCGAGGTGGACCCCACCTCCGTGGCGTCCGACATCAAGGGCACCTTCGGGCCCGACGCCTGGCTCGGGGTCCTGTGACCGGCCACCCGGCCCCACGGCCGAACCACGACGGGTGACACCCTGCCGTGCGCACGGGGCCTCCACCAGGTGAGCCCGCCCGGCACGTCGTACGCGTGCCGGG
>NZ_JBHVWN010000074.1:0-37807 GCF_042882275.1 Streptomyces sp. NPDC058231 | reverse complement strand
AACGGCTACGGCAAGCTGCGGCGCTGCACGGAGAAGGACGGCAGCGCCGTGGACTTCTACCTCTACCTCGCCGCCGCTTTCGTCACGCTCCGCATGCTCATCCGACGCTCGACGAGCCGCTATCGCTGGGATGGCCGCCCCACCACCCGACGCCTCAAGTGATCCATTTGCCGGTCGGTCTTAAGGGCCTGGGCGCGAGTGCTGCCGAACTGCTGCACTATCACCCGTCCAACGCAGCCCGGGTCGCGAGCGGTTGGGACTCGGAGAAGTCCCGAAGGGTGATGTGCGCCAAGTACCAGGGCCCCGGCTCTGGCGGCTACGTACTGAAGAAGACCTTCGTGAACGACCCGTGGACGTTCATGCACCCGGAGATCGTCGGCGGCCCGAACCCGGACTCGATCTCCTGCGACGAGTTCCCCTTTGCGTCCACCTACGAGTCGCCGGGCACGCCGGCGGCGAACGGTGGGTAGATGCTCGAGGGGCGGGCCGGTGGCGGTGAGTGCATCCATACCGTGGCAGCCAAGGTCGACGACGGCAGTGAGTACCTGCTCGGCGGCACCCGCTACGATGTCTCCCTTTCGATGAGACGTGTGGCCGGTGCCGATGTCCTTGAACGTCAACTCCGGTCCGATGGGTCTGGACACCTTCTTTGAAGGCTTCCTGAAGAAGTTCCGGATCATCGATCAGAATCGCTACACCGTGGACCCGGGTAACAGCTGGTTCACGGCCTGTGACCCGTCCAAGGCGGAACTCATCTGCACGATGGCGAGCCCTAACCGATAGTTCACGGGGCTAGCCTCGCCGTTTCGGTTGGGGTGATGAGGCGTCGCTGTGGGGTTCGCTGTCGGGTGGCCGATGCGATTTCGGTGCTCGGGCATAGCGGAGTCCCGGCGCGGTGGTCGGGTTCTCCGGGGTCCTTCGGGTCGTGGCGGGCAGGGGTTTGCTGGTCAGCTGGCGGGGCGGGGCAGTGCTGCGAGGCGGTCGAAGGCCGTGGCCAGTTCGTTTCTCCAGGGCCAGGTCGCCGATATCCGCAAGCGCAGGCGGCGGCCGCCGCGGGTGAGGCGTGCGGCGACGTGTAGCAGCCGGTAGCGGAGCTTCTTCGGCTCGGCAGCCACGAGTTCGGCGTCCAGCAGCAGGACGCGCATCCAGGCCAGCAGATCGACCGCCGCGAGGCTGAGTTCGAGCCAGACGGCGTTGACGTTGAAGTCGCGGGAGGGGAAGCGGCCGAAGCCGGTGCTCTTGCCGCACCGGATATGGTCCTCGACCGTGGCATGCCCGCGGTGACGGACCTCCAGGAGCTGCGCGGAGCCGCCACCGGAGTACGGGGTGTCGGTGAGGAACACTTGATGCCGCAGGCCCTCATCCTGATCGAACAGGGATAGTTGGGCTCCGGGGTGCGGTCGCTCTCGGCGCACGATGATGCGGGTGCCGGCCGGGTGGCCGGCAAGGTCGACCATGCCGGTCAGTTCGGCGACCTCGGCGCCGTCGCGCAGTGTCCCGTTCTGGTCCAGGGCGGGGTGCCAGACCTGCTCGGGCAGGGTCCGGATCGCGTGGCGGACCGGCTCGGTGACCGCGTACCCGACCGAGAATCGCAGGTCCAGGCCGTGCTCGCGCAAGGTTCGGATGTGGGCGAGGAAGGCTTTCGCGGATCCGGCGCTGTCGGCGCGGACCAGGATCGCGGTGCCGTGCCGGTGAGCGTCGGGGATCTGCGCGAGGGCGTCGTCCAGCACCGCGATGTGATCGGCGGCGGTGTTGGCTCCGGCGTTGCCGGGCCGCAGTCGCCCTGACATGGCCTCGCCGGTGTTCGCGAGGAAACACAGCAGAGGGTGGAAGCCGAAGCCGCCCTTGTAGGTGGGTGCGGCCTGTTCCTTCTCGGAGTGGGAGGTGATCAGCGTGGCGTCGAGGTCCAGGACCAGGCCGGGAAGTTCTCGTCCGCCGGCCCGGACAGCGGGTATGCCCTGGCCGGTCTCGGCGGCCTGCATCCAGGCGACTTCCCGGGCTGAGGCGCGGGCCGCTCGCAGCGAAGCGAGTGCGGCGTCGTCGGTGTCGGCGAGCAACCGCCAGGCCGTGGGTGTGGAGGCGACCGGGCCGAACACCTCGGCCTGGTCCCGCAGTACGGCCAGATCCGTAATGGCCTCGCCGCCGTCGGCGAGCATCACCGCGAGGTCCGTCATGATCCGGCCCGGGTCGTGGCCGGTCCCACGCGGTCTCAAGGGGTGCAACGCGACGGAGTACGCACCAGTCAGTCCAGTTGCATCGGCGAGATCAGCCAGCAACCGCGATCCAGCATGTCCAATCAACCCCGCCCCGTCAGCGGACACCACGAGCCTGGGACGAGAACCGATACCCTTCACGCAGAAAGTGCCTTCCTCCGGCGACGATCAAACCCCTAGACAAGGTTCATCGTCCCAGCTCAGGAAGGCACTTTCGCGTATCCGGCCAGCATCCGGACCAGCCTCAACCGAAACGGCGAGGCTAGGGCTCAAGGCGGTCATCCCGGAGAAGGCCGACCAGGCCGCGAACCGCAAGAAGAAGGGATGGCGGGGCGGGCGGCCCGTTTCCCACGACGCCGAGCTCTACAAAGATCGCAACAGCATCGAACGCTGCATCAACAAGATCAAGGCATGGCGCGGCCTCGCGACCCGCTACGACAAGACACCCGAGAGCTACCTCGCTGGCCTCCACCTGCGCGGAGCGGTGATCTGGATGCGCAGCCTACGCCCCACAACATGATCACGACTCAGGACGCGCCCTAGAAGCGGACTGCGTTATCCGAAGCTCGACGCGAAGCTGCCCACAAGCAAGAGCGCGAGGGAAGTGACAGGTCCGAGCCACTCCGGGAGCCCGATCGTGCTGCGCTTCTCGAAGCCATGTCCAGCCCTTGGCACGGCGGCGTCGCGGCGACGCAGCAGCTCCTGCGCGACGGCGCCCCGCTTGGCCTTGCCCGTCAGAGGAGCGGCGTCGAGTGCAGCCACCGGAAGGCGACCGTATCCCGACACGACAAGCGTGAGGGCAGTCCGCCCCTCCAGCGCCGTGATCGAGTGGTAGGGGACAAGGTAGTGCGTGAACAGATTGTTCACGCGGAAGCGATCCTGCCCGAACGATACGTATGGGTTCAGGAACAGCCGCCAAATCATGTACTGGGCGAACAACGTGGGAGCCAGCGGGATCAGGCACGTCAGCCACGAGCCAGTCACGGCCGCCTGCTCCTGGAGCAACACCACCTGCAGTGCCACCAGCCCCGCCTGTCCTGCGATGGCCCACACCACCTTGGGGATTCTTCTGATCCTCGCCACCGAGCCGGTTCTTTCGTCGTGTCCACTCGGACAGTCCTGCCCAGCCCCCGGGAATCGGGCGGGGCAGGAAACCTACTACGTACTGTCCGACGGGTCACCCTCGCAGCCACAGCCGGATCGCTGAGAGGGTGACCGCGCCGTGGAATGCCACAACTTCGCCAGCGCCTACCAAGCCGTGGTCGGCCGACAAGGCCTGTGGCGCCGAGAGCTACCTCGCTGGCCTCCACCTGCGCGGAGCGGTGATCTGGATGCGTAGCCTCCGCCCCACAACATGATCACGACTCAGGACGCGCCCTAGCCTCGATCTTTCGTGACGGCTTGCCGCTTCATCTGGTGGGCTGTTTCGGCTTGTTGGATGAGGTGCATGCAGGCCGGTGGCCCGACTGTCGCGTCGGGTGGGCGCCGGGTTCCACGGCTCCGGCGTGCGGGTTCTGGTCGTCGAGGCGGGTTGTCGCTGCTGGTCAGCCGGGGTTCGGGAGGGCCTGCAGTCGTTCGATCGCGTCGGTGATCACGTTGGTCCATGGCCAGTGCGTCGCGAATTTCAGGTGCCGGCGGCGGGCTGTGGTGACGAGCTGGGCGGCGGCGGAGAACAGACGGATCCGCAGGCGGCGGGGCTCCCAGAGCCGGGCCCGGCCTGTCAGGGCCAGCATCGGCATCCAGGCGAGCAGGTCCAGCGCGAGCTGAACGATCTCCAGCCAGATCTGGTTCTGCGCGCTGTCGCGGAGGGGCAGGTTGCGCAGGCCGGTGGCACGGGCTCCTCGAATGCGGTCCTCGGCTCTCGCCCGCTGGCGGTGGCGCAGTTCGAGGGCGGCGATCGCCGTGCCGGAGGTGTTGGTGGCGAAGCAGGTCAGCCGCAGTCCGTCGGCATCCGTGAAGCGCAACTGGGCGCCGGGGTGCGGGCGTTCTTTGCGGACGATCAGCCGCATTCCCTTCGGCCAGCCCTTGAGACAGTCGCCGTCGAGCTCGGCGACCCAGGCGCCGTCACGGATCTCTCCGCCGGGTTCGGTGGCCGCCGTCCAGGCCGAGCCGGGAACGTTCAGGACGGCGTGATGAATCTGCTCGGTGATGGTCATGCCGACCGAGTACGACAGCCACCTGCCGCGTCTGGCCAGCCAGGCCACGAACTCGTGGGTGCCGCCGCCGGAATCGGTCCGGATCAGTGTCTGACGCCCGCGCCGGTATTTCTTCGGCAGCTGGGTCAGGGCGAGTTGGGCCGTGGCGATGTGGTCGACGGCGGTGTTGCTGCCCGCGTTGCCGGGCCGCAGCAGAGCAGCGACCGGCTCTCCGCTGCCGCCTCGGCCGTGGTCGACGAAGGCCATCAGCGGGTGGTGCCCGAACGTCTTCTTCCAGGTCGCGGCGGCGCCCTGCTTCTCGGAGTGGGCCAGCACGAGCACCCCGTCGATGTCCACGATCACCTCTCTGCCGGCGTCCGGTGCCGCTTGCCCGGCCAACTTCCAGACGTGTTCGCGGACATGGGCCCGTGCGGTGCGGATCGCCGCCAGGGCCTTCGGGCCGGCCGAGGCGAGGGCATCGATGAGGCGGGAGACGGTGGGATCGGAGGCCACTGGACCGAACACGGCCGGCTCGGCCCGCAGCATGCCCACATCGGCCAGGCAGTCCCCGCCGAGCGCGACCGCCAGGGCCACATCCAGCAGGATCTTCCCCGGATCGTGCACCGCCCGCGCCTTGCACCACGGCGCCAGAGCCGCCGATATCGCCTGGCCCAGCCCGGTCTTACGGGCCGTCTCCACCAGCAGGACGCCTCCCGCCTGCGAGACGACCGCCCGGCCACCACCCTCGACACAGACACGCGGGTAGGACCCGATACGCTTCTTCATCCGGGAAGTGCCTCCGGCGGTGGCAGGAACAAGGACCTCGATAATCCTCATTTTTGCAGGTCAGAGGTGCTTCCTGGTTTTCTGACCACACGTCGGACAACTACTCGTGGCTCACAGCGCCTCGCACTGTGAGCCTGCTCCTCAGAGCAGTTGGCCAGAGGCATGAAGCACGTCAAACACCATCTGGTCCACTGTCGAGACCCGCGCACGATCGCCATAGTCGAACCAGCCCGACTCTGCGATCTCCCTTGAGGCAACCAGCGGACCGGTGTACTCGGCGGTGTAACAGATCATCCGGAACTCGGTGCATCCGTCGTAATCCCTCCGCGTCTCGAAGGTGCCGACGTGCACCATCGTGGTCGTATCGACCCGGGACTGGAGTTCTTCGGCGATCTCGCGCGCCAAGGTCTCGGCATCGGACTCACCCGGCTCCCGCTTCCCGCCCGGGAAGTAGAAGACATCCACACCGCGGTTGCGCGTCACCAGCACCCGCCCGTCACGCACCAGAACCCAGGCCACCTTCTCCGGAACGACCTCGATCTTCCCCATCCCCGGACCCTACCCACCCACACAGACACAACAGCACGACCCCAAGGTTCCAGCACCACCGCAACCACACGAATCGATCACCAGGCCAACGGACGGCGATCCCTGCAACCCACCCATCAACACCCCCCTGCGGTCGCGGTACTCACCTGGGAGGTGACTGCGATCAGGCTGGCCAAGAGGACCGGCACATTCCCCGTTTGCACTGATCAGATGCCTCCCCTACCCGCCTGCCTGCCCGCCTCGGAGCTGCCCGGATGAAAGCCCGAGGCTAGAGCAACTTCTGCCAGGTCGCGGTGGCCGCCCTGTGCCGCGGCGAGGAAGACACGTGCGTGGAGCAGGGGAGCTTGGCGCGTCTTTTCACAGCAGCAGCGGAAGATTTCAAGTCCAGTGAGACGGTTGTGACGCTATGAGGTTTGTGGTGCGGGTTCCCTGCGTTTGGCCGGGTCGTTGATCCAGGCCGTCTGGGGTATCTCGGGTGGTCTGGGGCGGCGGCCGAAGCGTTCGGGGTGGCGGGCGTATGCCTCGGCGAGGGTGACCGCGCGCTGGTCGCGGACCTCCTCGGCGGTCCCGAAGTGGACGGAGGCGGGTGTGTGCCAGCCGATACCCGAGTGCCGGTGCTCATGGTTGTAATACGCGATGAACGCGTCGAACCACTCGCGGGCGTGGGCCAGCGAATCGAACCGTTCGGGATAGTCCGACATGTACTTCGTGGTCTTGAACTGGGCATCGCTGTAAGGGTTGTCGTTGGAGACCTTCGGCCTTGAGTGCGACCGCGTCACCCCCAGATCGATCAGTAGTTGGGAGACCTTCTTCGACGTCATCGAGGTGCCGCGGTCCGCGTGCACGGTCTGGGGCACGATGCCGTTACGAGCGATGGTCTCGCGGATCAACTCCTCTGCCCGCAGCGCCGACTCGGCTCGCTCGACGGTGTGGCCGACGATGTACCGGCTGAAGATGTCGATGATCACGTAGGCGTGATACCAGACGCCCTTGACCGGCCCGGCCGCCTTCGTGATGTCCCAGGTGAACACCTGCGAGGGCCCGGTGGCGACCAGCTCGGGCACCGCCTTGGCGGGATGGGTGGCCTGCCGTCGGCGCTCACCGGACTGATCCTGCTCGCGCAGGATCCGGTACATCGTCGAGACGGAACAGTGATAGCGCCCGGCATCCAGCTCGCGGGCCCAGATCTGTGCGGGCGCCAGCTCGGCGTACTCGTCGCCGTTCATCAACTCGAGTACCGCAGCCCGCTCTTCGGCCGTCAGGGCCGACGGCTGCACCTGCGGGGTACGTGTTCTGCGTGGTGGTGACGGCCGGAGCCGGCGGTAGTGCGTGGCGCGGGAGCGGCCGGTCAGCCGGCAGGCGGCCGTAATGCCCAGCTGAGCCTCGACGCCGGTAAACGCCTCGTCCACGACAGGGTCGGCGGCAGGCTTCAGTCCGCGCTCTCGGAGATCATTTCCAAGAGCGCAGAGGCTTTTCCCATCACCTCGAGTGCGGCCTTGTTCCGTGCCAGGTCCTTCTGCAGCCGCTCCACCTGTTGTCGCAGCTTTTCGTTCTCCACCTCCGCGGCGGACTTCTTCGCCCGGGCGGGACTGGTCCGGCGGTCGATCAGGTTTTCCAGGGCCCCGGCGTCCCGGGCGGCCCGCCACTCCTTGACGTGCGAGTGGTAGAGCCGTTCCCGGCGCAGCACCGCACCCTTCTCGTTCCTGGGCGCGGAGTCGTACTCGGCGACGATCCGCAGTTTGTACTCCGAGGTGAAAGTGCGGCGCTTCGGCCTCGGCGCCGGGTCGGACCCGACGGGCTCTGTGCTGGGCATAAGGGACGGTTCTCCTGTCGTGCCCTCTCAGGCTAACCCCGCAGAACGGGATGTCTCACCCAAGGCTGACAGAGAGGGCAGCAAACAGGTGACCCGACAGACAGGACTGTCAGACCCCTGCGGCATGCTCGCCGGTATGAACGAAGACGCCTTCTGGCAGCTCATCGAGGACTGCAGGCCCACCGAGCCTGATCCTGAGGCCGAACGCCTTGCAGCCACAGTGACCGAGCGGCTTGCCCGGTCCCCGTTGTCGCTGGTCATCGGCTTTGCCGAACAACTGTCATGGGCGCTCTATCGGCTGGACCGCAAGGAGTACGGACATAACTTGTCCGGTGACGCCTTCCTCTACACCCGTGCCGCGGTCGTCGCCGCCGGCCGCACCGTATTCGACAGCGTTCTCCGGGACCCGGCGGCCTTCGCTCCTTACGCCACCGACCTCATCTGGGCGGAGTGCCTGCTCTACACGCCGGACCATGCATACAAACGCATCACCGGAGAGGAGTGGGACCGCGACACGCGCTACTCCTACGAGTCGTGCTCGAACACCGAGGGCTGGGCTGGTTGAACGCCGTCGCCTTCTTTCGTTGAGGAACTCAGCGACTGTACTCATGTGGTCCGCGTGCTTGTCATAGGATTCCCAGTTCGTCGAGGAGATCCTCCGGCTCACCATCGACATCGCCATCCTCGTCGAGGATTTCAAGTCCTGGGTCGAAGAGGTCAAGATCCTCAGCGTCTTCATCGCGGAGGACTTGTCCCCAGTAGTTCGCGTAGATCCCGCCGGCCTTGTCAGCCCAGTCCACGGCGGTGTTGATGTGGAGAACCCGAGCGAGCACCTCGAAGACGACCTGGGGGAGATGGACCTCGCCCTGGCCGACCTCCAAGCCGTCCGCGAACGGCTGGCCGGCTGAGTCAGTTCCTGCGCGGCTAACAGGTTGTGCAGTGGGCTGATGCCGATGAGGAGCGCCCGCCTTGCCGTGCGCTCCTCAACATTTGCGGCTACGGCCAAGAGGAGAAGAATGGGCCGTACGAGACATGGCGCCGTCCGCCAATCCTGGTTCGTGCGTCGTGAGTTGTCACCTCTTCAATGACCGGCTCCCGGGGGCAGGCTCATCGCCATAAGCGCATCCTCTACGCGCCCAAGGACATCGTCATGACTACCAGCGTCCGGCGGAAAATTCCCGTGCTCATCTGCGCCTCCTGTCTCACCACTGGGCTCCTCGCCTCCACGGGAGCCACCACGGCCATGGCAGCCTCCCAGTCGCCCACTGCGGTAGCGGCTGGAGCACCCGCGGATGATGGCGACTGGGGCGGTGGTGGCGGCCGCGACGGTGGTGGTGGCTGGCCCGGCGACCGCGACCCCGGTGGGGGTGGTGGCTGGCCCGGTGCCCGCGACCCCGGTGGGGGCGGCCACCACGACGACGGCTGGCCTCAGAAGCCCCACGACGGCGATCACGGCTGGCCTCGGCCCGACGACTGGCCCAAGAAGCCCCACGACGGCGACCACGGCTGGCCTCGGCCCGACGACTGGCCCAAGAAGCCCCACACCCAGCCTGACGACTGGCCCAAGAAGCCCCACGACGGCGACCACGGCTGGCCTCGGCCCGACGACTGGCCCAAGAAGCCCCACGTCGAGCACCCCGAGCACCCCAAGGACCAGCCCGTCGAGCCCCCCGTCGAGCCCCCCAAGGACCAGCCCGTCATGAAATCCGGTGATGATCAGCTGGCCTGCGAGAAGTCGGGGGGGATCTGGGCCGACGGATACTGCGGCAAATTCAACAAGCTCGACGTTCCTCCCTCGAAGCCCTCGCCTGAGCAGGACAAGCTGATTCAAAAGGCGGAAACGCTGGTCGAGTGCGGAAAGTTCGCGACGGGGTTTGTACTTGGCCCGCTAGGCGTAGTGATCAAGACGGTGTCTCAGGGGTCCGCCATCGTCGAAGACTTGAAGACACATCATGAGGAAAGGGTGTGGACGGAAGTCGTCCCGGGCGCGAAATGTCTGATCCACGTTTGGAACTTCGAGAACTAACCTCGATCTTTCGTGACGGTCCGCCGACAAAGTCGGTGGACCGTTTCGCGTCCTGTGCCTGATGGCCGACGGGCCGAGGGCCCGGCTGTCGCGTCGGGTGGGCGCCGGGTTCCACGGCTCCGGTCGGGGGAGGGTGCTGCTCGCAGGGACGGAAACGTGCTGGTCAGCCTGGGTTAGGGAGAGCTTCGAGCCGTGCCAGGGCGTTGGTGATCACGTCGGTCCAGGGCCAGTGGCCTGCGAATCTCAGGTGCCGGCGGCGGGAGGTCGTGACGATCTGGGCGGCGGCGGAGAAGAGGCGGAGCCGGAGGCGACGGGGCTCCCACCTGCGGGTTTCGCTGGTCAGAGCGAGCATGGGCATCCAGGCCAGCAGGTCGAGGGCGATCTGGACGATCTCAAGCCAGATCTGGTTCTGTGCCGTCTTGTGTAGGGGCAGGTTGCGCAGACCAGTCGCGCGGGCGGCCCTGATGCGGTCCTCGGCACGTGCCCGCTGGCGGTGCCGCAGTTCGAGTGCGGCGATCGGGATGCCGGTCGTGTTGGTGGCGAACGCGGTGAGCCGCAGGCCGTCGGCGTCGGTGAACCGCAACTGCGCACCGGGGTGCGGCCGTTCCTTGCGGACGATCAGCCGCATCCCTTCCGGCCAGCCCTGGAGGACATCGCCGGCAAGTTCGGCGACCCAGGCGCCGCCGCGGATCTCACCATCCGGCTCGACGGCCACCGTCCACGAGGCGGGCGGGACCTTGAGGACGGCCTGGTGGATGGCGTCGGTGATGGTCATGCCGACCGAGTACGACAGCCACCGGCCCCGCTTCGAGAGCCAGGCGACGAACTCGTGGGTTCCGCCTGCGGAGTCGGTGCGGATCAGGGTCTGGCGTCCGCGCCGGTACTTCTTCGGCAGTTGGGCCAGGGAGAGTTGGGCCGTGGAGATGTGGTCGGCGGCAGTGTTGCTGCCCGCGTTGCCCGGTCTGAGCAGGCCGGCCACCGGCTCCCCGCTCCCGCCGCTTCCGTGGTCGACGAAGGCCATCAGAGGATGGTGTCCGAAGGTCTTCTTCCAGGTCGCGGTGGCGTCCTGCTTCTCGGAGTGGGCCAGCACGAGTACTCCGTCCAGGTCCACGATCACCTGTCCCGCGACGTCCGGGGCCGCGTTCTTGGCCATGTTCCAGACACGCTCGCGGGCTTCGGCCCGCGCTGCCCGTATTGCGTGGAGGGCCTTCGGTCCGGCCGTGGCGAGGGTGTCGATGAGGCGGGAGACCGTCGGGTCGGAGGCCACCGTCCCGAACACGGCCGGCTCGGCCCGCAGCATCCCGACGTCAGCCAAACAGTCCCCGCCCAGCGCGACAGCCAGGGCCACATCCAGCAGGATCTTGCCCGGATCGTGCACCGCCCGCGGACGTCGCCACGGTGTCAGCACCGTCGATATCGCCCGGTCCAGCCCGACCTTGCGGACCGTCTCGACCAGCAGCACGGCCCCCGCCTGAGACACCACCGCCTGGCCACCACCCTCGACACGGACGCGGGGATAGGACCCGATACGCTTCTTCACCTGGGAAGTGCCTCCGACGGTGGCAGGAACAAGGACCTCGACAATCCTCATTCTTGCTGGTCAGAGGCACTTTTCGCTTACCTGACCATCCGTCGGACAGCCCGCTTCATGAAAGCGCGAGGCTAGGGCCCTCGCTCCTCCAAGTTCTGGTGGCGAGGGCCCTGGTGCTCAGTGGATCGGTGTCCAGTGCTCGGAAGCGTCGTCCAAGCTCGAAAACTCGGGGTTGTCCGAGATCAGGCTGCCCCACACGAGTCCGGGCACATCGGCGCCCATCCCGCTGATGCGGGCGGGACCTTTGTCGCCCCCAAGGGGCCTACGGTGCTCACCGCTTTGACGGCCGCATCTGACCTCGGCCGACTCCTCCGCCCTCGTTCCCACGGGTTCCTGGGGGCCCACATGGGAACGTCATGGGAACGGAAGGTCGGGTAAAGGCGGGGAACGATCAGACAGGGACGGAAAACCGTACTTCGCTGACCAGCAGGAACAGCGAATCCAGGGGAAGATCATCACAGACAGGGCAGGTTATAGGGCTTCTCCAAAACCGGATGCCGCAGGTTCGACTCCTGCCGCCCCTGCCACCGACCGGGACTTGCAGGTCGTGCCTGCTCCGCCACCGTCGGCGGTCGATGAGGCGATGTTCCCGGCTCATCGACACGCCGACGGGCGGGGAGCAGGGAGTGTCGTCGTGGCCGCCGAACGACGCGGCGCCGGCGCTCACTCCTTGACCGCACCCGCGTTGGCGTCGCTCACGAAGTAGCGCTGGAAGCAGAAGAACAGTGCAGCCACCGGGACGGTGGAGAGCAGTGCCGCCGCGAGCTTCAGCGGATACTGCGTCCCGCCGCCGAGTCCACCCGAGACGAAGCGGGCCAGCCCAGTGGTGAGTGTCTCGTACTGGCCGGACTGCGTGCTGACGAGGAAGTGTGTGAACTCGTTCCACGACCCCTGGAACGACAGGATTGTCAGGGTGAGCAACGCCGGTCTGGCCATCGGCAGAACGACGGACCAGAAGATCCGGAACACACCTGCCCCGTCGACCCGTGCAGCCTCCTCGACCTCGCGCGGCACCGACTCGAAGAACTGCTTCATGATGAAGATGCCTGCCGCGTCCACCAGCAACGGCAGGATCATGCCGGTGTACGTGTCGAAGAGCCCGAAGGCGTTGAGCACCAGAAACTTCGGGATGAGCAGGGCCACGCCGGGCACCGCCATCACCGCGAGCACAAAGCCGAACAGTACCGAGCGGCCCCGGAAGCGCAGCCGCGCCAGCGCGTATCCCGCCAGGGAGTCGAACAGCACCCTGCCTGCGGTCACGAGCACCGCCACCAGGGTGGAGTTGCCCAGCCAGCGTAGAAAGGGCACCCCGTCAGCGGCCTGGCTCAGCCCGAGCAGCCGCTGGTAGGCGGCCGTCGTCGGCGTGGTGGGCAGCAGGGCCAGCGGATGTGCGGCGGCATCCGGGTCCGTCTTGAAACCGGTCGCCAGCTGGAGGACGAACGGCAGCAGATAGAGCAGCCCGAGCCCCAGGACCGTGGCGTAGCCCACCAGCCGCCACGGCAAGGCGAAACGGCTGAGGACAGGGCGTCCTCGGTCGTGCGCGACGCGACCACCGGGGGAGCGCCGGCCCCGGTCGCGGGTGGCCGTACCGGTGGCGGTCATCGGTTCCTCCCGGTGCTTGCGCCACGCTCCCGCAGCGCCCAGCGCTGGAACGCGGTCAGGATGAGGATCAGGGCGAGCAGGATGAACGCGATCGCTGAGCCCTGCCCGAAGTCAGCGTTGTCGAAGCCTGCGGAGTACGACAGGAAGGCGGGGGTGAGTGTCGTATTGCCGGGAGCGCCCTGGCCCATCACGTACACCTGGTCGAAGACCTGCCAGGTGGAGATCAGCCCAAGGGTCAGGATCAGGAACAGCACGGGACGCAGCGCGGGCAGTGTCACATGCCAGAGCATCTGGCGTCGGTTGACCCCTTCCATGGCGGCCGACTCCTCCAACTCCCGTGGGATGTTCTGGAGAGCCGCGAGGAAGATCAGCATGAAGGTGCCGGACGTGGTCCACACGGCGAGCACGATGAGCGTGCACATGGCGACGGAGGGCCCCGAGAGCCACTCGAACCACGACAGCCCCAGGGCGGAGTGGTCGGCCAGGACCCCGGTGGGCCGCTCGGGATCGACGATGCCCAGGCCGCCCAGGATGAGGGAGAGCACTCCGCGGGGGTCGGCGAACCAGTTCGGACCCTTGATCCCGATCCAGGACAGCATGGTGTTGACGGATCCGCTGCCCTGGAAGAGAAAGAGGAAGACCGTGGAGACGGCGATGGAGCTGGTGACCGACGGGAAGAAGAACGTCGTACGGAGGGCGCCACGCCCCCGCAGCAGTCTCTGGTTGACGATCAGCGCCAGGCCCAGCGCCAGCACGGTCTGGAGCGGGACCGTCAGCAGTACGTAATAGACGTTGTTGCGCAGGGCGGTCGCGAAGAGCGTGCGGTCGAGTCCGTCCTGCGTGAGCAGCGCCCGGTAGTTGTCCAGGCCGACGAAATCGGCCTGGCCGGAGAAGGGGTTGGACTGTCCGTCCCAGTGCAGCAGGCTCACCCACAGCGCCATCAGGATGGGCAGCACCAAGAACAGGCCGAGGACGAGCACCATGGGGCTGACGAACAGCCAGCCCCAGGTGCCCTCCCCGCGAACGCCCGCGCGCCGGGCGCGAGCCTTCGCGGTCGTACCGGATTCGCCGGGTGCGCTGTCAGGTGCGCCCGGCGAGCCGGTCGTGCGGGGGACGGCGCCAGCGCGCATCGTGCGGATGGGCATGGGGCTCAGTTGCCCTTCGCGATCGCCTGTTCGCCGTTGCGCTGAAGGTCGGCGAGGATCTTCTTCGGATCGGCGGTGCGCAGTGACTGCAGATCGGTGTTGAACTGGCTCAGGACCATGTCGAAGCCGGCGATGGTCACCGGTCCCTGGGCGTAAGCGTTGCCATCCACCCAGGCCTTGGCGGCCGGCTTCTTCTCGGCGTAGGTCTTGAGCGCGCTCGTCCGCGACGGCATGACGCCGAACGCGTCGGCGAAGTGGAGCTGTTGCTGTGCGGAGGTCAGGTACTTCACGAGGTCGACCCCCGCCGCGCGGTGCGCGCTGTCGGCGGCGACTCCCCAGCAGTTGCTGAAGGCGAGGGTGCCCTGACCGGCAGGCCCCCCGGGCAGCGGCGCGACGGTGTACTTCACATCGGGATAGTCGAGTTTCATACCGCCTTCGAGCCAGTTGCCCTCGATGGTCATGGCGGCCTTGCCCTTGCCGAGCGCCTCGCCGCCCCAGCTGGTGTCCACCTGCTTGGCGAACTTCATCGAGCCGGACTTGAGCAGGGACTGGACGAAGTCGAGCCCCTTGGCGTTCTCGGCAGTGTCGGCGGTCATCTTCTTCTGACCCGGATCGGTGAGCCAGCCGCCCGCCTGTTTCATGAAGACTCCGAGCCGCTGGTACTCGTCGCTTGTGACCAGGCCGGTGACGCCGTTGGCGGTGAGCTTGTCCGCGACGGTCTTCAGCTCCTCCCAGCTCTTCGGATAGTCCTTCGCCGTCAGACCGGCCTTCTTCCACAGATCGGTATTGATGGCGAGAGCGAGGGTGGAGGTGTCCTTCGGCAGGCACACCAGTTTCCCGTCGTACGAGAACGAGGCGCGCAGCTGCTCGGAGAAGTCGTCGGCGTCGGATATCCGGTCCCCGTACGCGTACAGCGAGCCGCCCTTCGCGTAGTTCGCGAACTGGTCGGAGTTGACGTAGAAGACGTCCGGCGGCTTGTGCCCGGCGAAGGACTGGGCGAGCTGCTGGTTCATGTCCTTGGCGACCTCGACCGAGACCGAGTTGCCCGACTTCTTGGCATACGCGGCAGTGGCGGCCTTGACCGCCTGGGTCTCGGCGTCCCCCGAGGTGGCGATCAGTACCGTCAGTCTCTGCCGGCCGGTGCTGTCCTGCTCCGGCTGCTTGTCGCTGCCGAAGCTGGATGAGCAGCCGGTGGCGGCCAGGAGCGCCGCGCAGGTGGCGAGCGCGGCGACGGCCGTACGGGTTCGCATGAATTCCTCCAGAGGGATGAGCTTGCGGCTCAGCTGCCCGGGAAGGGCGTGCTGTGAATCGGTGGCCCGTGGACGGGCATGGGGGTGGTTCAGCCGTCCGACGCGGATGTGCTGTCCCGCGCGACGAGGGACGGTTCGAGCAGGACGCGCTCGGGCGCAGCGTCGGGTTCCGACATCCGGGCCAGCAGAAGCCGGACGCATTCGCGGCCGACGGCCTCCAGCGGCTGGGCGACGGTGGACAGCCCGGGGGAGAGGAGCGCAGCCGTGGGGGAGTCGTCGAAGCCGACGACCGCGACGTCCGCGCCCGGCACAGCTCGTCGCTCGCGCAGGGCGTGGTAGCAGCCCAGCGCGAGCATGTCGCTGGCGGCGATCACGGCCGTCGCACCCGCGTCGATCAGTGGTCCGACAGCCTCCTGCGCCGAGGCGATGTCATCGATGCTCTGTGCCCGCCTGCCGCGCACCGGAAGGCCGTGCCGTCGCATCGCCCGCTGCCAGCCCATGGCGCGGTCGTCGCCGACGCCGGAGCCGCGGGGCCAACCGAGAAAGGCGATTCTGCGATGCCCCAGAGCCACCAGATGTTCCACCGCCGCGTCCGTGCCCGAGGCGCCGTCGACATCCACCCAGTCGCCGATCTGCCGGCCGGACCACATCCGGCCGAAACCCACGAACGGCACACCGCGCTTCTCGAGCCAGGCTTGGCGCTGGTCGCCCCGGTCGGTGCCGCTCAGCACGAAACCGTCCACGCTGTGCAGGTCGAGGAGCTCCTCGTACCCGTCGAGTCCGGAGCTTCCGGGGGGTGAGGCGAAGAGCAGGATCCGGTAACCGGCCTCGTCGGCGGTCTGGGACAGGGCGTGCAGAAACCGATCCATGACCGGGGCCGAGGTGCCCGGGGTGGTGGGACGGATTCCGTACCCGATGAGCTTGCTGGAGCGGGTGCGCAGGGTCTGGGCCGCCCGGTGCGGGCGATAGCCCAGCTCGTCGATGGTGCGGCGGACCCGTTCCAGGGTCTCCGGCCGCAGCAGTTCGGGCGAGTTGAGAGCGTTCGAGACCGTCTGCGGAGAGACGCCGGCCCGCCGTGCCACCGTGGCCAGGGTGACTGAACCGGCCTTGGGGCCAGGGGTGTTCGGGGAGCGGGGCATGAGTGTCTCCGGAACCGGTCGTGCGGACGGGCGAGTTGATTGGAGCGTTCCAAAAGCGTTGTCAGCGACCTCAGGTCGTCGTTAGGGTTCTTGGAACGCTCCAATGCCTGAGAGGTTCTGCTCCGTTGGACACAACTGTCAAGACGCACGACATGACGAACTCCGAATCGGGCGGCGACCCGGCGGCTGTTGGTCTCCAGCCGTTCCTGCATGACGCCTGTGTGACGCTGTACGCCCCGAGCTTTGCGATCTCGCAGGCGGACGGGCAGATCGACGGGGCCGCCGACGGCTTCTACCACGGCGACAGCAGAGCCCTCGCCCGGCTGACCGTCGTGGCGGACGGAATCGTGATCGCACCAGTACGGGGACGCCTCGAGGGAGCGGACCGGGCGGCCTTCCGCAGCGTGCTGCGCGGCCTGGGCGAGGAGACGCCCGACCCGGCGGTCACCCTGCATCGGCGCCGCCGTGTGACCCCCGGGCGCCTGGAGGAGACCCTCGAAGTCGGCAACGCCGGGCGACAGCATGTCCGTGTCAGGCTTGTAGTCTCCGCGGGGACCGACCTCGCGCCGATCGAACATGTCAAGTCCGGACGCGCGCCGGTCCCGGTCTCCGCAACCCTCGCCGGGGGCGGCCTCGACTGGGCCAGGGACACCTTCGCCGTACGCCTCACCAGCTCCCCGGAACCTGCCGCCGTCGACCCGGCCCTCGGACAACTGGAGTACGAGGTCGAGCTTGCCCCCGGTGCGTCATGGAGCGCCGTGCTGCACTGCGACGCGGCGCATGAGGACGGCGACCAGTTTCCTGCGCCCCCTGCGGACAGCCTGCCCTGGCGCACGCCGGTGCTGCGAAGTGCCGACCGGCGTTTCGATCAGTGGCTGAGCCAGTCGGCCGCCGATCTCGACCGGCTGCGGCTGACCGACCCGGAGAAGCCGGCCGACCAGTTCCTGGCCGCCGGGGCCCCGTGGTTCCTCACCCTCTTCGGCCGCGACTCGCTGTGGGCGGCCCGCATGCTGCTGCCGCTGGGCACCGATCTTGCCGCGGGGACGCTGCGCACACTCGCCCGCCGGCAGGGTACGAAATCCGACCAGGACAACGAGGAGCAGCCCGGAAAGATACTGCACGAAGTGCGCCGCGCCCCCCAGAACTTCAACGAGAACTTCTCCCTGCCGCCCTGCTACTACGGCACGGTCGATGCCACCCCGCTCTGGATCACCCTGCTCCACGACTCCTGGCGCTGGGGCCTCGCGTCCGAGCAGGTCGAACAGCTCCTGCCACATGCGGAGGCCGCCCTTGCCTGGATGCGCGACCACGGTGACGCGGACGGGGACGGCTTTCTCAAGTACATCGACCACACCGGACGGGGCTTGGCCAACCAGGGTTGGAAGGACTCGGGCGACTCCATCCGGTATCGGGACGGTAGCCTCGCCGCATCCCCGATCGCGCTCTGCGAGGTCCAGGCGTACGCGTACGAGGCGGCCCGCGGTGGCGCGGACCTGCTGCGCGCCTTCGGCCGCCCCGGCGCCGATCAGTGGGAGGAATGGGCCGAGCGGTTGCGGGACCGATTCCGCCGACACTTCTGGGTGGAGGACGAGCGGGGACCGTACCCGGCCGTGGCGCTCGACGGGCAGAAGAGGCCGGTTGACTCGGTGACCTCGGGTTTCGGCCACCTGCTGGGCACGGGTCTGCTCAACCATGAGGAGAGCGCCCTGCTGGCCGCCAGGCTCGGCGCGCCCGATCTCGACTCGGGCCATGGCCTTCGGACCCTGAGCAGCGACTCCGTGGCCTACAACCCGTACGGCTATCACATCGGTTCCATCTGGCCGCACGACACCGCGATCGCCGTGCACGGACTGGTCAGGGCCGGGTTCCCGGAAACAGCGGCGTCCCTGTCCGAGGGGCTGCTGACCACCTCGGCGGTCTTCGACGCGCGGCTGCCCGAACTGTTCGCCGGTCATGGAGCGGCGACCGACGCCCGGCCCTCGCCCTATCCGGCATCCTGCCGCCCGCAGGCCTGGGCAGCGGCCTCATCCGTCCTGATCCTCCAGTCGGTGCTGGGTCTCTCCGCCGATGTCCCCGGCGGAACGCTCACGATCGCGCCCGGGTTTGCGGAGGCGTACCGCCCGCTGAAGGTCGAGGGGCTCGACGTTGCGGGCGGGCGGCTGGACATCTCCGTCGACGCCGACGGTACGGCACACATCGAGGCACCGAAGGGCCTGGTGGTGAAGAGGCAGCACACGACACCCCGTTGACGTGCGGCGGCTTCACCCGATCCGAGGGAGGCCGGCGCTCCGGGCGTCCGGACGAACGTGAGCCGGGTGACGCTCTCGGGCAGCTGGTCCCGATGGCCGCCCGAGGCGCGGGCCGGCCGGGCTGCGGGCCGGCCCTTGCGTAACAGAGCCCGGGCTCTGTCTCATGCCGCCGCGCGCCGGACGGAGGCACTCCGGATGCTGCACCTGCGACCCCCACACGCTCTCCAGGTCACCCCGGCCGATGGCACGTGTGGCACGACCTCGTCGAGGCCGCCGTGAAATGCGACCGTCGGCATGGCGGCCTTCGGCCGGCACAGCTCATCGTGCCCTGTGTTCCTCCTTCGGCTCCTCTCCTCCGATGCCGGCCGTCCCGCCATGTTGCGGATGCGTAACGACGGCAGACGCAGGAAAATAATGTTACGCAAAGCGGCGGACGAGGTGTCCGTCGCGAATGTGGGTGACGGATCCGTGGTGGTCTCCGAGATTCACCGTGCTCTGGCAGCCGGAGCGGCCGGAGCAAGCGGAGCAGCCGGACTGAGGAATGCCCCAGAACTGCGCTCCTTCTGACAGGAGCTTTTCTCCGACTCCGCCGCCGTGAACCTTGGGCGTCAACGCCGGCCGCCTCCTGCTGGCTGTCGCCGAGTTCACCAGCTCCCCGGGTCCTCCGGCGCCGCGGCCATTCGTTCCTGGAAACGTCTCACCCCCGCCCGTCAGTCGAGCCCCACGGTTGCCCGCTCCGGTCTTTCAGCGGTGTACAGCAGCCGCCCGAGATGCGCCCCTCCCCCGAAATCTGGTTTGGTGGAAGGGGCAGGGCAGCGCCCCTCACGGTTCCAAGGAGCGGTTATGAGCGAGGCAGACGAAGTTCGGGGACGTGCACGGCAGATGCGGGCCGAGGCGAAGGGCCTGAAGGTTGCAGCCGAGCGCACCGCCGACCCTGAAGAACGTCAACGCCTGACGGAGAAGGCACGCAAGCTCGAGAACGACAGTGAGCAGGCCAGCGGGATGGCAAGCGGGGACATCTACCCCATGATGTAGCGGGGCGCCGGTGCCGTGGCCCGCCACGGCGTGACCTGCCCGGCCGGCGGGCCGCCTGGGGCTCTTCATCGTCGATCGCATCTGCTGGCGCGCGGTTGGATCCCACGGGGCTGGTGGTGATGATGGGTGACGGCGACCCACTGATCGTCGCGCCGACGCGGCCCGTACGTGGCTTCCGCGTGCCCGGACCTCGTGCTAGGCGGTCCGCAGTCCGGCGCGTTCGTCCAAATCGTGCTGCGCCTCCACGAGCCGGCCCAGTTCGCGCAGGCAGGCGGCGCGGCGGAGCAGGATGTCCGCGGCTTCGCTGCGGTCCTGGAGCAGTGCCTCGGTGAAGTCGTCGACGGCCTGCTGCCAGTGCCTGCTGTGCTGGTGAGCCACCCCCCGGTTGTAACGGATCGCAGCGTCCTCTCCCAGGGACAGCGCTTCGGTGAGGTCGTCGATGGCACCGTCGGCGTCGCCGCAGTCGAAGGCGAGGACGGCCCGGTTGACCCGGGCAGCGGCCAGCGTGGGCGCGAGCCCGATGGCCCGGGTGAGAACTTCCCGCGCCTCCTCCAGGGCGCCGTCGGCCATCTCCAGCAGGCCCAGGGTGCAAAGGAGCTGTGCGTTGCCGGGGTCCAGCGTCAGACCGTGATCGATATCCCGACGGGCTTTCCCGTGGTCCCCGCGGTCGTAGTGCATGCCTGCTCTGTTGACCAACGTCCCCACGTGGTCGGGGTCGAGGTCCAGGAGGGTGTCGTAGTCGGCCAGGGCCGCCGGCTCGCGGCCGAGCTCCGACAGCAGGACGGCCCGGTTGTAGTACGCCTCGGGCGGGGGATTGCGGGCGATGGCACGATCGTAGTCGGCGAGGGCCTCTTGCGCGCGGCCCGCGAGACGGTGCGCGTTACCTCGCTCAAGGTATCCATCGCTCTCGTCGGGGAACAGGTCGATCACGGCGCTGAAATCCAGGACCGCATCGTCGTAGCGACCCACTGTGGTGTAGACCTGCGCCCGGTTGAAGGAGAGCAGCGCACGGCGGAGGTACGGCTCGTACTGGTGCGGACCGGGCCGGCTGTCCAGTAGTTCCATCGCCTCGGTCTCCACCCGGATCGCCTCGTCGAAACGGCCCATCCGGTACTCCACCAGGGCCAGTCCGTTCTGTTCGAAGGCGGTCAGGTGGGCCCGCAGATTCTCCTGAGGCAGCGTGCGCGCCAACGCCAGGGCGTTGTTGATCCAGGCCCTGGCCTCGTCGTAGTCACGCTGTTCCGGCGGATAGAAACGGACGTACAGCATGGCCATGCCGTACGAAGCGTGTGCCTGTACAGCCGGTTCCGAGGACAGGGAGCGCAGTTCCGCGTAGACCTGGCGGGCCTCGTCCGTGCGGCGCAGCGCGAGCAGTGGGATGTCCTGGTCCAGAAAGAGGCTGCGGAAATGTCGCAGTTGCGTGGCCCGGTCGACCAGGTCGCGCCCCAGACCCCCGATCCGCACCGCAGCTTGGTAGTAGCCGACGTCAGTGACGTATTCGGTGGCGGCCGTGTACGCGGCGGCGCCCAGCGTGCCGGGGAACTCGCCATGGGCGCGGTGGTACGGAATCGCCCCCAGTCGCAGGCCGAAGTCGCCCAGTGACTCCAGGAGTTCAGCGCGTTCGTCGTGCCACTGCTGTCGTGTCGCCGGCTCGGTGGCCTCGTATGCGGCCCGCTCGAGGGGTACGTCGCTGGTGCCGTCCGAGTCGACGAAAGCCCTCGCCCACGCAGTGCGCCGGCCGGACGGCGCACCCTCCACTTCCCGTGCCACGTCGATTCCCTCCGGCGCGACTGCCGACAACGGGCTGGTGTGCCTGTCCAGTGCGGTCGCGAGGGGCTCGGGCAGCAGCGCGTCAGTCGTCCCCACACCCACCGTCAGCACCATGGGGTCCACCCGGCGGACCAGGATCGCCAGGAATTGTCGGTCGAGCTCGTCCGCCGCGTGCGCATTCTCGAAATAGCAGTTGAGGTGTCCCAGTTCGGGCAGACGGGGCGGCCTGCTGCCAGACCTCGCGGCGGTCGCGCTGGTAGGGACCGCTGATCCGGCAATGATTCGACATTCCTCGTTCCGATCCTTCGAGAAGTTTGTGAAGTGCATGGTGTCCAGGTCAGTTGGCGGTACGGCGGGCCCTGCGTCGTCGCAGCACCATGACGGCGACCGTCGCCGGCGGTACGAGGTTGAGCAGGAGCGCCAGGCAGCCGTCCAGGAACTGCGGACTGAGCGCGGCACCGGTCAGCAGCCGGGCGGCGATGCCGGAGGCCACTTGCATCATGAGCGGAACGACGAACCAGGCCAGCACGCTCAGCGTGAACAGATAGCCGAGCCCGAACGCGTGGACGTACCAGCGGGCCACCTGTCGGTCGCGCGGATGCCAGAGCCCCTCGTCGTGCCGCGCGGGCCGACGGAAGAGCCGTCGCGTCCGGTTGCCGAGGTATTCCTTGGTGGTCCGGTGCAGATCCACGCAGCGGAGTGCTGTCACGAGGACCTGGTACACGTCGGTCCGCAGATAGAAGTAGAACTGCCAGGCCAGCCGAAGCAGTGTCGACAGCGCCAGAGCCAGGAAGAGGGTGCCCGGAAAGGTGTGCGGGCCGGTCAGTCCGGCCAGGATCGTCAGCGCCGACCACCAGATCATGTCTGCCACCATCCCGGCGAGCAGAGGCAGGTACCGCGAGCGGCGCGGTACACCCCACAACGCGTTCAGGTCTGTCTCGAAGACCAGAATGTACAGCCGGTTGCCGAGCCCCAGCCGGGTGGGAACACCGAGCCTCCGGCCGGCCAGTGCGTGGAAGGCCTCGTGGAAGAAGATTCCCGGCAGCTGCCCGAAGAAGAGCCCCAGCTCCGTCAGCAGCAGTGACGGCGTGAAGAAGAAGCTCTCGTACCGAGGCCGCAAGGAGGGGTGATGGGCCGTCAGAAGTACTGCCCACGTGCAGATGCCGACGTAGAGGGACCAGGCCGGCCAGGAGTAGACGATCCGCCCCAGCCGTTGCCAACTCAGCTGCTCCCTGGCGGCCGGGGCATCCGGTTCTTCGGGTGAGCGGATGAACTGCAGCTCCCTGAGGGTCTCCAGGAAGTCGGCCATGTCGATGGTCTCGCCGTACCGATCGCGATACCACCGGCCCGCCTCCTCAAGGTCGGCGCCGGCCTGCAACCGTCGCAGCAGCTCCGCGCCGTCCGCCGGGAATGCGACATAAGTGTCGATGTCGCGGCGCCCCACGATGACGTCACGGCCGTCCGGCACGAGGCTCAGCGGATGAAACCTCAGGATCTCAGCGGAAATTCCGAACCCCGCACAACAACAGGCCGACCGTGTTCGCAGGAGTGGTCGGCAGAGTACGGGGGTCACCGCCCCCGCACTGCTGATGTCGGCCGACCTGAGTCACAGAGCGATCGCCGGCTGGTGGTTGAGCGGCGCCGACGTCACCTTGATGGGCTCGGTCCGCCGTACCACGATCCTCTTCATGGGACGGACCTGGTCCGCCTTCTTCGTCGGGTGTTCCTGCTCCGACTTCTTCACACGATCACTCCTCCCCGTACGAACAGCCCGGTGCTGCGCAGGTTTTTCGGACACTAGCAACCCCCATGGAGAACATCAGCTCGATTCGGCCAATTCCGGTGCGCGTCAAGCTGTGGTCCCCGTGATGCCACGGGCCGGGATCCCCCTGACCCGCGGGTCCCCGCATCGGGCGACGTCGTCCGCACAGGCGCCTTGACGCACCACAGCCCACTGCACACACTTCCGTAATGAGGGTTCAGCATGTCGACCGATGTTCGACATGCTGAACAACTTCGGAACTGCTTGGGACTGGGTAGATGACGATGGACCGGCAAGGACACAGCAGTGAGATGCCGCAGTCGGAGGCGGGCAACCGACGCGAACCATGCGACTCTCCGGGCGGCATGACGCGGCGTCGAATGATTCAACTCGGTGCGCTGGCCGCGGGATCGGCCGTATTGGGGGTCGATCAGCAGGCTGCCGCGGCCGACCTGGATGGTCGGTCCGAGGGCGGACAGCCCCGGGACCGGTCCTTCGACGAAGGCTGGCTGTTCTTCCGGGGCGATGTCGGCGACGGTCAGACACCGTCGTTCGACGACGGTTCCTGGCGGGGGCTCGAACTTCCGCACGACTGGAGCATCGAGGACCTGCCGTACGCCAGTTCACAGGACGGAGGCGCGACGAGCGACCCCTCGCTCCTGGCGGTGAAGGACCCTGACCCGACAGCGCCCGACGCCCCGCAGGTGATCGGCCCGTTCGACCGGGTGAACAGTCAGAACGGCGGCTCGACCGCATACACGGTCGGAGGGGTCGGTTGGTACCGCAAGCACTTCAAGCTGTCGGAGATCACCGGAAACCGCGCTGCGTCAGGCGCCGACGAGAACGACACACACGTCGAGTTGCGGTTCGACGGCGTCTACCAGAACGCGGACGTGTGGCTCAACGGTACCCATCTGGGCTTCCATCCCTACGGTTACACGTCGTTCGCGTACGACGTGACCCCGCACCTGGACCCGAAGGGCACGAATGTGCTTGCCGTCCGGGTCGACAACAGCGGCCAGAACAGCCGGTGGTACTCGGGATCCGGGATCTACCGACACACCTGGCTGACAGTGACCGGGGCCGTACGCATCCCGCTGTGGGGCGTTCATGTGACGACTCCCGAGGTCAGCGCGCACCGGTCGGTCGCGCAGGTGAAGGTGTCGGTCGCCAACCTCGGCGTAGCCGCCTCGTCGGCGAGCGTGCGGGTCACCGTCCTCGACCCGCACGGGCAGGTCGTGAACGTCCGGGAGGCATCCGCGCAGAGCGTCGGGGCGGGTGCCACCGCAGATTCCTCGCTGGACGTCCCGATATCGCAGGCAGAGCTGTGGTCCCAGGACTCACCCAACCTCTATACCGCGCGTGCGGACGTACTGGTACGCGGCCGTGTCGTGGACACGGCCGTCACCACGTTCGGGATCCGCTCCCTGGTGTGGAACGGCGAGGCCGGCTTCCTGCTCAATGACAAGCCCGTGAAGATAACCGGCGGCTGCCTCCATCACGACCACGGCCCGATGGGCGCGGTCGCGCTCGACCGATCCGAGGAACGCAGGGTCGAGATCCTCAAGAAGGCAGGCTTCAACGCCATCCGCACCGCGCACAATCCTCCCACTCCGTCCCTGCTCGACGCCTGCGACAGGCTCGGAATGCTGGTGATGGACGAATTCTTCGACATGTGGGACACGGGAAAGAACCCCGACGACTATGCGTTGCACTTCGCCGAGTGGTGGGAACGGGACCTGACCAGCACGGTGCTGCGGGACCGCAACCACCCCAGCGTCGTGATCTGGTCGCTGGGCAACGAGATCACCGACAACACCAACGGGCGGCGAGGCGCGGAGATGGCGAAGGCGCTCCGTGCTCTCGACTCCACTCGGCCCATCACCGTGGGCGGCGGTTCGACCTTCTCGGCGGATGACCCTTCCTGGAGTTACGTCGACGTGGGCGATGTGCACTACAACGCCAACGGCAAGGGCTACGGACCCATGCACGACGCCCACCCGGATCGGGCGATGACTCAGAGCGAGGGCTTTCCCGCGACCATCCACCAGGACACGAAGTTCGTGAACGATCACGCCTGGGCGGTGGGCAGCTGGGTGTGGGCCGCCTGGGACTACCTCGGTGAGTCGGGCATCGGGAAGACACCGATGGCCCCTGAAGGGACGGGTGCGAGCATCGGCGACCAGAGTGTCATGCCCGGCTGGTCGACGGCCCGCACCCTGCATCACTCCTGGGGAGGGTACGGATATCCGTACCCCTACTTCCAGGGAAACTGCGGGGACTTCGACCTGATCGGTCAACGCAAACCGCAGAACCACTGGAGGACAGCGCTGTCCGGCCACAGCCCCGTGGAACTCCTGGTCGAGCGCCCCGCACTGCCGGAGACGGAACAAGTTGCCGTCTGGTGGGGTTACTTCGACGAACTGGAGAGCTGGACCTGGGAGGTGGAGCATGGCCACCCGATGACGGTCCACGTCTACACGCCGGGCGACAGCGTACGACTGCTGCTCAATGGACGGGAGGTGCCCGGTGGCGCCGCGAGGGCGCCCGAGCGGGCGATGGCCACCTTCACCATCCCCTACGTGCCCGGTGAGCTGACGGCCGTCGCCGGCCGGAACGGCCGAGAGATCGGTCGTAAGACGCTCACGACGGTGGGCGCGCCGGTCGGGCTGCGCCTCGTTCCGGATGTCGAGGAACTCACCACTGCCAGGGACGACCTCGCGCACGTGCTCGTCGAAGTGACCGACAGTCGCCACCGCGTGGTCCCCGACGCCACCCTCAAGGTGGCCTTCGAGACCTACGGGGCCGGTGAACTCGCCGCCGTCGGCAACGGCAACCCCCACAACGTCGACAGCTTCAAGCAGCCCCGACGCCATACCTGGCACGGCAAAGCGCTCGCGATCCTGCGCCCTGATCGGCGACCGGGCCATGTGACGCTGACGGCGAGGGCCGCCGGCCTGCGACCGGCCACCCTCACCCTGCCGGTGAGGCGCAGCTAGAGCTTGCCGCAGGCACCCCAGCCGAGCGGCCTTCCGCTGTCGACGGGCGGCACGCCCCGCGTGTATCGCCCGTCGGGCACCGACCTGAACCGGTCGGGCGGACTGCCGTTCCTGGCGTCGCGGTGGGCGTCTTACGGGGCGGCAGTGTCGGCGGAGAACTTCACGGTGCGGGAGCTCATGCGGATTCGGCACGGCTCGCCCCTCCATCTTCGGCGGGGTGATGGCCACGGCGAGTACGTCGAAGCCGTCAAGTGAGGGGCTTCACGAGCGCCCGTGTGAGGCGTCGGGGTGTATGTGGAAGGCCCGCTCGACTGCCTTCGGTGAGCTCGGCGGCGGTCTTGCAGACGGCGTTGAGCCAGAGCGTCAAGGCCTGGGCCTGTGCCCGCCGTGCGCCTTCCAGGCGCTCTATTTGCCCGCGTCCACCATCGCGTCCGCGATGTCCTGGTAGCTCAGGCCCTGCGTCCTCAGCTCTGCGGCTTCGACGTCACGTCGGGCGGTGCCACTACTCCGGGCGTTGTGACCGTGCCCATCACGGACCGTTCGATCGGCATGGTGTTCGTGGTCCTCGCAGACATCGAGTCACCCCGGTGCCGCAACTGGTACGTGCCCACCGGCGCTTGGTCGGTGGGCAACTGGGTGTTCGATACCGGAGCCGTGTGCCTGACCTGGCCAGTCGCCTAGTAGGAACCAGTGGTGCCGCTGTATATCTGCCAGCCGGGGTCGTTGGTGCCGGTCGCATGTGACGACATGCCGGCGTCGTACAGCATCGGCGTGTAGCAACTGGTTCCGGTGCCGCTGTAGCAGCGGATGCCGGCGCCGTCCGTCTCGCGGTATATGAGCGCTGAACCGCCGGCGTTGTCCTGGGTCTTCGGCGCGGCTCCCGATATGTGCGCCCACACCGTGCGGCAACTGGGGCTGTAGCGCAGCAGGATGGTGGCGCCGGCGCCCACAGTCGCAGAGCTGGCAGTGATGGCGTCGTTGTTGCAACCCGACGCCGACGGGTCCTGACCGTCGTAGGGATAGCTGCCTACGCTGGCGGACGCTGTCCCGGAACTCAAGAGCGTGGTCGCTGCAAATACCGCGCCGCATAAGCCGAGGGCGACGGCGTGCCTTCTGTTGCTCATGTGTCTCTCCGCCTTCTCTGGTTCGGCTGAATCACTGGAACCCAGCCTGTCCCATCTGTGTACTGGACAAACACCTGGCTCGTTTGTAACTGCTCCTTTCAGCGGACGCACCGCTCGGCAGACGCACTGCTGGAGACAGCCGCCACCCTGCTGAGCGCCGTCCTACGCCGAGTACCTCAGACCTCTGAGCTGGACAGGTTTGCCTAGAGCACCGTCCGCCATCAACACCCCGTCGGCACCTCCACCCGCTGGGCCGTTGACCACTTCGGCAGCCCGCCGATGGAACGCTGCGAAGGAGAATGCGTGCCGGGCGACGTCAGAGCCGCGAAGAAGCCTCACTCGACCAACTGGGCTGCGGCCTGTTCCTCCTGATCGCCGTCGTCGTCACGGTCCTCATCGCCGGCCTCGCTGGTGGTTTCCTCGTCGCCGAGTGCGGAATCGCATGGGCGCCGTGCACGGCGAACCCGCCCTGATCGCCGGCGGGATCCCAGGTGCCGGCCTCGCCGTCCTGATCTGATCAACCAGGCCGTCCTGGACCCCGTACAGACGGAACGATCAATAAGTGCAAACAGCGAACAGTTCACCGCCCGCGCCGAGCACGTCGCCTCCAACCCCTGTCAGATGCTGCGCCTAGGCTGTCCGCACGAACCGGCATCAAGGAGCAGCGCAGTGCGGATAGAGCGTCATCAGGTAGCCGAGGCCGTCATTTCGGCGGCGCGCGAGGACTTCGCGAACCGGGTCGGGGGACAGGTCCGTTCCATGTCGAAGGCAGGTCGGATGGCCACCTACGAATGGCAGTCGATCGCCGACGAGTTCCTCGCATACCTGGGCGCCCTCTCCGTCGAGACACCCAGCCTCGGGACCCCGGAGGCCAAGGCCGCTCTCAAGGACGCGACCGAGGCTGCGGCCGGCGCCGTCGCCTTCGCGGCGTATCACCCGCACTGCACCTTCCAGGTCTTCCTGGACCACGTGAACTTCGGCATCAGCTACGACCCCCGTGATGAGGATGACGCCGAAGAAAGCGTCACCCCTGACGAGTGGATCGACGCGCTCTGCCTCACAATCCTTATGGACAAGGCCAAGTGGCACGGTGAGGCCTTCCACTTCGCGCGCGAGAAGTTCGTTGAGACGGCACAGGGAAGCCCAGCCGGCGAGCTCGCCACGGGGTTCATGGCCATGGTCCTCGATGACACTGGAGAGGACCAGGACTACCCGCCGAGCGTGCAGGCGAAGCTCGCTGCCGTCGACGCCGCGCTGGCCCGTATCCGCTACCGGGCTGAGGAGACCGGCGAAAGCCTCCTCGACCGGCCGGAGAGCGTGGCGCTGTCGATCCTGCGCGCCGTGGCCGCCGAGGACCGGGAGTCCTTCGACTCCGGGCTGACCACCCTCCTGCTCGCACACACCACCGTGCATGGCCCTACTGCCTCGCCGGCCACTCTCCTCCCGCTCCTGCCGCTCGGCCTGGCCGCGCTCGCGTACCGGACCCTGGGCTGGTCGCCGGCCCTCCACACTGACTACCTCCCACACGCCCTGATCACCGGTTTCGCGACCCGCGGCCCGAGGATCGCGGGTTTCGGCCGAGACCGGCGACCTGACGCGGTAGCCGCGCTGGCTGCAGGACCGCTGGTGGTCGAGCGGCCGGCACGCGACCGGAGCATGAACGCGGAAAGTGAGACCTTGCTGGACCAGTACACCCGGGAGGCCATCACCCCGGTGGAAGGAAAGCCCCTCACGGTAGGGCAGCTCAGGAGCGCCATGCGATACCAGGAGCTCCTCTTCAAGTGGCGCGCCGGGAATTCCGCCGATGTCACGGATGCCCAGCTCGCGAACCTGCGACTGGCCTCACAGCTGGGGGCGGCCCTGTTCCGCATCGCCCTGGCAGAGCCGGGCACCGAGGCCGAGGTGACCGTCGACGGCCGGAAACTGCGCTACCCCGCGGGGCGGGGCGAGGCGGCAGGCGCTGGCAACTGGGCGAACGCCACCGCCTTCGCCCTGATCACCGGCGTACGCGAGGACCTCGCCCCCCTGGTTCTCACGGGCCCTGCGGTTGCCGGCAAGGACGGCTCCGCCTACGCCGCGTACCGGGAGGCCCTCCACTCCTATCTGAGGGGTGTGGATCCCGAGCCGGCGGCGGAGCGGGCGCTGCGGGAGGTCGAGAAGGCCAAGGAATGGGGCTTCTTCCCGGCACCGGCCGTACTGCTGTCGCAGCTCGTGGAGGGTGACGAGGAGAGCTTCAACCTGGCTCTGGCCGATGCACTCGAAGCCCACCGCGATCACTACCAGGTTGCTGACCGCGCCGGCGATCCGGACGCCACGATCGACCTCGATGTCCTCGCGCTCGCCTGCCACGCCCGCCGAAGGGGCTGGGACATCCGAGTCGAATCCCCCTACCTGCCTCAGTGGCTCCTCAAGGCCGCCGAACGCATCTAGATGATCCATTCCAAGGGTTCAGCGATCATCTGAGGGTAGGAAGGCGAGCGCCTCTTGGAGGTTGTGCTCCGCGATGCCCATCATGAGGTCACGGTCGGGGAAGTCACCGTCGAGGAGTCGCAGCGGCCACGGTAGCCGATCCCGCCACGTGTGGATCATCGAGCCCAGTCCGGTTCCGGGCGTCGTCGACATGATCTCGATCCTCCTGCATCCCCGGTCGTGCGTGTGGGCGCGAGGGTGGTACCGGTCTTCCTACCGTCGAAGCATCCCTGGTCAGCCTCCCTCCTCGGGACCAATATCGAACGCATGACGATCACCTTCATCACCGGAGCCAACAAGGGTCTCGGTCGCGAGACCGCCCGTCGCTTGATCGAGTGCGGCCACACCGTGCTGGTCGGAGCACGCAACCGCGAGCAGGGCGAGGAGACCGCCGCTGCGCTCGACGCACGCTACGTCCCCGTCGACGTGACCGACGACGCGTCTGTGGCCGCCCAGGGCGATGGACGCCGACGACTAGGTCGTCAGGCCGCCTCAGCGCTGCCACAGGAACTTCGCGCGGCCGCATGGTTCGCAGGCAAACGCATAGGCGCTGCCGCAGCCGCCGAAGTTCATTGCGGTGCTGTGGTCCGGACCTTCCTCAAGCTGGACGATCAGTGGCATCGGAATGGCGCACGATGTGCAGGACGGGGTCTCGTCGCCCTGAATCCAGGCGGGGTCACCCCCGAGCTGGCCGAGCACGGATGACGCGGGGCGGTCGTTTCCCGTTGCCCACTTCTCGCCGGCCCGGTCGTAGTCGGGCTCGTCCACATGCAACAAGCTGACTGCCCGAACGGAACCAAGCAGAAGCTGTGCCTCATCGACACCGCCTTCGGGCTGGGGTAGTGGCTCAAGGCCATTCGTGGGGAAGAGCAAGGCCTGGTTCCCGCCGGAGTCCGGCTCCCAGTCGCCGCACATACCAGGGTCGTTCTGGCACGCGAACAAGGCGAGGACTCCGCGGTCCTCAACCCCCTCTCCGAGATCATCCAGGACCACCTGGACGAGGAACTGCATCGGGCCTTTGCACGAAGTGCAGCAGGGCCACGGAGTGCCGGCCGGCGCCAGAGGCACTCCACCGGTCCGGGTCACTCGGGCAGTCGGCGCAACTGGACCGGCATCGATCATGAGAGTCGTCATGGCCAGGACTCTAGGACAGACCAGTGACATCGCCCGGAATGGTCGAGCCCGCCTCCTGAGCAGGGGCGCCGCCGCATCACGCGTGGGGTGGTCGCGGTTTCTGCCAACTTGATCGAATACGCCGAGTTCACCCGGCTTACTTGGCTGATCGATGCGGTCCACGGTGGCAGGCCACGACTCTTCGGTCACGATGGTCAGGTCGACCCCGACCCCCGCCTCCCGGGCTGCCCCTTGCAGAACGGCCAGTGTGTCTGCGAGCGGCGCACGGGGCCGCCGCGTGGGGTGGTGGCGGATGAGGCGGCGCATGCAGTGGTCCAGTCAGCGCCGAGGGACGGCGCAGTTCGTACCGCACAGGCTGGAACGTATGTACGATATCCGGCCGGACCTACCTCGACTCCGCACCCTGCGGACCTGGAACGCCAGGTGGGTGGGCCGCATCGACCAGGCGATCGCGGCAGCTGCGCTGTAGGAGGGAGCGACGGTAGGCGAGGGTCGGCGACCACCCGGCGCGGACCCGATTGTCGAGCTCGGCGTCGGCCCAGGCGCCCGATCCATCGAAGTCCATGTACGGCGGGTATCCCGCCCCCGCGCCATCATCCGCGAGCAGGTCTTGCCGCCCTCGCCGACGGGATGCGGGCCTGGGCGCGCCGCCCGCCTCCGCAAGGGGACTCCAGTAACTGAATCTTTCTCGCTTCCTCTCTTGACTATGGACAAATAAGGAGGAAGCTAGCTATTACACCAGGCAACCGGTGAGAGCCGCACCGCCGATGAAGACGTTCATCGACCCGAGTGACACCCATCTCGGCAACTGGCTAGGCTCCCGGCAGAGCAACGCATCGACATCGGAGTCGCCAGCGACGACTGGCGCTTACGAACCGATATGGGGCACCGGGAGCCATCGTCTGTGCGGTGCCACTCCATATCTGCGCCAGAACTGTTAGTAACCCCAGAACTCACGCTCCGTGATCGGGGCATTTCTGTGGGTCGGCTGCCGGGATCCTGTACGGACCGGCGCCGCAGCTCAGCCCGGACCAGTGGCCTGTGACCAGCGGCCACGCACAGCCCGCGCAGACGGCCGAAGGGACCCTACCCCATGCGGGGCAGGGTCCCTTCGTATCGACAGCATCCGTATGACCCGCTCCCACCTCCGCAAGCGCGCTATCCGGCACGTGATCCGGGAGAAGAAGGATCACAAGGCCGCCCGCCCACGTCGGGGACCACGCGGCGGACCGTCTCCGGGCTTCGGCGAAGCCCGGTACAGAGCTCGCACGCGGCGGAGCGGGCCCGTCGGAAAAGCCGCAGCGGTTCAGAGCCGTGGCGACCCGGTACGAGAAGCACGGACCCACTACCGCGGCATCGCCGCCCGCCTTGCCTCATCTGGCTGCGGTCGTGATCCCGCACGAGTGCAGCCGGGAGATCTGCCCTCAGTGGCGGACCAGGCAGAACGGATGCCCTGCGGGATCAGCATAGATACGCCAGCTCCGCCCGTCGGCACCCTCGTCCAGCACCCTCGCTCCCCGGGCCAGCACCTGCTCCTGAGCTCGGTCGAGGTCCGCGACGCCGAAGTCCAGGTGAAACTGCTGAGGGCGGGCGGGGTCGGGCCACAGCGGCGGCTGATACTCCGCCGCCCGCTGAAAGGCAAGGACAAGCCCGGACACCGTGTGCAATGTCGCCCAGCCGTCGCCCAGCGCCCACCGCTTGTCCTGCTGATTGACGGTGCCACCCAGCACCGACTGGTAGAACATGGCGAGTTCCGCCGGATCGGAACAATCCAGCACCACACACTGCAGGTCAGCGATCATACGCAGATCCTAGGGAGTCTCGAGAGCAAACCCGTCCCCCGGTACCCAAGATCGCGAGGACGGACCCTGACCCACACGTCGTCTCGGCCCCCTGGCCACATGTATGCCCAGCGGTCTGATTCACGACGCCGTGCTGGCCGGCAACGCAATGCACGTGCCGCCCGTCAGGGGTGAAACACACCGTCGGCTCCCGTTCCGGGTCCTTGTCAGGGACGATCGCGGTCACAAGGGTGTGTTGCTCGGCAACGAGGTCCACTTCATCGACGGCTCCATCACCAAAGCCCCCGGCGGAGAGGTCGCAGGGCGCTCGCCCGTTGATCGCGGCAAACAGGGCCTGAAACGCTCGGGCATGACGGGTGGTTACGGAATTTTGCTGGGACGCGTGCTGGCCGGAGCGAACCGCCACGACTTCCACGCCAGCTCCAAGCCGCCTGCCAGAAACGCTCGGCGGGAGCGGGCTCAAACGGAGATGGGCGTAGCTCCTCCGGAGGGGAGCCTTGATCTGCCCTGACCTTTGGCCGCCCGCCCTTGGGCCAGCCAGGTCGCGATCCCGTTCACCACTGCCGGCTCGACGTGCCCTGGCCGCGTGTCCTCGGCCGGACTGCTCTAGCCGCGGCGCGTTGTGCTGTCGAGGATCTGCTCCCGGAGGATGTCCGCGTGCCCGCAGTGCTGGGCCAGTTCGCGCAGCGCATGGAGGTAAACCCAACGCAGCGGCAGCGGACCCCGGCGGTTCCCCCGTACGAGCTCGTCCAGCGACAGCTCTGCGGCGGCCTTACGGGACGCCGTGCAGGCCTGCTGGTAGGCGCGCTGGACGGAGGCGATCGTGTCGCCGTCGTCGAGGTCGAACGACTCGTCAGGCGAGTCGGGGATGCCGATCTCCGTGCGAGATCGGCATGTGATCGCCTCGTCGAACCAGACCTTCTCGACAAACGTGGCGTGCTTGACGAGGCCCAGCAACGTGGTCTTGGACGTGACCAATGGCCGACGCGCCTGTTCTTCGGTCAACCCGTTCAAGCTCTCGTTGAGAGCGGATCGATGCTCATGGAGGAAGGCCTCGAACTGTTCGCGGAGTGCTGAGTGGAAGACGGAGGGATCTGTCGACTGTGGGATGACCATGAACGCAAACCATAGGCCAATGGGCTCGACCCAGGAGCCCCTCAGAAGAGTTGAGGCCGCAGGCCGACCGCCACCAGCTGGAGCAAGGGCACGTCAGCGACCTCCACGACTGCAACCTCGGCGGCGACAGGCCAAGATCGGACACGCGCTGGCCACTCCGGCCGAAGGTCAGGGCTTCCCCCCAGGGGGATACACCCAACGGAGCCTCCACCGGCCACCACGCCTACTCATTCAGGGAACTTCGCAGTGGTCCATGGGCCGTACCAGTCCAGCCAAGCGGCAAGATCTGGCTGGTAACTTGACCCTATGACAGTGGCATTGATCGACTCAGGGTTTGGCCTCCTTTCCACTGCAGGCTGGCTTCGACACCTCGCCCCGGAACGCGATCTGCTTCTGCTTCTGGACCCCGACGGAGCACCCTGGGGATCGAGAACGGCTTCCTTCGTCACGGACCGTCTGTTCACCGCCGCTCAATTGGCCGTTCAGCGAGGCGCGGAGGCCATCGTGGTTCCCTGCAACACCGCCACCGTCACCGCGATCGACGCTCTGCGCGAGAGGTTCGAGCCGCGCGTGCCCGTGATCGGAACCGTGCCCGCCGTGAAATCGGCCGCGGCAACCGGCCAAGGCATCGCCGTGTGGGCAACCGTCCGCACCACGTCGAGTGACTACCAGGATCGCCTGATCGCGGACTACGCGAACGGTCGGGCTGTCGCGCGTGTCGCATGTCCCGGTCTGGCCGAGGCGATCGACCACGGCGACATGGCCGCAGCAGCGGAAGCGATCGCCGACGCGGCCGAGCGAACCCCCAAAAATTGCGACTCCGTGGTGCTGGGATGCACGCACTACCCCCTGGTGGCGCCGGAGATTCTGCAGAGCCTGCCCGCCGGAACCACCCTGTACGACAGCGCGGAGGCAGTCGCTCGCCAAACACTGCGGCGATTGGACCGAACCAGGCAATCGCACACCACCATGGGCTCCATCGACGTGGTACTCAGTGGTCGCCGCGGAAACCTCCCGGCAGGCGCCCACGCCTACCCAGTGGGCCGCGCCCTCACCGCAGTAGGGCGGGTACCTCGCGAAATTCTCATCTCCGCCGCAACACGCTCCCCGATGGCTGCACCAGCGGTCTGACCAAGCCACGGAACCCCTGTACCTTCAGTCGCTCCGTTCGAGGCAGACCCTGGTGATCACAGAGCGTGGCAGCTCTGTGACCACCCAGCCTGTGCCTGATTCGCGACGGGGCTCCCCACCGCGCCTATCTGCGCGGCCCCTCAGCTGTTGCGGGTCAGGAGGTTGTTCGCGGGTTGACCCTCACATCAATGTGATGGTTGTGCAATCGAGTCATGGAAAAGGATTCGACGGACTCTGGCTCGTTTCGGCTCGGCTTGGCGTTGGAGGGCACGGGTTGGCACCCGGCCTCGTGGTTGTTGTCATCAGTGACTGATGCCGCGGAGGTCTTCGATGGCACCTACTGGACGAACTGGGGGCACGCGGCCGCATCAGGTGGCATCGACTTCATCACGCTCGAGGACGGTCTGAGCTTGCAGACCGACCGTTTCGGTATCGCCGATCAGGTCCATGACCGCGTACGCGGCAGGCTGGATCCTGTTGTCACCGCAGCGGTCCTGCTGGCAACGACGGACATCAACGAAGTGGTGGTCTCGCGAAATGTGACGCACTCGAACCCGTTCAGCGTCGCCGCCCAGGTGGCGTCCTTGGCGGCCATCGGCCCGGGCCGGGTTGTGTGGCGACCTCAGGTTTCTGCTGACGCACGCGATGCCACGGCGGTCGGTGGGTCCGCAACGCCGCAGCTGCTAATACTCCAGCTGTAGATCGTGATCTTGCTGGTGGGGGCCGGTGCAGAGATGAGTTTGGCCACCGTTGATCATCGGTGTGTGAAGACGAACGATCATGCGGTGGCCGCAGGTCACAGCGTAGACTTTGCCCGCTGGCAGGAGGCTTTCGAGGGCCTGATGGCCCGGATCGCAGGACGGTTCGCCCGGGTCGAACCCCGCCGCCGGACACGGCGGTTGCTGCTCGGGCTGCTCTCGGACCTGCCACGGAAGAACTGCTGGACCATCGCCGAGTGGGCTGGGGAGGCGACCCCGGATGCGATGCAGCATCTGCTGAACCGGGCCAAGTGGGATGCCGACGCTGTCCGAGACGACCTGCGCGGTTACGTCGTCGAGCACCTTCACGACGAGCATGCGGTGCTCGTGGTCGATGAGACCGGGGACGTGAAGAAAGGCACGCACACGGTCGGCGTCCAGCGGCAGTACACCGGCACCGCGGGCAGGATCGAGAACTCGCAAGTCGCTGTCTACCTTGTCTACGCGGGCAGCCGCGGTCACGCCGCAGTGGACCGGGAACTCTACGTCCCGCGCTCGTGGACATCGGATCCCAACCGCTGTCGGGCCGGTGGGCTCGGTGAAGAGACCGCCTTCGCCACCAAGCCAGAGCTGGCCGCCCGCATGATCGGCCGGTTCCTGGACGCAGGTCATCGCGCTCCGTGGGTCGCCGGCGACGAGGTCTACGGCGGCAACCCGCGGCTGCGAACAGCTCTGGAGGAGCGCAGCTGCGGCTACGTGCTTGCCGTCGCTTGCACTCATGAAGTCTCCACCCGTGCTGGGAAGTTCCGTGCCGGCACCCTGGCCAAGCGGGTGCCGAAGCGGGCTTGGCAGAAGCTGTCCGCCGGTGCAGGTGCCAAAGGGCACCGTTTCTACGACTGGGCCGTCATCGACCTCACCCACCCCGACCCCAGCAGTCACCAACTGCTGATCCGCCGCAATCGCAGCACGGGCGAACTCGCCTTCTACCGCTGCTACTCGCCCACGCCGGTGCCGCTCACCACGCTGGTGAAGGTCGCGGGCAGCAGATGGCGTGTGGAGGAGACCTTCCAGTCCGGTAAGGGCTTGGCCGGGCTCGACGAGCACCAGGTCCGCCGCTTCACATCCTGGACCCGCTGGGTCACCCTCGCCATGCTCGCCCACGCCTTCCTGGCCGTCGTCCGCGCCGACGAACAAGCCCGCCAACACACCTCGGACAACCTGATCCCGCTCACCTGCAACGAGATCCAGCGCTTGTTCATCACACTGGTCGTCCGGCCAGTCCACGACACAGCACACCGGCTGCGCTGGTCCCACTGGCGACGCCGCCACCAGGCCCGATCCCAAGCAAGCCACTACCACCGCCAGCAGTGCGCAATCCGCGGGGGATCCGCACTCGTGTGACTGACAGTCGACTCACTACGGTGAGCGGATGAACCGCAAGACTCTTGCCGACAGGCCACCTGCTGCCGAGCCGCGCGGAGCAGTCGTGATCATTGTGAACGGACGCGACGACCTCCTCCTGCATCTGCGCGATGACATCCAGGGCATCGCCTGGCCAGGGCACTGGAGCCTGCTGGGCGGCAGTTGCGAACCCGGCGAGATCCCCGCCCAGACGATCGTCCGTGAACTCAACGAAGAGGTCGGCCTTGCCCTCGATGACATGACTGAGCTCTTCGACATCCACGACCCCAGCAATGCCAACAAGATCCTCACCGTCTTCGCCGCCTCATGGGACGGCGACGAGACCACCCTGGAACTTACCGAAGGCGTAAAGCTCCAGTTCTTCAGCCCCGAAGACCTGCCGGTCTCCAACATTCCACCATGCATCCGCGACGGCATTTATCGCTTCCTCAACGCCCAATTGGGCACCTGACGCGCCCCACCCCCGACGAGGGGGCCTGCGTCAGGCAGGCCCCCTCAGAATCACGATCTACAGCTGGAGTACTAATACTCCAGCCGGACTTCTCCATTACCGCTGGTCAACGGCTTGAGTGTGGGGATTGTAGCGGGGTGGGTTTGGCTGCGGGGCGGTCTTGGCAGACCGTCCCGCGAACGGGTGGCCGCGCCGCATGTAGTGGCAGTGTCGGGCGCGTGCTTGGTGGCGGCGTCTCCAGTGCGACCAGCTCATTGCGTGATCGCGTCGTGCAGGGCGGCGGGGTTCAACTGCCAGCAGGCGACGGATTTCTGCCGGGGTGAGGTCCACGAGGTCGGGTGTGTCGGCCGCGTCACCCCTTTTTCGCGTTCCTGAACGGCCATCGCCGCGAGGAAG
>NZ_JBHVWN010000073.1:0-37819 GCF_042882275.1 Streptomyces sp. NPDC058231 | reverse complement strand
GACAAACTGATCGCACACAACCGGGAGCACCTCGCGTGGGCGTGAACGCCACCGTCCTCGCCATCGACGCCGGCAACAGCAAAACCGACGTCGCCGTGGCCGCCGGCGACGGCACCGTCCTCGGCACGGCCCGGGGCGGCGGCTTCCAGCCGTCCCGGGCGGGTGTCGAAGCGGCTGTCGACGTCCTCGCCAAGGCGGCCGAGGAGGCGCTGAGGTCGGCGGGTGTCACCACCAGCACCCACGTCTCCGCCTGCCTGGCCAACGCCGATCTCCCGGTGGAGGAGAAGCAGTTGGAGGAGGCGATCCGGCGCCGCGGCTGGGCCCGGAGTGTCGACGTACGCAACGACACCTTCGCGGTGCTGCGCGCCGGCCTCCTGGAGGACGCCGAGCCACGAGGAGTAGCCGTCGTGTGCGGCGCGGGCATCAACTGCGCGGGTCTGCTGCCCGACGGTCGCACCGCCCGTTTCCCCGCCATCGGCCGCATCTCCGGCGACTGGGGCGGCGGCAGAGGGCTGGCCGAGGAGGCCCTGTGGCACGCGGCGCGCGCCGAGGACGGCCGCGGCGAGCCCACCGCCCTGATGAGCGCCCTGCCCGAACACTTCGGGCTGCCGTCCATGTACGCGCTGATCGAGGCTCTGCATCTGGAACGCATCACGGCGCAGCGGCAGCACGAGCTGACACCGGTGCTGTTCGCGACGGCCGCCCAGGGTGATCCGGTCGCCCGCTCCCTGGTGGACCGGATGGCCGACGAGGTCGTCGCCATGGCCGCCGTCGCCCTCTCCCGACTCGGACTGCTCACGGAAGAGGTGCCCGTGCTGTTGGGCGGCAGTGTGCTGGCCGCCCGCCACCCGCAACTGGACGGCCGCATTCGTTCCCTGCTTGCGCAGCAGGCCCCGGGGGCCGTCGTCCGCGTGGTGGCCGAGCGACCCGTGCTGGGCTCCGTGCTGCTGGGGCTCGACGCGCTGGGCGCGGAACCGCAGGCCCATGCCCGCGCCCGGGCGCACTACGGCACCAGCGGCCGAGGCGCCGATCCGTGCGATCCCCTACCGGACGGCCGTCCTCGACCTTGATCCCGGTGTCCTCCGGCATCCCGAGGAATCCGTGTCGCTCGCCCTCCCGGTCGCGGGTGTCGTCGAAACGGGCGGTGCCCTCGCACACCCCGGTCGGCGTCGGCTGTCCGTCCCCGGCGCTTTGTCGGTGAATGTTCACGGCCGTGTCCTTCCGGTGGGACGAGGGACGGCCCCGCAGCATCGGTCCGGTCCCACGCTCGCCGGGATCCGGTGCGCCCACCACCATGGCTGCTCCATCCGGGTCGTGGCCGGGAGATTCGGACCGCGGGGACCGGGATCGCCCGCCCATGGGTCGGCGCGCCCGTTCCCCGCGGATCGGCGGTCACGGAAAAGGAGCACTCCGATCCGCCATGTGCCATCGTGGCAGCCGTGACCGGCGACCACCCGCGGGCTCCGCGTTGCACGTGCGCCGCGCCGCACGGACGCTCCTTCGGGCGTCCCGCCCCCTGCCGCCCTCGGCGGCAGGCCCGGGTCGACGGGCGGACACGACAGGGAGCAGGCGCAGCGGGCCGGCCACCGAGTCCGACCGCGGCGCCGAGGCACCCGGGCGGTGGGCCGACGGCCGGCTCGGCGTTCCGACCGCGCAGGTCCCGGTACCGTCTCGTCCCCGCTCGGAAAGGGGCCTTCGTGAGCAACGACCACGGTGCGGGAAGCGTGGGCGGGGGGCGCCTGGACGAAGCCGTCGTGAACGCGGTGTTCTCCCAGTTGCCGGTGGGGCTACATGTGTTCGACCCGGACCTGAGACTCGTCCGGGTCAATACCGCCGCCGGCCTCAGTGACCTGTTCCCCCTCGAACCGATGATGGGCAGACCCCTCGATGAGGTGCTCGGGGCCTTCGACGTGACCGAGTCCGAAATCCTCGAGCGTGCCATCCGCGACGAACTCGAAACCGACAGGCCCACCGTCGACCTGCGCCTTCACGTACGGAGCCGCGTGGATCCGAGGGTTGCGGCCGTCGTGTCGGCGGCGCTCTTCCGGCTTCAGGATGCGGACGGGACGGTGCTGGGCGTAGCGGTCGCTCTCACCGACATCACACGGAGAGCAGGAGCCGAGGCAAGGCTGCAGCTGCTCAACCGGGGCGCCGCCTCTGTCGGAACGACCCTTGACGTGTTCCGCACCGCCGGGGAGTTCTGCGCACTGACCGTCCCGGAACTGGCCGACACCGTCGCCGTGGATGTGCTCGACTCCGTGCTACGCGGCCAGGCACCCGTCCCCCACGCGGACGTACAGCATGCCGCCCTGCGGCGTGCTGGTTTCCGCTCCGTCGCAGGTGGCGGGCGCCAGGGTTTCCCTGTGGTCGGGGAAGTCAGCACCTACCCTGTCGGCACACCCCACCGACAGGCGCTGGCAAGGGCGGCGCCTCAGATCATTCGCCATCTGCGGCCGGACGCCGCCTGGCTGGATCCCGGGCACAAGCGCCACGCACGGATTCTGGCTGTCGGCGTCCACTCCATGATCATCGCGCCGATGCGGGCCCGCGGGGTGGTCCTCGGCCTGGCCTGCTTCTACCGCTGGCACAATCCGGTCCGCTTCAACCGCGATGACCTGGCACTTGCCGAGCAACTGACCTCGCATGCCGCACTGTGCCTCGACAACGCCCGCCTCTACAGGCGCGAGCATGCGGTGGCGAGGATCCTGCAGCGCGGAATCCGCCAGTCCGAAGCATTGGTTCCGTCGGCCGTGGAGATCGCGCACAAGTCGCTGCCCGCGGGAGCCGGCGGTGGCTGGTTCGACGTCCTGCCACTGTCCGGGGCCCGGGTCGCCCTCATCTCGGGTGACGCCACCGGGCAGCTCACCAACGCCGCGGCCGCAATGGGTGAGCTCCGTGCCGCGATCGCCGCGCTCTCCGACCTCGACCTGCCGCCCGACGAGATCCTGGAACGCCTCCACGACCTCGCCGTCGGGCCTGAGGCCTGCTCCCATGACGGTGCGAACGGGGGCGGCCCCGACCGGACCCCGACCGCGACCTGCCTGTACGCGGTCTACGACCCCGTGTCGCGCCTGTGCACCGTGGCCAGCGCCGGACACCCCGCGCCCGTCCTCCTGCACGAGGGCGGCGTGGTCGAGATCTTCGACGTCCGGCGGGGCCCCGCGCTCGGACAAGGCATGGCGGAGTACACCGTCGTCGAGCGCGTCATCCCCGAAGGCACCACCTTGCTGCTGTACAACACCGCGCTGCTCGGCGACGACCGCCACTCCCCGCTCCTGCCGCTGGAACGGCTGCGACGCATCGCGGCCGGGCTCCCGGTCTCGCTTCAGGCATGCTGCGACGCGATCGTCGATGCCATCGCGCCCGCTCAACCGCGCCAGGACGCCTACCTCCTCCTGGCCCGCACCCGGACACTCGGCGCCGGTCACACGGCCTCCTGGACCCTTCCCAACCATGCGGAAGTGGTCTCCAGGGCAAGGAGGCTGGTGGCCGCTCGGCTCACCGACTGGGAGGTGACCGACGACCTCGCCGACAGCACCGCGCTCGTCGTCAGCGAGCTGGTCACCAACGCTGTCCGCTACGCGGAGGGTCCCATCGAGGTCCGGCTCGTCCGTGATCGCGCAATGATCTGCGAAGTCACCGACGACAGCAGCACCGCCCCGCAGCTGCGCCGCGCGCTCGACACCGACGAGGGCGGACGCGGCCTGTTCATCACCGCCCAGCTGACCCAGCGCTGGGGGGTACGCCCCTCCCGCCGCGGCAAGACCATCTGGGCCGAACTGGCCCTGAGCCCGCCGGGAACAGCACCACGGCCGACCGGCCGGTCGGCGGAAGTGTAGGCGCAGCGGTCCAGGAACCGCCGCCTGTCACGCCCCGCCCCGATCCGCATTCCGGGCCGCCACCCGGAAGCCGGTGTTGGATGTCGAGCTGTCCGGGGTGTTGGAGCTGCGGGCGGCGACGCGGTAACGGTTGCAGTAGGAGTCGTGGCACAGATAGGAACCACCCCGCATCACCCGGGCCGAACCCGTGGGCGGACCCGTCGGGTCCGAGCGGGGGTTCGATCGGTGGAAGTCCGCACTGAACCAGTCGGAGCACCACTCCCACACGTTTCCGACGGTGTTGTGGAGTCCGTAGCCGTTGGGGCGGTACGACTTCACCGGCACGGTTCCGAGGTGGGCGCCGGTGTGCGCGGTGGGGAAGACTCCCTGCCAGATGTTGAGCATCCGGCGTGCGTCCGGGGCCAGTTCGTCGCCCCACGGGTAGCGTCGCTGCTCCAGGCCGCCGCGGGCCGCGTACTCCCACTCGGCCTCGGTGGGCAGCCTGGTGCCGGACCAGGCGCAGTAGGCCTGCGCGTCGTTCCAGGAGACATGGACGACGGGGTGGTTCTGCCGGGACCCGATGGTCGACCCCGGCCCCTCGGGGTGCTTCCAGGTGGCGCCGGTCACCGCTTGCCACCACGGCACCTCCGCCACCGGCCTGGCGGTGCGGGCGAGTTCGTCCGGGAGCAGGCCGGTGAAGACGAACGAGGAGCCGAAGTGTTCGGCTTCGGTGACATGACCGGTCGCTTTGACGAAAGTGGCGAACTGGGCGTTGGTCACCGTCGTGGGAGCGATCCGGAAGGCGGCGACCTCCACCTCCCGGACCGGGCCCTCGCCGTCGGCCGGGAATCCGTCCGTGTCCTCGGTGCCCATGAGGAACCGCCCGCCCGGCAGATCGATGAGCTGCCGCAGGACACGGGGCGCCGATGAGGGCCGGGCGGGGGCGTCGATCCGTACCGTGCCGGCCTGGGTGCCGTGGCCGGGTGTACAACAGGAGGGGGGCGGGGCGGTCATGACTGGTGACTCCGTGGAGGTCGTCGGTTCGGTCGGTACGGCCGGGCACCCGCCGGTGCCCGGCCGGGTGGTGCGCCGTGGCTGATGCCGCGTGCCCGCCGCGGCTCGCGGGGCGGCCTCAGCCGGAGCGGTCGGCGGCGAGCCCGGCGGCCAGGGCGGGGATGCCCAGGTTCTGTTCGTCCGCCGGTGTCGCTCCGTAGAGCTTGTTGGTGAGCTGGAACGGGTCCTCGACCAGGTCGTAGTACTCCCGGAACTTCACCTGACCGGTGCCGGAGACCGTGCCGTCGGCGTCGGTGTGCAGGGCGTAGTACTCGACGTACTGCTTGTCCTTGCCGACGTAGGACGCCCAGGTGTTGTGGTCCCCCGTGCCGGTGCCCTGCTTCCACCATTCGACGAGCAGGTGGTCGCGACTGTACGAGGTGAGCAGCGACCTGCCGTCCTGCGGCGTGTCGGGGACGATCCCGGCGGCGTCGAGAATGGTCGGCGCGATGTCGATGTTGGCGACGATCCGGCTGTCGACCGTGCCGGTACCCAGGCCACCGGCCGGCCAGGAGAGGTAGAACGGCACCTCGTGGGCCGGACTGTAGGGCACCGACTTCGCCGTCCATCCGTGGTCGGCCCAGCCGAAGCCGTTGTCACCGATGTAGATGACGAGGGTGTTGTCCAGCTGGCCGAGGGCCGTCAGCTTGTCCTTGAACGCCTGGACCGCGTCGTCGACGGAGAGGAGGGTCCGCAGCTGCTCCGCGCGGATCCGCCGGCCGTCGTCCGGCGTGCCGACGGCGTTCCGGATGTACGGCGGCTTGTCGCTCCGGTCGGCCTCGGGCACCGAGGGGCGGCCGTTCCACTCCGGCACCGCGATGCCGGCGTACTTGGCCTCGGGTGTACGGGGTCCGTGCGAGGCGTACGGGGTGACGTAGGCGAACCAGGGACGGGCGTCGGTGGCGGCCTTGTCGAGGAAGTCGAGCGTCCGGTCCTTGACGATGCCGGTGGTGTACCCGTCGATCGTCCCGACCGTGCCGTTGACGTTCCATCGGGCGTTCACGTACGCGGGCTGGAGCAGCGCGAAGTCCTCGAAATGCGGCGGGCTGTCGGCGAGGTTCCAGGCATTGAGGTATTTGCCGAACAGCCCGGTGCGGTAGCCGGCCTGCTTCAGATAGCGCTGCACGGTGGTGTTCTGGTCCAGCGAGTACGCGGCCGCGTTGTTCCGCACGCCGTGGTTGTGTGCGTAGCGGCCGGAGAAGACCGAGGAGCGTGAGGGCGCGCAAAGCGGGGTGGTGACATGGCCGTTGGTGAATTTCACGCCCTGGCCGGCGATCCAGTCGATGGTCTTCCCGATGGCCCAGTCGGTGTGCTTGGGCTGGTCGTCGGTGACGATCAGCAGAATGTTCGGGCGGCCTGCCGCCGGTGCGGGCGCGGCCGTCGCCGTCCGGGCGACCGCAGGTACGGCGGCCGTGGCCGCGGCTGCGGCCGTACCGGCGAGAAACCCTCTGCGGCTGACGTGCGACTTGTCTCGATCACTCATCGGTGTGCCCTCCTGCTTTCCTGCGGTGGGGGCGCGCCGGTCCGGAGAACGGCACGGAGGAATTCCGGAAAATTCGCAGTGCGATGGCGGATGCTGTTACCGAATGGCGGGAGGCGGGGAGTCCCGCGGCAGGGGTGGGCGCGAGTCGGCCGGGTCGTGGATCGACGAGCGGATTCCGATCGCGGCGGTCACACCCGGGCGACGCTACAGAGTGAACTCGCCAGCCGCCCGAAATCGACGTGCCGGCGAGCAGCGAGCGCGATGTCTGCTGCCATGCCGCGAGAGTAGGGGCAGCGGAACGACCCGTTCAATGTACGGAGTGTGAAATGTGGGGCCGGACCGACGAGTTACCTCGGTTGCCCCTTTTGCAGGCAGGTGGCGGCGGACGGCTCTCCGCCGGCGCGCCCGGCAAGGGCGCGTCCGCACTGGGCTGACGGCCTTGCGCGGCACGGGAGGCAGTGAGCGGGCTTTTCGCCGCTTCGGCGGGCATGTCGGCGCGTCTCGGAGAAGCCGGACGACTCTGCGGGGAAACTCTCGGCATGACCGACGCGACGAAGGCTGTCCTCGAGGGCGGCCCCGACGATCTTCCCGAGCGGACCGTCTCCCTCACCACGCCCGGGCCCGACCTCAAGATTCCGTTCCGTGGAGGGTACGAGCACTTCAAGGTCACGAGCCGCCAGCAGGAGACCGCCGAGGGCCGATTGCCCGTCTACGAGTGGTGGGAACGGACGGAGATGCCGGGGTAGGCACCACTCCGATGGAGGGGCCGGGCCTGCTCCGTACGAGCGGCGGCCGGCGGTGTGCCGGCCCCGCGAGGCCACCGTCCGAGGCGTCTTCTCCCTGGTCGGTGACCGGCTCCGGCCCGGGCTGCGCCGATCGCATAGGCTCGGCTGATGGCGAACTACTTCGACGTGCATCCCGACAACCCTCAGCGGCGCACGATCAGCACCGTGGCCGCGAGCATCCGTTCCGGTGCGCTCGTCGCGTACCCGACGGACTCCTGCTACGCGCTGGGATGCCAGCTCGGCAACCGTGACGGGATCGGCCGGATCCGGTCGATCCGTAACCTCGACGACCGTCACCACTTCACCCTCGTGTGTCAGGACTTCGCACAGCTGGGCCAGTTCGTACACGTCGACAACGACGTGTTCCGCGCCATCAAGGCGGCCACGCCCGGCAGGTACACCTTCATCCTCCCGGCGACGAAGGAGGTGCCGCGCCAGCTGCTGCACCCGAAGAAGAAGACGGTCGGAGTCCGTATTCCCGACCATGCCGTCGCTCAGGCCCTGGTCGCCGAGCTCGGTGAACCGCTGCTCTCCAGCACCCTGCTGCTGCCCGACGAGAGTGAGCCGATGACGCAGGGTTGGGAGATCAAGGAGCGGCTCGATCACGTGGTGGACGCGGTGGTCGACTCCGGCGACTGCGGCACCGAACCGACCACGGTCATCGACTTCTCCGACGGCGAGGCGACGATCGTACGCCGGGGAGCGGGCGACACCGCGCGCTTCGAGTAGCCCTTCCGACGGGACCGCCGTGTGCCGGGCGGGGACCGGCCGGAGTCCGGCGCGACCGTCGTTCGCCCGGCCCCGGCTTCACGCGGCTTACGGCGACCGGCGGCGCGGCTCGGTGAGCCCGGGATGCCCTGGCGCGGCCCGTTGTTGTTCCCGCAACCGTCACCCCCCGCACAGGTCACTTCCGAGCCATGCCCGCGCGCCTTCCGTGGAAAGCGGGACCATGGGAGGTGTGAGGGATGGGTGGTGACCGGACATGGCATCCGCGCGCCGGCAGTCCGACCCCCGCCCCGACGAGCCGCCGGGCGGGCCGCGGGGCTCGTTCACGGTGCCCGGCGACGCGACGGCCGTCGTCACCGGGCAGGGAACGGTACTCAGCTGGACCCGGGCCGCGGAGGAGCTCCTCGGGTACTCCGCCGCGGAAGTGGTCGGCCGCTCCGCAGGTCACCTGCTGGCGATGCCCGGGGACCCGGGCCGGGCGGCGGCCGGCATCGCCGAACGCTGCCGCGCGGGCAGGTCGTGGAACGGTCCGATCGCCGTTCGGCACCGCGACGGGCGGCCGGTCGACACGGTCGTGCAGGTCTCGGCCCCGTTCCACCTCGACGGCAGGGAGTGTTTTCTGCTCTCCGGGCGGGAGCGGAGTCCACAGTGGGCGATGGGGGAATCCGTCCTCGACGGATTCCTGACCCGCTCGCCGCTGGGCATGGCGGTGCTGGACCGGCAACTGCGCTACGTCTGGGTGAACGACACCCTGGAACGCATCGGCGGCGTCACACGGGAACAGCGGATGGGGCTGCGGATGACGGACATACTGCCGGGTCTGCAGACCGACGCGATCGAGACCGTGATGCGCGGCGTCCTGCACACCAGAATCCCGGTCAGCGACTACGAGTACACGGGCTGGAGCTGGGCCGATCCACACCACCGGCACGCCTACTCCGCCTCGTTCTTCCCGCTGGTCGACCTGGACGACTCCGTCACGGGTGTCTGCTACATGGTTCTGGACGTGACCGACCGGTGGAACGCCCAGCAGCGCCTGTCGATGATCAACGAGGCCGGAGCCCGTCTCGGCAGCACCCTCGATGTGATGCGGACGGCCCAGGAACTGGCGGATTTCGCCGTGCCCCGCTTCGCCGACTTCGTGATCGTGGACCTGCTGGAACCGGCCCTCGGCAACGAGGGGCCCAGGACCCCGCTGTCCGCCGGGGGGCCGGCGATAATCGAGCCGATGATGCGACGTGCGGGTCTGAGGTCGGTGCGCGAGGGCTGTCCGGAGGCCGTGGCCCGTGTCGGGGACCGGGTGGGGTTCGCGCCCCCACCGCACGACCTGCGTTACCTCATCGGCGGTGATCCGGTCCTCATCCCGGTCCTCGACCCCTTCGACCACGCGTGGGAGACCGAGCAGCCCGCCCGAGCAGCGAAGGTCCGTGAGTTCGGGCTCCACTCCCTCATTTCCGTACCCATGAGGGCGCGGGACACCGTGCTGGGCCTGACCACCTTCATCCGTTCCGTGAATCTGACCCCGTTCGAACCGGACGACGTCCTGCTGGCCCGCGAACTGGTGGCACGGGCGGCCGTGTGCGTGGACAACGCCAGGCGCTACACCCGGGAGCACAATGCGGCGCTCACCCTTCAGCGCAGTCTGCTCCCGCACACGCTGACGGGCGGAATGGCCGTGGACGTGGTATCCGCCTACCTTCCGGCGGACGCGAAGGACGGAGTGGGCGGTGACTGGTTCGACGTCATCCCGCTTTCCGGGGCGCGGGTCGCCCTGGTGGTCGGCGACGTGGTCGGGCACGGGATGGCGGCCGCCGCGGCCATGGGACGGCTCCGTACCGCGGTGCACACGCTCGCCGACATGGACCTTCCCCCCGATGAACTGATGGCCCACCTGGACGACCTGGTGATCCGGCTGAGCGAGGAGCAGCCCGATGACGCCACGACCGTCGCGAACGTGGTCGGCGCCACCTGCCTGTACGTCGTCTACGACCCGGTCGCGCAGCGGTGCACGATGGCGCGTGCCGGACATCCGCCGCCCGCCGTCGTCACCCCCGACGGAGAGGTCAGCTTTCCCGAACTGCCCGCGGGTCCGCCCCTGGGGCTGGGCGGACTTCCCTTCGAGGCCATGGAGATCGCGCTGCCCGAAGGCAGCCTGCTCGGCCTGTACACCAACGGGCTGACCGGGGGTTCCGACCGGGACGTCGAACAGGGGATGTCGCTCCTCGGCCGCACGCTGGCCCGGCACGGCGAGCCGCTGGAGGCGCTGTGCGCATCCGTGGTCGAGAAGCTCCTCCCCGTACCCCAGCCCGACGACGTCGCTCTGCTGCTGGCGCGGACCCACGCGCTCAGCGCCGACCACGTCGTCTCGTGGGACGTCGCAGCCGACCCGGCCGCGGTGGCCGGCGCCCGCGCGCGGACCGCGGAACAGCTCCGTGCGTGGGGTCTGGAGGAACTGACGATGATGACCGAGCTCATCGTCAGCGAGTTGGTGACCAATGCGATCCGGTACGCCGCCGGGCCGATACGGATACGGCTTCTGCGCCAGACTTCCCTGACCTGCGAGGTCTCGGACGAGAGCAGCACCTCGCCGCGCCTGAGGCATGCCAGGACCACGGACGAGGGCGGTCGAGGTCTCTTCCTCGTCGCTCAGCTCACCCGGCGCTGGGGAACCCGGTACGTAGGCGACGGCAAGATCATTTGGACGGAGCAGGAGATACCGGAGCACCCGGCGGACTTCCCCGCGCCCGACGCCGTCCGCCCGGGAGCCCGGGCCGCATGACCTCCGTCCGGGCTCCCGTGCCGCAAGACCGGCGATCGGCTCCGCATGGAGCCCGTCCACAGGCCGGAGTCAGCCGGCGGTCTTCGCGGGTACCTCGCCGTACCGGTCGACGACCCCGCGTTCCATGACGGCGTCGATGCCGAACAGTACGTCGCTCGCAGTACCCCTGGCGTCGGCCTCGGCCTTGTGGTCGATGAAGTACGCCTGCGAGCCGATGTAGCTGAGAGTCTCCTTGTTGAAGATCAACACGGACCGGGTCGCGGAACCGGCGTCCCTGTGGGTGATGCCGATGCCGTGGCGTCCGGCCGCGTCGGCGGCGTCGGGGATCCAGGTGATGCCGGGAATCCTGGCGACAGCCTTGTACAGGGCGGAGGCGGTCGCGGGCGGCATGATCACACTGCCCAGCAGGTCGCCGATCGTCCTGACGACGGCCTCATCCTTCGAATCGCCGTTCCCGTGTCCTGCGCCACACCACCGTGGAAGAGGGCGGACGAGGTGCTGCCGAAGCATGAACAGGACGAGGCCCCTGGCCCCACGCCCCCGGTGTCCCTGGGCAGCCCCTTGGAATCGATCACCTAACGCACCAGGCAGGGCCGCTTTCCGTCGAACTTCCAGTCGGGAACGAGGTACCGCATGCCGACGGCGTCGTCACGCGCGTCCAGCGCCTTCTGCCGGTAGAGGTCGTGGGCCGCGAGGAGCCGGTCCATGTCGAGCTGAACCCCGAGGCCCGGGGAGTCGGGCACGGCGATCTCGCCGTCGACGATGCGCGGCGGGGCGGTGGTGAGCCGCTCCAGGCCTTCCTGCCAGATCCAGTGGGTGTCGAGGGCGTTGTACTCGCCGGGGGCCGCGGCACCGCAGTGGGTCACCATGGCGAGCGAGATGTCGAAGTGGTTGTTGGAGTGACAGCCCCAGGTCAGGCCCATCTCATGACAGAGCTGAGCGACGCGGACCGACCCCTGCATGGTCCAGAAGTGCGGGTCTGCCAGAGGGATGGACACCGACTGCAGGGCCAGCGCATGGGTCAGCTGCCGCCAGTCCGTGGCGACCATGTTGGTCGCGGTCGGGAGGCCCGTGGCGCGGCGGAATTCAGCCAGGATCTCCCGTCCGCTGTAGCCGTCCTCGGCGCCGCAGGGGTCCTCGGCGTAGGCGAGCGTGCCGACCAGCGGACGGCAGAGTTCGATCGCCTCGCTCAGCGACCACGCGCCGTTCGGGTCGAGGGTGATCCGGGCCTCGGGGAAGCGGTCCTTGAGGGCGCGTACGGCCTTGACCTCCTCGGCGCCCTCCAGGACACCGCCCTTGAGCTTGAAGTCCCGGAAGCCGTAGAGCTCGTAGGTGGCCTCGGCCTGACGCACGATCGCCTCCGGTGTCAGGGCCTCCTCGTGCCGGACGCGGTACCAGTCGACGGGCGAGCCGGACTCGCGGGCGTACTCCAGATCGGTCCGGTCGGGGTCACCTACGTAGAAGAGGTAGCCGAGCACCCGTACGGAGTCGCGTTGCTGCCCGTCACCGAGCAGGGCCGCGACGGGCAGGTCGAGGTGCTGCCCCAGCAGGTCGAGGAGCGCTGACTCCACGGCGGTGACGGCGTGCACCGTCGTCCGCAGGTCGAAGGTCTGGTCACCGCGGCCACCGAAGTCGCGTCCCGCGAACCTGTCCCCGATCTCGCGCAGGACTCGCTTGTAGTCCCCCAACTTCGCTCCGAGCACGAGGGATTCGGCGTCCCGCAGCGTCTGCGTGATCTTCTCTCCGCCCGGTACCTCCCCCAGTCCGGTCCGCCCCTCGGAGTCCTGGAGGACCACCACGTTGCGGGTGAAGTAGGGGCCGTGGGCGCCGGAGAGGTTCAGCTCCATGCAGTCCCGTCCGGCCACCGGGTAGACGGAGAACGCGGTGACGGTCGGCTGGCTCATGTTCATCAGAATCCTTGTGTACGGGGGTGACGCGGGCGAAGTGATCAGAGGTTGAGGACGTCGAGGACCCACTCGGCGGCCAGGACACCGCCCAGGCCGAGGACCGCGAGCACCGTCGTATAGGTGGTACGGACCTTGATCGCGTCGATGACCGAGAGATTGAAGTACTCCTTGAAAAGCCAGAATCCGGGATCGTTGACGTGGGAGAAGGCGATCGAGCCGCAGGTCACGGCGAGCACCATCATCTCGGGGTGGGTCCCGCTGCCCGCCAGGAGCGGCAGCACCACACCGGCGGCGGTGACGACGGCGACCGTCGCCGAGCCGAGTGCCACGCGGAGGATGACCGCGATGAGCCAGGCGAGCAGGATCGGCGAGATGGGCCAGCTGTCCGTGGCGCCCTTGATGTAGTCGGAGATCCCGCCCTCGACGAGCACGTTCTTGAACGCGCCGCCCGCTCCGATCACCAGGAGGATCATCGCCATCGCCTGCGCGGCCGAGCTGCAGGATGCGCTGACATCCGCGAGGCCGCGGCCGATCCGCGGGCCGAATGCCCAGACCGCCAGGAGGAGGGTCAGCAGGAGCGCGATCGGTGCCGAGCCGATGAAGGCGACCAGGTGGAGGAGCGGGGTGTCGGCGGACGTGACCAGGTCGGTCACGGCGGCGCCGGCGATCAGGACGACGGGGAAGAGCGCCACGGACAGCGACCAGCCGAGGCCGGGCATCTCCTCGTCGGTGAACTCCCGATCGCTGACCAGGCCCTTGGGGACGTCCGGGTTCATCGCCCGGACGAACGGCAGCCGCGGCCACGCGAGCGAGATGAGCGCGCCGACCGGGACGGCGATGAACAGGCCGTAGAACAGCGTCAGCCCGATGGACGCGTGAAAGGTTCCCGCGACGGAGGTGGGGCCGGGGTGCGGCGGCAGGAAGCTGTGCATGGTGGACAGGGCGATCGACATCGGCAGCCCGACCTGGAGCAGCTTGGCCCCGGTGACCCTCACCAGGGTGAACGCGATCGGCACGATGATGATGAAGGCGACCTCGTAGAACATGGTCACGCCTATGAGCATAGAGGTGACCACCATGGCCAGTTGGACCCAGCGGGGGCCGAAGGCGTCGAGGAGCTTGCCGGCGATGCGTTGGGCGGCGCCCGAATCCCCCATGACACGGCCGACCATGGCGCCGAGCCCGATGGTGAGCATCGTGTCGCCGATCTGGCCGCCGATGCCCTCCGCGAGGACGTCCGGGATCTTCTCCAGCGCGATCCCCTGGACGACACCGACACCGACCGCCACCAGGAGGAGGGCGGCGAAGCCGTTCAGCCTCAGCTTGGTCATGAGCAGCAGCAGAATCAGAACGCTGATTCCGACTACGACGAGAGGCAAGGCAGTTCCCCTTTGAACTGTGGGTCGGATGGCCGGAGCGCATGTGGGGGGACGGCCCGGATCCCGTCCGGGCCGCGTGCAATCACGACGGGCGTCCGCTTGGGGTCCCCGCGGGGGCGCGGGTGCGTCGGACGGGTCGTGCGGCGGTCGTCAGACAGGTCTTCGTACGGCTCCGACCGGGCTCGGGCCGTCGTCGAGGGGCGTTCCCGGGCCGATCGGGGCGGGGCCGGTCAGTGGCGCGCGCACCGGGCGGGCGCGGAGACCGCGCGGTCCGGTGACGGCCTCGGCCGTCGGCGCCGCGGGCCGGCCGTGAAGCGGGGCCCGGTGGATCCGCGGATCGCGGGTACGGTCCTTGCGGAAGCCGGCGAGAGGGAAGTCCGGCGCGTGACCGGGCGTACCGGCACGCAGCCTCTGTGCCGCCCTCTCGGTCTCCATGCTGAACCCTGCCGCCTTTCAGCCCCGACTTCATGCCAACTGCGTCCACGTATGAGAATGGAGGCTAGATCTGTGAACAAAGCAGGTCAATGGGTCCGCTGCCATGGATTTTCGACGAGCCGCCTCCCGGAGGGCCGGACAGCCGCGAAGTGAAGCCGGCGGTCATGCCGGTGAGCGGCAGGGCGTGGCCGGCGCCGAGCACCGCCCGCAGAGCCGTGGCGGACGCACGGCGGTCACGGCAGAATCCTGCGGTGTGAAGATCACCGCGCGCGAACTCAACCGGGCCACCCTCAGTCGCCAACTGCTTTCCGCACGGGAGCCGTTGACCGTCCTCGACGGGATGAGGCGCGTGGTCGCGCTCCAGGCGCAACACCCGGCCTCACCGTATGTCGCGCTCTGGAACCGGCTGGCCGGCTTCGCTCCCGCCGAGTTGGACGACGCCTTCTCGCGGCGCTCCGTGGTCAAGGCGACCTTGATGCGGATCACCCTGCACGCCGTGCACACCGACGACTACCAGGTCTTCCGTGCGGCGATGCAGCCGACGCTGTACGGCTCCCGGCTCGGTCATCGGTTCGCCGCCACGGGGCTGAGGCCCGCGGATGCCGAGACGCTGGTGCCGGAGCTGCTGGCCTTCGCCGGCCGGCCGCGGAGCGCGGCCGAGATGCAGGCCTGGGTCGAGGAGCGGCTCGGCGCGGAGCGGAGGGACGGGGCGTGGTGGGGGCTGAGGGCGTACGCGCCGCTGCATCACGCCCCGGCGGGCGCACCGTGGTCGTTCGGTGTCCGGCCGTCCTTCGTCGCGGCCGGGACCGGCCCGGCGCCGACAGGGCGGGCAGTCGAACCGGAGGCGCTGCGGGCGTTGATCCTGCGCTATCTGGCAGGTTTCGGGCCGGCGTCGGTGGCGGACGTGGCGCAGTTCGCCATGGTGCAGCGGGCACCCGTCCGGGACGCCCTGCGCGCTCTGGAAGGCGCCGTGGAACAGCTCCAGGGCCCGGACGGCGTCGTGGTGTTCGACCTCGCGGGTGCCTGTCGGCCGTCCGCGGACCTCCCCGCCCCACCCCGGCTCATGGCGATGTGGGACGGCGTTCTGCTGGCCTACGCCGACCGCAGCCGGGTGATACCCCCGGCCTACCGCCCTCTGGTCATCCGGAACAACGGTGACGTGCTGCCCACCCTGCTGGTGGACGGATATGTCGCCGGTGTGTGGCGGCCGGTGGAGGGCGGCATCGAGGCCACCGCCTTCCACCCCCTCCCGCCTGCCGTCTGGGACGGACTCGCGGCGGAGGCCCGGTCCTTGACGGCGCTCCTCGCCGACCGGGAGCCGGAGGTCTACAGCCGCTACCGGCACTGGTGGACCAAGCTTCCCGAGGCCGAGGTGCGACTGCTGCCGAAGCTGCTGTGACCGGCGGTCCCACGGCCCGGACGCCGGTGGCGCGCCCGCAGGGTCCGCAGTCACGGGACGAATCCACCGCGACCGGGCGGCCGGAGCCATGATGGAGGTGGGTTGCCTGTCGCGGCGGACAACCCACCTGCACCCGGCCCGGTTCAGCAGATCCTGGGCAGTTGCTCCCCGATCGGCAGGTCGACCACCCGCGTGCCGCCGAGCCCGGTGCGGGCGACGACCATACCGGGGTGCGCCTCCACCGCCTCGCCGATCACGGTTGCCTCCGCGCCGAGCGGATGCGACCGCATCGCCTCCAGGACGGCCTCGGCGTGCTCTCGGGGGACGAACGCGACGAGTTTTCCCTCGTTGGCCACGTACATCGGGTCAAGCCCCAGTACGGCGCAGGCGTTGGCCACGGCCGACGGGACCGGAACCTTGCGTTCCTCGATGACCACGCCGGTGCCGGAGGCCGCGGCGATCTCGTTGAGCGCCGCCGCCAGCCCGCCGCGCGTGGGATCGCGAAGGACATGGAGGTCGGGGGTGACCGCGAGCATGGCCTCCACCAGCCCGCCCAGCGCGGCGCAGTCGCTCTCGATCTCCACGCCGAACTCCAGGCCCTCCCGCACACTCATGATCGCCACACCGTGCACGCCGATCGCACCGCTGACGATCACGACGTCGCCGGGGACCACCCGCTGCGGCCGGAGATCGACGCCGGCAGGGACGAGACCGATACCGGCGGTGTTGATGAAGATGCCGTCGCCGTGACCGGCCTCCACGACCTTGGTGTCGCCGGTCGCCACCTCGACGCCCGCGGCGCGCGCGGCGGCGCCCAGCGCACCCGCGACGCGTGCGACGACCTCGACCTCGACCCCCTCCTCCAGGATGAAACCGCAGGACAGGTAGGCGGCCCGGGCTCCGCTCATGGCCAGGTCGTTGACCGTGCCGTTGACCGCGAGGTCGCCGATGCTGCCGCCGGGGAAGAAGAGCGGACGTACGACGAACGAGTCGGTGGAGAAGGCCAGTCGGGCCCCGCCGAGCGAGACCACTGCGGAGTCGGCCAGTTGTGACAGTACTTCGCCTCCGAAGGCTGGCGCGAAGACGTGCTGGACGAGCTCGGCGGAGAGTGCTCCACCGCCGCCGTGGCCCATCACCACCCGCGGCTGGTCGCGCAGCGGCGCCGGGCAGGTCCATGCCGTGAGGTCGAGCAGGGGCGGGCCGGCGGTGGTGGCCGGTGCCGCGCCGACGGGGGCGTTCGGTGCTTCGGTGGTCTCAGGCAACGGGGCTCGTCTCCCTGGCTGCGGTCCTGATGTCCAGGCGCCGGTAGAGGTAGTAGGCGGCGCAGGCGCCCTCGTTGGAGACCATGGTGGCTCCGAGCGGGTTGCGCGGCGTACAGGTGGTACCGAAGGCCTCGCACTCGTGGGGCTTCAGCAGTCCTTGCAGAACCTCACCGCTGCGGCATTCGGCGGGTTCCTTCGTGTCGATTCCGGTGACCGAGAAGCGGTACTCGGCGTCGTAGTCACGGTAGCGAGGGGAGAGCCGCCAACCGCTCGCGGGGATGGTGCCGATGCCGCGCCATGCGCGGTCGGTGACCTCGAAGACGTCGTCCAGCATCGCGAGGGCCGCCGGGTTCCCCTCCGGGCGCACGGCCCGTGGATACGCGTTGTCCACGGTGTGCTCGCCGCGCTCCAGCTGCGCGACGGTGCGCCGTACTCCTTCGAGGATGTCCAGCGGCTCGAACCCGGTGACGACGATGGGCACCTGGAAGCGCTCGGCCAGTTCCGGGTACTCCCGCGTGCCCATCACGCTGCAGACATGGCCTGCGGCGAGGAAACCCTGCACCCGGCAGGAGGGCGACTGCATGATCGCCTCGATGGCCGGGGGGACCCGCACATGGGAGACCAGCAGACTGAAGTTGGTGATGCCGAGCCTGCGTGCCTGATACACCGTCATGGCGTTGGGCGGTGCGGTGGTCTCGAAGCCGATCCCGAAGAACACCACCTCACGGCCCGGGTTCTGCTGCGCGATCTTCAGAGCGTCGAGCGGCGAGTAGACGACCCGTACGTCGCCGCCCTCGCTGCGGACCCGGAACAGGTCACGGCCGGTCCCGGGAACCCGGAGCATGTCACCGAACGAGCAGAAGATCACTTCCGGGCGGGAAGCGATCTCCAGCGCCTTGTCGATGACTTCCAGCGGGGTGACGCAGACGGGACACCCCGGGCCGTGGATCAGTTCGACCTGCTCCGGCAGGAGCTGGTCGATTCCGTGCCGGATGATGGTGTGTGTCTGTCCGCCGCAGACCTCCATGAGCGCCCACGGCCGGGTGACGATGGAGTGGATGTCGTCGAGCAACCGGCGGGCCAGGTCCGGGTCCTGGAACTCTTCGATGTACTTCACTTCTGGACCTCCTGCGGCGTGCCGTCGCCGGCGGACCGGGACGTCCCGCCGGCCTCCGCGGCCGATTCCCACGGATCCCCGAACTCCTCCTGCAACAGTCCGAGTTCGGCGAAGAGTTCGAGCGTCTTCCGGGCCGACTCCTCATCGAGCCGCTGCAGGGCGAACCCCACATGGACAATGGCGTACTCGCCGACCTGGAGGTCCGGCAGGTACTCCAGGCACACCTCCTTGACCACTCCGCCGAAGTCGACGGTGGCCATCCGGGTCCCGTCGCGTTCCTCGATGTCCGTCACTCTGCCGGGTACCGCCAGGCACATGGCTGCTCCTTGCTGTGGGGGGCGTCACCCGGCTCTTCCGGGCCGGGCGTCAGTCGGCGGTGGCACCCGGGCGCGCAGCTCCGGTGCGGGCGGCCACCATGAGCTGGCCGAGCGCCAGTCCGCCGTCGTTCGGGGGGACCTCCCGGTGGCGCAGAACGGTGAAGCCGTGCTCGCTCAGCGTCCGGGCGCACAGGGAGGAGAGCAGGGTGTTGGCGAACACGCCTCCGGTCAGGGCCACTTCGTCCAGGCCGTGCCGTTCGCGCGCGTCGGCGCACACCGTCAGGACACACTGCGCGACGGCCGCGTGGAAGCGTGCGGCTACGAGCGCCGGCGCCGCACCGGCGCGTACGTCCCCGACGACGGCGGCCAGTACGGGCGCGGGGTCCATGAGCAGTGCGGGGGCGTCGCCCATGTCCGCGGGACGGACCGCGAAGCCGTATCCGGCACCGTGGTCGGCGGCGGCGCCCACCGCCGCCGCCTCCAGTTCGACGGCGGCCTGGGCCTCGTAACCGGCACGGTGGCAGATGCCCGCCAGCGAGGACACCGCGTCGAACAGCCGACCCATGCTCGAAGTGGGGACGCAGTTCAAGTTGCGCTCCAACTGGCGTCTCAACACCCGCCGTTCGTCCGGAGGGCAGGCTGCCGCGCAGGGCAGGTCGTCCGACCAGGCGATGCCCGCCGCGTACAGATGGGCAAGCGCCATCCGGTAGGGGCGGTGCACGGCGGCGTCCGCACCGGGCAACGGGGCGTAGGCGAGGTGCGCGAAGCGGCGGTACCCGTCGTAGTCGGCCAGCATGATCTCGCCGCCCCACACCGCCCCGTCGTCGCCGTAGCCGGTGCCGTCGAACGCGACACCGATCACCTGACGGCTGCCGTCCCGGCCGTGCTCGGCCATCGCGGCGGCGATGTGTGCGTGGTGGTGCTGCACACGTACGATCCGCCGTCCCTCGGCCCGGCGCAGTGCCCACCGGCCGGTGCGGTACCCGGGGTGGCGGTCGGTGGCCAGCGTTGTGGGCCGCACGCCGGTGATGGTCTCCAGTTGCCGTTCGGCGCGTTCGAAGGCGTCCTGGGTGGCGAGGTCGTCCATGTCGCCGATGTGGCCGGAGAGCCAGGCCCGGTGGTCCTCGGCGAGGCAGAAGACGTTCTTCAGGTCGCCGCCGGTGGCGAGGGTCGCCGGTACCGGATGCGGCAGAGTGAGCGGCAGCGGCGCGTAGCCGCGCGAGCGGCGCACGATCAGCCGCTCCCCGTCGCAGACGCGCACCACCGAGTCGTCGCACGGGACATGGATCGGACGGTCGTGCGTGAGCCAGGCATCGGCCAGGAGGGCGAGCCGCTCCAGGGCCTCCTCGTCGTCGGTGACGATCGGCTCGCCCGCTACGTTCCCGCTGGTCATGACCAGCAGTCGTGGTCCCGGCGGGTCGCCGGGCAGGCCGAGCAGCAGGTGGTGCAGCGGAGTGTACGCAAGCATGACGCCGAGGTCGGCGCTGCCCGGTGCGACCGCTTCCGAGGGCCAGGGGTCACCGTGGCCGGGCCGTGCACCGGCCCGGCGCCGGAGCAGGACGACGGGCCTGACCCCGCCGGTGAGCAGGGACCGCTCCTCGTCGCCCAGCAGGACGAGAGGGGCGATCGCGTCGATGTCCCGGGCCATCAGAGCGAACGGCTTGTCGCCACGGGCCTTCCTGCGGCGCAGCAGGGTCACGGCGTCGGAGTTCTCCGCGTCGCACGCGAGGTGGTAGCCGCCGAGCCCCTTGACCGCGACGACCGAGCCGCCGGCCAGCAGTCTCCGGGCCTCCGCGACCGGATCCGGCCCGGACACGGGCTCCGGGGGCAGCGCGCCGCCCGCGCGCCCGACGAGCAGTCGCAGTCGCGGTCCGCAGGCCGGGCAGGCCACCGGCTGGGCGTGGAAGCGCCGGTCGGCCGGGTCGGAGTACTCGCGGGCACAGTCGCCGCACATCGGGAACCGGGCCATGGTCGTGTGCGCACGGTCGTACGGCACTCCGGTGACGATCGTGTAGCGGGGCCCGCAGTGCGTGCAGGTGATGAACGGGTGGCGGTGGCGCCGGTCCGCCGGGTCGGCGAGTTCACCGAGACAGGCGGCGCAGGTGGCCACGTCCGGGGAGACGAGGGTGCGGGCCGGTCCGTCGGTCCGGGAGTCCACGATGGTGAAGCGGTTCCCGCCCGATGCGGGGACTTCCCGGTGGTCGACGGAGTCCACCAGGGCGAGGGGCGGCGCGTCCGCCGCGATCCGGTCGCAGAACAACGCCACTGCGGCCGGTGCGCCCTCGACCTCGGCGACGACGCCCTCGGTGGTGTTGGTGACGTGTCCGGCCAGGCCGAGCCCGGTGGCCCGGGCGTACAGATAGGGGCGGAATCCGACACCCTGCACGACGCCGCGGACCACCACCCGCCGGCGCTGCACGGCTGCGGCGGCCACGGCCGGCTGTGGCGTCGTCACGATCGCCGCTGGGCCCCGGAGGCGGGGACGGCCGTCGCGACGAGCGCCTCGTCGGGGTGCGCGTGCGTATGCGGGCCGGTGTGCGGGTGCTCGTGGGTGCCGATGTCCGGGTGGGTGTGCGTATGGGTGCCGGTGTGGGTGTGCGTGTGGGTGTGGGAGCGCACCGCGTTCTCCCGGTGGTTGTGCGCGTGCTCCTGGGACGGCTGCCGACGGGCCATCACCGGTGTGTGGACCGGGTCTCCTTGCGCGGCTGCCAGAGCCCGGTCGAGCAGCGCGCCCACGCCCAGGCCCCGACGGGCGGCGGTCAGGATCACCTCCACGCCGGGGTTGACCTGCTGGACGTGGGCACGGAAAGCCGCTTCGTCGAATTCGACGGCCTCCGCGATGTCGGTCTTGGTGACGACGACGAGCTGAGCCAGTCCGAAGGCGGTGGGGTACTTCAGCGGTTTGTCCTCGCCCTCGGTCACCGAGGCGAGGACGACCCTGAGGCTCTCCCCGAGGTCGTACGAGGCGGGGCAGACCAGGTTGCCGACGTTCTCCACGAAGAGGATCCGGGTTTCGTCGGGCAGCCAGTTGTCGAGATGGCGGCCCAGCATCCCGGCCTCCAGATGGCAGAGCCCGTCGGTGAGGACCTGCTTGACCGGGGTGCCGGAGCGGGCCAGTCGTACCGCGTCGTTCTCGGTGGCGAGGTCCGCGGTGAGCGCGGCGACCGGCACTCCACGCTCGCGGGCCCGGCCGAGTTCGCGTTCCAGCAGTTCCGTCTTGCCGCTGCCGGGACTGGAGAGCAGGTTGACGACGGTGGTGCCGCGGGCTGCGAGACCGGCTCGCAGGCTGTGCGCCGTCGCGTCGTTCTTGGCGAGTACCGCCTGCTGCAGGTCGACTTCACGGCACATCGTTCAGAGCTCCTGATGGATCGGTTCGCGGGTGGGTTCCGGCGCGGGGCCGTCCTGCCAGTGCACGCTCACGATCTGCAGTTCGCGACCGGAGAGCAGTTCGGCGGTCGCCTCGCCGCAGGCCGGACAGCACAGCTGGGGCGGCATGCCGACCGCCCACTCGTCCGCGCAGGGCTCGCATCGCGCGCGGGCCGCCACGGCATCGACGAGGAGTTCGGCACCTTCGAGGACGGTCCCTTCACAGGCGAGTCCGAAGCAGAAGGACAGGGCGTCGGGCACGACACCGGCCAGTTCGCCGACCTGGAGCCGGACGGACCCGACCGAAGTGGCTCCACCTGCCCGGGCCGCCTCCTCCACCTGGTCCACCACGGCCATGGCGATCGACATCTCGTGCATTGGTTCTCCGTCCTGCCCTGCGTCATTAGAGCGGCGTCGGACGTGCTGCCGCGGTCCGGCTCGCCGGTGCCCGCGGGGGCTTGCGCCATTCGGTGCAGCTGCGGGCCGGACCCGGGCGGCGGGCGCGGTCACATGCTGCGCATCCGCAGGTAGCGCCTGACGTCGGGGAGGATCTGCGCGACGACGACGGCGATCGCGGCGGCGGACAGGCCGCAGACGAGGGTCTTCTTCATGGTGGTGGCTTCCTTCTGCTCAGTTTCTGGCGGGGCCGGCCGTCGCCCGCCGGGCGACGGCACCGTGGTCTTCTTCGTGTACGAGGTCCAGGACCATCCGTACGGCCTGCGGCACCGCGGCGGCCACCGCGGCGCTCAGCCCGATCCCCTCGTCGACCCCGTCCGGTTCGCAGCCGACGACGAGGATGCGTCCGGGAGGGACCGCTCCGGTGCCCGCGCACAAGGTGCCGAGCAGGGCGAGGACGGCGTCGGGTGTCATCCGGTGCCCGTCGAGCAGTGCGTTCTCCGGCTCGACGGTGCCGGGTTGGTCGGCCTCGATCAGATACAGCGTGCCGGGCGCGCCGCCCCGCTCGGTCGCGTCGATCAGGACCAGCGTGTCGTATCCGTCGAGCAGTTGATAGGCGAGGTGGACGCCGCGTACGCCGATGTCGGCCACTTCGACGTGGCCGGGGAGCCGGTGTGACGACAGTGCGCGCACCGTCTCGACGCCGAAGCCGTCGTCGCCGAGGAAGATGTTCCCGATCCCGGCGACCAGGGTTCTCGGGCGGTCCTGCGCGGGGGCGTTCACGCATCCTCCAGGGGGGCGATCTCGTCCGGCTGGAAGTACAGGAAGCGCCCCTGCTCGCGGCGGATGTCCGCGCCGGGGTCGCCTTCGACCGTGACGGCGAGGTGCACTCCGCCGTCGACGTCGTGGAGCACCGCCTCGACCTGTGCGGTGGCGCCCTGCAGGAACAGGTCCTGGGCGTCGGTCCGCCGCAGGCCCGGTCGCAGCAGGACGCGGCTGCCCACACCGACGGACCTGCCGTCCACGTCGACCCGGTCCCGGGCCGGGTCGACGGAGTCGTCGCCCTCCGGGTCCCACCACGGGGTGTCGGGGCGGAGCACGCCGCGCGCGTCGATCAGGTCCGCGCCGTCCGGGAGGAAGGTCTCCTGGGCGGCGGACGGACGTGGATCGGGACCGGTGACCTCCCGCAGGGCCCGTACCGCGCCGTGCAGCCGCTCCAGGACCTCCGGGGGCATCGAGTCGGCCAGGTCGATCACCGCGGCGGCCCGCGGGTCGGTGCCGCGGGCCTCGCGCTTCTCCTGATCCGTCAGGGCGGCCGTGCGCAGCGCGAGGATCTCGTCGATCTCGGTGGCGTCGTAGAGCGCTCCGGGACTCTCGGGGGCGATGGCCGGATGGTCCTCCAGAATGATCGGGGACGACAGCATCAGGTCCGCGCGCCCGGGCTCCCCGGCCAGCACCGGCCAGGTGTGCAGGTTCCGGCAGGCCGCGACCGCGCCCTTGGCCCACTCGGGCGGGTCCGTCATCGACAGGAACGAGCCCGCGCTGAGACCCAGCAGGAGATGGGCGGCGACCAGCGAACGCGGGAGTGCGGCGTCCCGGTCGTCCCCGGTGGATCCGGGCGTCCAGGCGCTGGTGTTCTCGACCACCGCGGTGAGACGGAAGACCCGGTAGGGGCCGTCGAGTTCGGTGACGGACAGCCGCACCACTCCGCTGATCTCCTCGCAGCGGCGGACCAGACGTCCCACCGTGCGGCCGTCCGCGTCCTGTACGGGTTCGGTCTCCTCGCGGGCGGGCCGGGTGAAGGGGAAGGCGACGCCGTCCCCGGTCAGTTCGGCGACGTCCACGACCACTTCGACCCGTTCCTCGGCGCCCTCGTCCCACGGGACGAGCACCCGGTCGGCGAGTTCGAGCCGGGCGACGGTCTCGAACGTGCCGTCGTCGCAGGCCTGTTGCACCGTCCGCCGTTGGGCGTGCAGGAACCGTGCCTCGACGGCGAGTGCCGCGCCCGGCCTCGGCTCCATCAGGCACTCGGTGTGCTGGAAGTCGTGCTCCTCGCGGTCGGCGCCCCAGCCGGGCGGCACGAGGACGCCGAACTGCCAGCGCAGCCGGTTCTTGGCCGCGGAGGCCCGGTACGGATACAGCACATAGCCCTCGAAGAGAACGGTGTCGGCCACCGCCCTGGCGGTCGCGAACCGGGACTCCAGTGCGGGCGTGAGCGGGGATGCGGTCAAGGCGCCGTCCTCTCGGTGACACGGGGCAGTACGGCCCGGTGGACCGGGCGCTCCGGCGGCGCGGCCGGCGCCGCTCCGGCCAGGTCGAGGAGCGCCTGGACGGTCGCCTCCCAGGACGGCAGTGCCTGCCGGGAGCGGAAGGCGAGCAGTGCGTCCATCGTGTCGCGCGGCAGCCGGATCCAGCCGCAGCCCGGGAAGTGCTGCTCGACCATGTCCTTCCACACCGTGACAGGCATCCGGAAGGGTGCCTCGCGGTCCCAGGGGACCGGTTCGACGTGGAAGCCGCCGTCCCCGGTGAAGGCGGTGCCGGAGAAGAGCATGAGGAGCGGTACCTCCCCGTCCCGCAGCGCGTCGAAGTACCGTGTCGCGGCGATGTCCAGGTCGTAGGTGCACGGCACTACGAGGTCCACTTCCGTCTCGCCGGTGAAGGACGGGACCATGAGGGAGACCAGGGCGAACTGCAGGGGCTGGAGCGTGCTGCCCCACCGTGAGCGGTCGCCGAACAGGTCGTGCAGTCCCTCCGCCTCGGCCGGTTCGTAGCCGCGCCGGGCCGGTTCGATCCGGATCTGGCAGCGCAGCGCGAGGGCGTGCACCCGGGCCGCCCCGTCCGCGGTGATGCGCAGCCGGAAGACCAGCGTGGGTCCCGCCGCGTACGGGTCGGCGCGGACTCCGGTGCAGGAGAAGGCGAATTCGGTCATCCGGAACGCCCCGTCCGCTGGGTTCCGGCACGTTTCTCGACATGCGCGAAGAAGGCCTGCAGGTCGGCCCTGGCCTCGGCGCCGCCGTCGAAGCCCTGCCACAGCATCCGCATGCGGCCCACCAGTTCGTAGCAGATGTCGATGGGTACGAGATAGCACTCGGCCCGGCCCTCCGTGCGGCGCATCAGCAGCGCCTCGACGTCGGGTTCGAGCAGGGCTGCCAGTCCGCTGGCGCCGAGCACGGTCTGCCAGGTCTCCGGATCGAGTTCGCTCTCGGTGGCGCCGGCCGGGCTCGGGTAGAGCGCGACCAGCCGGTCCAGCGCGGCGTTGCGGAAGAAGAACGCGACGCCGACCGGGATCTGCAGAAGCTCCCACGCGCCGTCGTCGAGACGGTGGTCGTCGTCGCGCAGGTAGCGGTCCGGGACCGTCCGGAAGCGCCCGCCGGCCGCGCCCGGCCGCTCGAACAGCAGGGCGCAGGGGATGCACGCACAGGCCAGCGCCCGCTTCTCTGTGTCCACGAGATGCCGGTGACCGCCCTCGGCCACCGGCACACCGCACAGTTCACACCGTTCCTGCCGGGGTTCGGCAGGCGCCGCGAACCGGCGCAGCCCACGGGGACGGGCGACGGGCCCCGGGCGTTCGGCCCGGGTCTGCGCCGCGCTCACGGCGCCTTCGCCGCGACGGTACGCCCGGGGCCGGCGGCGTCGGCCGGCGGGCGGGTGGCGATCTGGAGCAGAGGCGGTTCCCGGTCCGCGGCCGCCGGTTCCATCTCGACGCCGTTCACCTCCGGTACGTAGCAGGCCAGCGCGTCCTCGACGGTCCGTTGCGCCGCCGCGGCCGTACTCGGGCAGCCGCAGCCGCCTCCCCCGCCGCCCTCGGCCGCGGACCGCAGCCGCAGGATGCCGGTCTCCTCGTCGAAGCCGACGACCTCGACGGGGTCGCTCACGGAGTCCAGGGCGCGCGCGATGCGTGTCCCGGTGTCCTCGGGGTGCAGATCGTGCAGGGCCAGCAGACTCGACACGAGTTCGTCGTCGAGCAGCTCGGCGAGCGGCCCCTCGACGGCCCCGCCGCCTGCCGTGGCGCCGAGGCGGTCGACGATCCGGGCGAGGCCGGCGCCGTAGAAGTCCATCAGGACCCGCACCAGTTCCTCGGCGGCGGTGCAGACCTCACGGTCACCGGTGGTGGTCAGCCGGTCGAGCAGATCCTCGACCCGCTGTCCGGCCTCCACGGCGTCGAGGGCCCGCGGCTGCGCGGTGGCCGGCGGGGCTGCGGCGCTCATCCGGCCAGTCCGCTCAGTCCGGTGGGCACGTGCATCTTCTGTACGGTCTTGCCGCCACCGACGTACATGTGTACGCCGCACGGCAGGCAGGGGTCGAAGCTGCGCACGGCCCGCATGATGTCGATGCCCTTGAAGTTCTCCGGGGAGTTCTCCTCGAAGATCGGCGTGTTCTGCACCGCGTCCTCGTAGGGGCCGGGGGTGCCGAACGTGTCCCGGGTGCTGGCGTTCCACGGAGTGGGCGGGTACGGATGGTAGTTGGCGATCTTGCCGTCCCTGATCACCATGTGGTGCGAGAGCACGCCGCGCACGGCCTCCGTGAAGCCGACACCGATGCTCTCGTCCGGGACGTCGAACTTCTCCCAGGTCTGGGTGCGTCCGGCGCGGACCTCCTCAAGTCCCTTCTCCGCGCAGTGCAGTGCGATCGCGGCGGCGTACGCCTGGAAGTAGGTGCGGGCGCGGTTGCGCTCCAGCGCGTTGCTCCACTTCGGGATCTTCCACTCGAAGGTGGTCTCGGGCTTGGTCATCGTGCGCGGGAGGTTGATGACGACGCTGTGACCGGTCGCCTTCACATAGCCGACGTCGACGAGGCCCGACAGGGCGGTGGACCAGAGGCGGGCGATGGGGCCGCCGCCGGTGTCCAGTGCCAGGTGGTCCTTGCCGTCGAACCAGCGCGGCGACATCACCCAGCTGTACTTGTCGTCGAAGTTCCGCTTCTGCGGTGCGGGGATGGTGTGCTGGTTCCACGGGTGACGGGGGTCGACCGGGTTGCCCAGCGGGTCGTGGGTGACGAACTGCTCCTTGCCCTGCCAGTCGTCGTAGTACGAGCTGCCGAGCAGGATCCGGATGCCGAGGTTGATCTCGGTGAGATCGTTGGTCACCAGTTTGCCGTCCACGATCACGCCGGGGGTGACGAACATCTTCCTTCCCCAGTCGGTCATGTTGGCGTACGTGAAGTCGCAGTGCTCGGGGTCGTTGAGCGCGCCCCAGCAGCCGAGCAGCACCCGCCGCCGGCCGACCTCCTCGTACCCGGGCAGCGCCTCGTAGAAGAAGTCGAACAGGTCGTCGTGGAGGGGGACGACCCGCTTCATGAACTCCACGTACCGCATGAGACGGCTGAGGTAGTCGGTGAAGAGCTGTACGGACGCGACCGTTCCCACACCGCCCGGGTAGAGCGTGGAGGGGTGCACATGGCGCCCCTCCATCAGGCAGAACATCTCCCGCGTGTAGCGGCTCACCTGGAGGGCCTCGCGGTAGAACTCGCCCTCGATGGGGTTGAGGGACCGCATGATGTCGGCGATCGTGCGGTATCCGTGCTCCCCGGCGTGCGGCGCCTCGGTGCGCTCGGCGAGTTCCAGCACCCCGGGGTTGGTCTCACGGACCATCTTCTCGCAGTAGTCGACCCCGACCAGGTTCTCCTGGAAGATGTTGTGGTCGAACATGTACTCCGCCGACTCGCCCAGGTTGATGATCCACTCGCCGAGGTGCGGCGGCTTCACTCCGTAGGCCATGTTCTGCGCGTACACCGAACACGTGGCGTGGTTGTCGCCGCAGATCCCGCAGATGCGGCTGGTGATGAAGTGGGCGTCCCGGGGGTCCTTGCCCCGCATGAAGACGCTGTAGCCACGGAAGACCGACGAGGTGCTGTAGCACTCCGCGACCCGCTTCTGCTTGAAGTCGATCTTCGTGTGGATGCCGAGACTGCCAACGATCCGGGTGATCGGATCCCAGGCCATCTCGACGAGGCCACTGCCGTCACCGGCCGCCTTCGTCGTGGGTGCCATCGTGTGTGCCATATCCCTTCTGGGGAGCGGAGATTGAGGGGAGGGAGAGCGGTGGGGCAGCGGGGTGCGGGACACCCGGCGGGCACCGGCCCGTCACCAGGGCGGCCGGTACCCCGTGGTCAGCTCGGGAGCCTTCTGACGCCACTTCGGTTCCTTGTCCACGGTCCGGGCCGTGATCGACCGGAGTTTGCGGACCACCGCCCCGTACGCCCCGCTTGCGGCGCTGGAGACCTTGCCGCCGGGAGGTTCGTCCATGAACGGCATGAACTTGTCGGGGAAGCCGGGCATGGTGCAGGCGATACAGATTCCGCCGACGTTCGGGCAGCCACCGATGCCGTTCATCCAGCCGCGCTTGGGGACGTTGCACTTGACGACGGGGCCCCAGCAGCCGAGTTTGACCAGGCACTTGGGCGAGTCGTACGTGGTGGCGAACTGGCCCTGCTCGTAGTACCCGGCCCGGTCGCAGCCCTCGTGCACGGTGGCGCCGAAGAGCCAGGTCGGACGCAACTTGTCGTCCAGCGGAATCATCGGAGCGGAACCCGCCGCCTGGTAGAGCAGGTAGGTGAGGGTCTCGGAGAAGTTGTCCGGCTGGATCGGGCAGCCCGGCACGCAGACGATCGGGATGCCGGCCTTCGAGGTCCAGTCCCAGCCCAGGTAGTCGGGCAGGCCCATGGCGCCGGTCGGGTTGCCGGCCATCGCGTGGATGCCGCCGTAGGTGGCGCAGGTACCGATGGCGACGACGGCCAGGGCCTTGGGCGCCAGCCGGTCGATCCACTCACTCGTGGTGATCGGCTGGCCGGTCTCCGGGTTGTCACCGAAGCCGCACCAGTAGCCCTCCTGCTTGATCGACTCGTTGGGGATGGACCCCTCGACGACCAGCACGAAGGGGTCGATCTCGCCGCGCTCGCCCTTGAAGAACCACTCGATGAAGGTGTCCGCACCGCCCACCGGGCCGCATTCGAAGTCGATCAGCGGCCAGTGGACCTGGATCTTCGGCAACCCCGGCAGCACACCGAGCACGATCTCCTCGATGCTCGGCTGCATCGCCGCCGTGAGCGATACCGAGTCGCCGTCACAGCTCAGTCCTGCGTTGATCCAGAGGATGTGGATCGGGGACGCCTCGTCGGCGGCCGCACCGTCTGCCGGTGCACCGGCCGTCTTCGCCGTTGCTGCACCCATGGGGATGCCTCCTTGGGAAGTTCTGCACGAAAAGCCCGCATATCGGCCTTCAAGTCCAGCTAACAGGGAGCTGGCCCGGGTGCGACGGCGAGCGCCGCCGTTCCAGTGACATTCAGGCCCCGATTCCGGCGGGCGGAAGGACCGTGCGCCCTCCGCGTACCGGGATGCCGAGGTGGGGCGGCGTCCGGGCCGGGGGCTCCTTGCGCACGAACGCCCGGCGCAGCGAGTGGTAGGGCGCGTCCGGGTCGAAGAAGATGGACCGCATGGCGGCCAGCTCCACCCGCCGGTGGGCGGCCAGCGGCCTGACCGCCTCCTCGCGCTCCAGCGACGGCTTCTTCCGGGCGATCCGGACCTGTACGGCGGCCGACGAGGCCATGTGCGCGGCAAGCCGGGCGACCTCGTCCCGGAAGTCCTGCGGCGCGCATGCGATCGTGCGGTCCACCAGGCCGAGCCGCTCGGCGGCCTCGGCGCCGAGCGGCAGCGCTTCGCGGACGAGCCGTTCGGCCGTCTCAGGACCCGCCCTGCGCGGCAGGGTGCGGGTCCAGTACTCGGAGCCGGACAGCCCCATCAGCCGGTAGTGCGGGTTCAGGACCGATCCGGCGCGGCACCAGACCTCGTCGGCGGCCAGGGCGAGCATCGCCCCTCCGGCGGCGGCGTTGCCGCCCACGGCTGCCACCACCAGCCGGTCGGTGGTGGTCAGCACCGCCTCGACCAGGTCGTTCATCGCGTTGATGTTGGCCCAGGACTCCTCGGCGGGGTCGGCCGCCGCCTCGATGACGTTGAGATGGATGCCGTTGGAGAAGAAGTCCCGGCCGCCGCCCAGCACCAGGACCGCAGTGGGGCGGGAGCACGCGGCCCGGTAGGCCTCCAGGAGGCGTCCGCACTGAGTGGTGCTCATCGCCCCGCCGGGGAACGAGAACGAGAGCTGTCCGACGGCGCCCGTCTCCTCGTAGCGGATGTCGGCCCAGGTACCGCGGCGTGCGGCCTCGGCCGGCGGGACGGGGTCCTCGGGCAGCGGGGGAAGCCGGTCGCCGAGCGCCACGACCGCGGGGAGTCTGAACGGGGCGGGCTCCCCGAGGCGTCGCCTGCGGCGCAGTTCCGGGATCCACACGGCGCCGTCGGTGGTCGCCCGGCAGACCGCGCCGGCTCGCGTGGCCAGCAGCTCCCCGGGGCGGCCGCGCAGCCGGTCCTCGGGATGCCCTCCGTGCAGGAACCATTCGCCACCGAGCAGTTCGTCGAGCACGCCGGGGTTCGAGTCGGCCGCCCGCAGTTTCCGCAGCACGGTCTCCGTGGGGTCGGACCGCCAGTCGATCCGCCGGAGTTCCTGACGGAAGTACGGCCGGGCGGCACCCGTGCCGCGCTGGGGTCGCGGGGTGTACGTCCCCGAGGCGAACCGGTCGACGGCCAGCAGGACCGCCGTCAGCGCGGCGTCGGAGACCTCGTTGCGGTACAGGTCGCTCTTGCCGGTCCGCGGGACGGGAAGGCCGGCCGACGCCCAGACGTCGCCTGCGTCCATTTCCTCGTCGGCCTGCAGAACGGTCACGCCCCACCGGGTCGCGCCCTCATGGATCGCCCAGTCGAGCGAGGACGGTCCGCGGTCGCCCACGGGGCCCGGATGGACGATGAGGCAGGTGTGCGCGGACCAGATGTCCCGGGGGACGGCCGTCCTGAGCATCGGGGCCACGATGAGCTCCGGCTCGAAGCGGCGGACCGCGGACCGCACATGCCCGTCGGACAGGGCGAGTTCCACCGCGACGGCGTGACCCCGGTCCCTCAGCTCCGCGTGGACGCGCTGCGTGAGGCTGTTGAACGCACTCGCGACGAGCAGGATGCGCATGGCGGACTCCCGGCAGCTCGGCGGCACCCGGCCGGAGCGGGCCCGGCCGGCTGCCAGCCTCGGCCACGCATCCCGGGCCCTGTCGGCACCGGGGCGGCGGAGTCACCCGAAAGGGAACACCCTGCGGCCACTCGATGCGCGGGGCACCGGCCAGGGGGATGACGGCGGGGACGACGGCGGATCGGCTCCGGCCACAACCGCGCCCCGGGCACCGTCCGCACCCACCACGGCATCCGTACGCGACGACACCGCGGTGCCCGTCCGCCGCCCCTGCCCGGCGTCCGCGCCACGGCCGCTCAGGTGTCGTCGGCCGCCTTGGCCTGCCCCTTGGCCCGCTTCCCCACGACGGCCACGGCCGCGGCCGCGCTGCCGGCGAAGGCGAGGGCGACCATCCACGGCTGGTCGAAGCGGTGGCCGGTGACACGGTCGAGGGAGTAGCGGCCGGGGCCGGTCAGTCCGATCGCGGCAGCGGTGAAGCCGAGGAAGGCCGGGTACTCGTACCCGCCGCCCTGCGCGAAGAAGCCCGCGGGGGCGTGGACGGCGACGGCGCCCGCCATGGCACCCGCCGCCGCCGCTCCGGCGGCGGGGGTGGCGAGGCCGAGCGCCAGCAGGACACCGCCACCCGCCTCCCCGAGTCCGGCGGCGACGGCGCTGTGCCTGGGCGGATGGAAACCCATGGCCTGCATGGCCGCGGTGGTTCCCTCGATGCCCCCGCCGCCGAACCAGCCCAGCAGCTTCTGGCTGCCGTGCGCGGCCAGCACCGCGCCGGTGCCGACGCGCAGGACGAGCAGGCCGAGGTCACGCCGGTTGACACAGGTCATGAGGGCTCCGAGTGGTTGCGGGGGCGGGACGGGTCACGGTCCACTCTCCGCGCCGCGGCGGGTCCGCGTACCCCGCTGCTGCTCCGTCCGGGGGACGGTGTCCACACGCGGGCCGGTGCGACGAACGCCATTATGCAACTTGTTGCACAATGGCGTTCCGGTGGTCTACAACTGGCGGAACGACACTGCGTGAGGAGCCGCCGGATGACCCCGTACCCGAATCTGCTGAGCCCGCTCGACCTCGGGTTCACGACCCTGCCCAACCGGGTGCTCATGGGGTCGATGCACGTCGGTCTGGAGGAGGCCGAGCACGGCTTCGAACGCATGGCGGCGTTCTACGCGGCACGTGCCCGGGGCGGTGTCGGTCTCATGGTCACCGGCGGCATCGCGCCCAACGACCGCGGCCGCCCCTATCCCGGTGGTGCCAAGCTGACGACCGAGGCGGAGGCCGAGCAGCATGCCGGGGTCACGGCGGCCGTACACGAGGCGGGCGGCCGGATCGCCCTGCAGATCCTGCACTTCGGCCGGTACGCGCATCACCCGGATCTGGTGGCTCCGAGCGCGATCCAGGCCCCGATCAGCCCCTTCGTCCCGCACGCCCTGACGGACGACGAGGTCGAGGAGACCGTCGAGGACTTCGTACGGACGGCCGGGCTGGCGCGGCGGGCCGGATACGACGGCGTCGAGATCATGGGCTCCGAGGGCTACCTGATCAACGAGTTCATCGCCGCCGGCACCAACCAGCGCACCGACCGCTGGGGCGGCTCGTTCGAGAACCGGATCCGGTTCCCGGTCGAGATCGTGCGCCGCGTCCGTGAGCGGGTCGGCACCGACTTCATCCTGATCTACCGGCTCTCGATGCTGGACCTGGTGCCCGGCGGCTCCTCGCTGGAGGAGGTCGTGCAGCTGGCCCGCGAGGTCGAGGCGGCCGGGGCGACCGTCATCAACACCGGGATCGGCTGGCACGAGGCCCGTATCCCCACGATCGCGACGTCGGTGCCGCGCGGCGCTTACACGTGGGTGACCGAGAAGGTGCGCGGCGCCGTCTCCGTGCCCCTGGTGACCAGCAACCGGATCAACACGCCCGAGGTGGCCGAGGAGATCCTCGCGTCGGGACGCGCGGACATGGTCTCGATGGCCAGGCCGTTCCTCGCCGACCCGGACTTCATCGCGAAGGCGGAGGCCGGCCGTGCCGACGCGATCAACACCTGCATCGGCTGCAACCAGGCATGTCTGGACCACACGTTCAGCGGGAAGATCACCTCCTGTCTGGTCAATCCGCGCGCCTGCCACGAGACCGAGACGGCGCTCACCCTGTCGCCGACCCGGACCCGCAAGCGCGTCGCAGTCGTCGGTGCCGGCCCCGCCGGCCTGGCATGTGCCGTCTCGGCCTCCGAGCGCGGCCACGAGGTGACGCTCTTCGACGCGGCCGACGAGATCGGCGGCCAGCTCAACGTGGCGCGCCGGGTCCCCGGCAAGGAGGAGTTCGACGAGACGCTGCGGTACTTCCGTACCCGGCTCGCGGAGCAGCAGGTCGAGCTCCGGCTCGGCACCAGGGCCACCCCGGATTCCCTCGGCGGCTTCGACGAGATCGTCCTCGCCACCGGTGTGACGCCGCGCTCCCCCGCGATCCCGGGCCTCGACCACCCCAGCGTGGTCAGCTATCTCGACGTCCTGCGCGACGGTGCGCCCGTCGGTGAGCGGGTCGCGATCATCGGTGCGGGCGGGATCGGCTTCGACGTCGCCGCGTTCCTCACGGACGGCGGGGACGCGGCGAGCCTCGACCCCGAGGTGTTCTTCCGGCACTGGGGGGTCGACACCGCCTACCGGGAGCGCGGCGGTCTGCGTCTCCCCGCGCGCCCGAAGCCGAAGCGCACGGTCCATCTGCTGCAGCGCAGGACGAGCAAGGTCGGCGCCGGCCTCGGCAGGACGACGGGCTGGATCCACCGCACGGAGCTCCGGCACCGCGGCGTCACGATGGTCGCGGGAGCCTCGTACGACCGGATCGACGACGACGGTCTGCACCTGACGGTCGACGGTGAGCAGCACCTGCTGCCCGTCGACACGGTGGTGCTCTGCGCCGGCCAGGAGCCGCTGCGCGATCTGTACGAGGAGCTGCTCGCCGTGGGCGTCTCGGCGCATCTGATCGGCGGCGCCGACGTGGCCGCCGAGCTGGACGCCAAGCGGGCGATCCGTCAGGGCACGGAGCTTGCCGTCGCACTGTGACACCCGGCCCCGCGGCCGGGCCGGAGCCACGAGCTCCGGCCCGGGCCGCGGGCCGTTCTTAGGATGCACTCCATGTCACTCCCGCACGCGATCCTCACCGCCCTGCTCGAAAAGCCGTCGTCCGGGCTGGAGCTGACGCGCAGATTCGACCGTTCGATCGGATACTTCTGGTCGTCCACGCATCAGCAGATCTATCGCGAGCTGGGAAAGCTGGAGCAGGCCGGGCACATCAGGGCCCTGCCGTCGGCCCAGCCGGCCCGTGGTCAGCGCAAGGAGTACGAGGTGCTGCCCGCGGGCCGCGAGGCACTGTCCGCCTGGGTGGCCCTGCGGGAGGACCCGAAGCAGATCCGCGATCCGCTGCTGCTGCGGATGCGCGCGGCTGCGGTGGTCGGCGCTCCCGGTCTGGACGCGGAGCTCCGCCGCCACCTGGCGCTGCACCGGGACCAGCTGGCGGAGTATCTCGCGATCGAGGAGCGGGACTTCCCGCCCGGGCGGGACACGGAGGAGGACCGGCTGCGCCACCTGGTGCTGCGCGGGGGCATCGATCTGGAGAACTTCTGGATCGGCTGGCTGACCCGGGCCCTGGACCGGGACGGGATCCCGTCCGGCACGGTGCCGACCGCCCCGGGCGGCGCGGGGCCGTCCGGCGGCTGAGGAGACGGCGGCCGGACGCGCGGACGGGAGCCCCGGGCACCGTCCCCGCTACGGTCCGCCGACCGGCGTCCTGCCGAGTTCCGGCCGCCCCAGCGCGAACTGGTCCATGGTCCGGGGGCCGTCGATGCTCCGGGCACTGCCGGTCACCACGCGCGACGGCACGCCCGGTCCCGCCGGCCCGACCCGGGCCCGGTCCGCCACCGACACCGTCTCGCCCTGCGCCCGGCTGAGCAGAATGACCCCGCGTACCGCCGCCGCCGACCCCAGCAGGGCCGGGACCAGCGCGACCGTTCCGCCCTGGAGACGCTCTCCGAGCAGCGCCAGGCCGATCGCCGCAGCGGCGACGGGATTGGCAAGGGTGACGACCGCGAGCGGCGCGCCGAGACCACCCTGGTAAGCGGTCTGCGAAAGCAGCATGCCCCCCATCGCGAAGGCCGAGACGAGCAGCGCCACCGTCACCAGGCGCCAGCTGAACAGCGGGCCCGTGTGGTCGGTGGCCGCCACCGTCAGTGTCTGGGTGAGCGCCGATGCGACACCCGACGTGATGCCGGACGCCGCCGCGTGCCGCAGACCCGGGCGGGCCCCAGGCCTGCTGAGTCCGGCGACGACCGCCATGGTCGCCGCACCGACCGCCAGCGTCTCGACCAGGCTCAGCGTCTCCTGCGGCGCGGCGCCGCCCGACGTCAGCAGCAGAGCCCCCAGGCCGAGCAGGGTGAGGACCGTTCCGCGCCATTCGGTACGGGTGACCCGGCGCCCGGCGGCCCGGGCACCCAGCGGGACGGCGGCGACCAGGGTGAGCGCGCCGAGCGGCTGGACCAGGGTGAGAGGCCCGTACTTCAGCGCCGCGACGTGCAGCAGGGCACCCCCGGCGTTGAGTCCGACCGCGGACCACCACGCGCCGCGCCCGAGCATCCGGAGCACTCCGCTGCCCGGCCGGGTGCGCCCGGCGAGCCGGGCCTGTGCCACTGCGGCCGAGGCGTAGGCGACCGCGGAGACCAGGGACAGGGCGACGGCTATCAGTGTGGCGTTCATGACCGGCCCCCGGACGACGTCGCGGCGTACGCCGGGGAGACGGACGGCTCGGGGGTGCGGGACACCGGCAGCGCTGCCCGGGCGGCGACAGTGGGTCCCGTCGTCGTGGGCGGCCACGGCAGCTGCCCCTGGACCGGCTCCGTCCGCCGCAGACGGAGCGCCGCGAACGCGACGGCGAGCAACGCGCTCACCACGATCGAATCGAGCCAGTAGTGGTTGGCGGTGCCGACTATCACCAGCAGCGTGACGAGCGGGTGCAGCAGCCACAGCCACCGCCACCGCGAACGCGTCGCGACGATCAGTCCCACGGCGACCATCAACGCCCAGCCGAAGTGCAGCGAGGGCATCGCGGCGAACTGGTTCGCCATCGAGTCGGTCGCCGGGATGGCTCCGTAGACCGTCGGCCCGTACACCTGGCCGGTGTCGACGAGACCCGCGGCGGCCAGCATCCGTGGCGGGGCCAGCGGAAACAGCAGGTGGAGCGCGAGCGCGGCGCCGGTGAGCGCGGCAAGGATCCGGCGCGACCAGACGTAGTGGCGTGGGCGCCGCCAGTACAGCCAGGCCAGGAAGAGCAGCGTGGCCGGGAAGTGCACCACCGCGTAGTAGGTGTTCGCGGAGTGGATCAGCGTCTCGCTGTGCAGCAGCACGCCCTGCACGGCGCCTTCGCCCGGCAGGTGCGCCGCCCGCTCGAAGTTCCAGACGTGTCCGGCGTTGCGGTACGCCTCCTCGACGTGACCGTTCGCTGCCTGACGGCCGAACTTGTAGATCACGAAGAGTCCTACGACGAGAAGGAGCTCGCGGACGAGGGGCGGTCGGGCAGAACTGTCCGGCTCCCGATCTGCGGGCTCACTACGGGCGTACATCACCCGGTGCCCCTTTGCTGACGAAGCGGTGTTGCGACGGCATGGTCCAGTCCACGCCGTATCGATACGCCAGTGTACCGATACGCGAACGTATCGGTACACGCGCGTTTCGGTACACTGACGTATCGATGGACCTCGTCGCAGAGCCGCAGAGAGGGAAAGCACATGTCGTCGCACGATGCCGCGCAGGAACAGGGCTCCACGCACCGCCGCTCGAAGATCACACCGGAGCGGGCGCAGGAGTTCTACGTGGCCGTGCTCGACCTGCTCAGGGAGAGCGGCTACGAGTCGCTCACGATGGAGGGGGTCGCCTCCCGCACCCGGTGCGGCAAGTCCACCCTCTACCGGCAGTGGGGCTCGAAGCCGGAACTGGTCGTCGCGGCGCTGCACAGCACCCGGCGCATGGGGCTCGCGCACATCGACACCGGCACACTCGCCGGCGATCTGCGCGAGGCGGCGGAGGTCATCGGTGCGCGTTCCGGACGCGACACCCCGCTGATGCACTCGCTCAGCCATGCCGCGCTGCAGAGCCCGGAGCTGCTCTGCGCGCTGCGCGAGGCACTCGTCGTGCCCGAGCTCGCGGCGCTTCGCACCATGGTCAAGCGGGGCATGGAGCGCGGCGAGATTTCCTCGGACAATCCGGCGGCGGAGTACGTCCCCGCACAGTTGCTGGGCGTGATGCGAGCCAGGCCCCTGCTGGAGGAGAAGATCGCGGACGAGGCATACCTCACACGCTTCGTGGAGTGTGCGGTCCTCCCCGCACTGGGACTGGATCCGGCGGCGACCGGGTCCTGATGAACGTGGGCCGTCGTCCGAGCGGATGACGGGGCCCACATGCGCCGCACCGTGGGGACGGGGGCGGCGCGCCGTCCGGCCGGGGGGGGGGGCGCAGAGCGGGGGGCCGGGCCCCCCCCGCCCCACCCCAACCCACCCCCCCGACCCCGCGCGCGCGCCCCCCCACACCCCCCACAACCCCAAAGAGCGGGACGAAGAGAC
>NZ_JBHVWN010000072.1:0-38295 GCF_042882275.1 Streptomyces sp. NPDC058231 | reverse complement strand
GGCGAGGCTTCTTCTTCCCCATGCTCTCCATGATGGACATCCTCCCGGGGCTGAACCCCAGATCTCGAATGTCCGCCAAAGCGGATCAAGCCCATCCACGCTCTGCTTCTCGATGCCCACGCCGGTCCAACGAACCGCCCGCGCGATGGTTGCCGGCCGCGGCGATCCGGTCGGCATACGTGCGGTACGCCTTGCGGGGCGAGGGCGATGGCTGGCTCGACCAGTCCGGTGCGCAGGGTCTCGATTCCGTCGGCCGCCGTACCCAGGACTCCCAGCACTCTGCGACTGCCTGAACTCACGCTTCCACCGCCCCCATACAGGTCCGTTCCCAGGGCCAGCAGTACAGCGGAGAATTACAGCAACCACACCGACTACCAACAACCGCGGCCGATCCCTACAGCCCGTGTTGCCAGGCCGACAGACTTCATTGGCCGTTGTGCCGATAGTTCGGCATCGATGGGCAGCCCAGTGGCGGTCAGCCGTATCGTGAGGCCCTGCTCGGTGGTGCCGCGCGTGCCAGAGCCGTGCCAGATCGAGCGGTCAGTCACGGTCAATTGGGGTGTGAGGCGGTGCAGACACCTGCTGACAGGCTTGGTGCTGCTGTACGGCTGTTGACCAGCCAAGACCGTCTTGTGGTTGGCGCCGCCCTTACAAAGCAGGTGTCGGCGGTTCGAAACCGTCCGCGCCCATCAGCCAGAACGCCCCCGCAGCGAGCCGCTGCGGGGGCGTTGACGGTAGTAAGTGACGGCCCTTCCTCAGGCGCATCGCACTACAACCGGATGCGCCCGCATCAGGCCCTGGACATGACTGTTCCGGCCAGGCGGTTCGTGCCCAGGCCGCGGTCCGAGCAGGATGCGCTGCCGGTGGTGCTGCCCGCCCGCCTGGACGCGGTCCCGGCTTCGGAAGCCCCAGTGCCTCCGGCCGAGCCGGGGGCTGTGGCTTGGCCGACGGCCGAGGGTGAGGTCAGCGCGATCGAGGTGGAGCGGGTGGTTCCCACGTCGGGGAACCTGAGCCTCGGCGGGCAGCAGATCTGGTTCGGCCCCGCTCTGGCCGGCACCACGGTGACCTTGCGCATCGACGTGAACCGGCTGCACGTGCTGATCGGCGGCGGCCGACACAAGACGCTGCCTTCAAAGCTGTCCGGCCGGGACCTCAAAGCCCTGCTGGCAGGCGGGGACGCCCATCCCGCCGGACCGTGGGCGGACGAGCCCGGACCGGCGCAGGACACGAAGGGGGTGGCGGAGATGGACCGGACCGTCAACGCGGTCGGCTACGTTGGTCTGAGCTTGGCGTTTATCCTCGCAGGTCACTCGACCTGCTGATCTGCGGTTCTTCCCGGGACAGCAGGGGCGGCCGTTCTCCACGCTTCGAGATGTCGAGTCCACGAAGCACGAGAGAACGGCCGCTGTGTATGAGTCTCCCGGTCGACGCGCCCGCAGGCGACGCATTGGGCATCTTGTCCCGCTTTCGGGTCGAGTTCTACGAATGCCTCTACGCCCGCCGGGACGTGCTCTTCGAGCTCACGGACGCGGTGTTGTGCGCGGACGGGCCGGTGAAGACCCTGGTCGAGTTGTCGCTGGCGGTCGAGCACCGGCGCGGGCACGGCGCGCTGTACGCGGCTTTGGACCGCGGTTGGCTGGAGCCGACGCGGTTGCGCCGCATGCTGGCCGGCCTGCCTGTGCCGAAGGCGGCCGACGGCAGGGTCGTGCTGGCCGTGGACGTGAGTAACTGGCTCCGCCCCGATGCCCCGACCAGCGACGATCGGCTGTTCTGCCACGTCTATGGACGTGGCGACCGCAAGACGGACCAGTTCGTGCCGGGCTGGCCGTACTCCTTCGTTGCCGCGCTGGAGTCCGGCCGCACCTCCTGGGTCGCGCTGCTGGACGCCGTGCGCCTGGGGCCCGCCGACGACGCGACGCTCGTCACCGCCGCCCAACTGCGCGACGTCGTCGAGCGGTTGACGCAAGCCGGGCACTGGCGGCCGGGCGACCTGGAGATCCTGATCGTGATGGACGCCGGCTACGACGTCACCTACCTCTCCCACGCCCTGGCCGACCTGCCGGTCGTGCTGGTCGGGCGCCTGCGCTCGGACCGGGTCATGCTCCGCGACCCGGGCCCCGCACGTTCCGGCCCGAAGGGCGGGCGGCCGCGCAGGCACGGCGGCGTCCTCACCTTCGCCAAGCCCGACAGCTGGCACCAGCCCGACGTCACCACCAGCACGGACACCACCCGCTACGGCAAGGCCGAGGCGATGGCCTGGGACCGGATGCACCCCAGACTCACCCACCGCGGCCCATGGCTGGACCACACCGAGGAGGAACTGCCCGTCCTGCACGGCACGTTGGTGCGGCTGCAGGTCGAGCACCTGCCGGGCGACCGCGACCCGAAACCGGTCTGGCTGTGGTGCTCAGCCACCGCCGCGACGCCGGTGGACGTGGACCGCTGGTGGCAGTCGTTCCTCCGCAGATTCGACCTTGAGCACACCTTCAGGCTCCTGAAGCAGACGCTCGGCTGGACGGCCCCGAAGGTCCGCCACGCCGACAGCGCCGATCTGTGGACCTGGCTCATCATCGCCGCCCACACCCAACTCCGCCTCGCCCGCCCCTCGCCGAGGACCTGCGCCGTCCCTGGGAGCGACCCGCTGAGCCCCGCCGCCTCACTCCCGCCCGCGTCCGCCGAGGGTTTCGCAACGTCCGCGCGACGGCAGCCCGTCCAGCGGCCGCACCGAAACTGTCCCGGCCAGGCCCGGGGCGGCCTCCCGGCTCGAAGAACAAGCACCGGGCCAAGCGCCACGACGTCGGCAAGACGGTCAAACGCGCCGAGTCGATCAAGGAACACCAAGCCCGCCGAGGATAAACGCCAAGCTGAGAAGCCGTTGCCATACCGATCATGGAGTCTGTCGATCGAACGGGAGTCTCGATCGGATGATCGCGGGCCCTGCCCGGCATGAGAGCAGGGCCTGGCGGTATCCGGGGAAAATCCAGGGGAGCGAACGGTCGCGCGCTGCTACGGTCGGGCGCCATGAGCTGGCTTCCCGATGACTTCGTCCACCCCGTCCTGGTACCGCTGCCGGGCGGTGGTCATCACCTGCGGCCGATCCGGGAGGCGGACACCCCGCTCGACTATCCGGCTGTGATGGGTTCGCGCGAGCGGCTGTGGACCACCTTCGGCCCGGCCTGGGGCTGGCCCGCGGCCACGATGACCTACGAGGCCGACCAGGCCGACCTCTTGCGGCACGAGAAGGAGATCGCCGCACACCAGTCCTTCAACTACGCGCTGTTCGACGCGGCGGAGACAGCTCTGCTCGGCTGTGTCTACATCGACCCACCGGAGAGGGCCGGCGCGGACGGCGAGATCTCCTGGTGGGTGGTGGACGAGCTGGTGGGCAGCAAGGTCGAGCAGGCCCTCGACGCGCTGGTGCCGCAGTGGATCGCCGCCGACTGGCCGTTCGAGCAGCCGCGCTTCCTCGGCCGCGAGATCTCCTGGTCGGACTGGCTCGCCCTGCCGGAGCATCCCGACACGTAAGTGGTTGTTGCCCGTACCGATCTCGAAGGCTGTCGATCGAACGCCGGGGTCGCCGACGCCAAGTACACGGCCGAGAAGCACGGCGGCTTCCCCGATGCCGACCTGTACCGGAGGCTGGCGTACTGCACAGCCCTCGGGCTCCCGAAGGACACCCCATGGATGATTCGGGGCGTCGACGGCGCGTACGAGGGCGAAACGTCGAGGTTGGTCGTGTCGGCGCCCTGTTCCGAGACACCTGGCGAGAGCCGACGTTCGCGGCACCCGGGCAGGCGCCCCCGTTCCCGTCCCGGATCTCATGGACAGGAAGGAGACGGCGCGGGCGCCGGCGCCCGAGTTCCGCTGCTGAGTGGGGACGTTGCAGGGCGATCAGCGAGTTCGAGTACGCGCTACCCGACCCTGGGCTTGTCGAGCATGGAGCCGACGTCGTGGTAGAACACCCGATTCTCAACGATCTTGCCGTCTTTGAGAGTGAATTGCTCGATGAAGCGGGTCAGCTCTCCGGTCGTGACGTCCTTGATGCCGACGCACGCCGCGACGCGGTCGCCGTCGGCGATGGTGTAGTGCACCGTGATCGAGGAGACCTCGATGTAGTTCGGCAGGACCCGGGCGAGGCCGAGGAATTCGTCCTTGCCGTGGTAGGCCTTCCCGAAGGGCAGGAACATCGGCTCGATGACCGCGACGTCCTCGGCCAGATAGAAAAGGATTCCCTCGACGTCGCCGCGGTTCGCCGCCGCGAACATGCCTTCGACAATCGCGCGGTTCTGCTCGGTCAGTGATGTGGCTGCGGACATGACGCGTCTCCTTTGAGGCGAAGACTCTCGTGGGTTCAGAACCCCGTTGCGGTCCGGAGTTCGGGCTGGTTGCGGCACACGCGCTGACGCCGGATTCAGCGGTCGATCGTGGACTCGTTGAAGTCATCGTGCCGAGCGCCGGTGGCCGGCGTGAGAGTGTCGAGCCGCTGCAACTGGTCGGCGGTCAGGACGACTCTGTCGGCGGCGGTGTTCTCCTCGACGCGAGCTACTCGCCGGCTCCCGGGGATCGGCGCGATGTCCCCGCCCTGGGCAACCAGCCAGGCCAGCGCGATCTGTGCCGGGGTGGCACCGACCTCGGCCGCGATGGTCCGTACTTCCTCCACGAGCTGCAGGTTCTGGTAGAAGGCCTCGCCGATGAAGCGCGGATTGGTCTTGCGCCAGTCGCCGTCGGGGATCTCCTCCGGCGTGCGGATCTGGCCGGTCAGAAACCCGTGCCCGAGGGGCGCGTAGGGGACCAGGCCGATGCCCAACTCGCGCAGCAGGGGCAGCAGTTCGGTCTCGACTTCCCGGGTCCACAGGGAGTATTCGGTCTGCAACGCGGAGATCGGGTGCACGGCGTGGGCGCGGCGAACCGTGTCCGGAGAGGCCTCGGACAGGCCGATGTGCAGGACCTTTCCTTCGGCGACCAGCTCGGCCACGGTGCCGATGGTCTCCTCGATGGGGGTGTTCTGGTCGACGCGGTGCTGGTAAAAGAGGTCGATCCGGTCAGTGCGCAGGCGCTTCAGGCACCCCTCGACGGCGGTGCGGATGTTGGCCGAACTGCTGTCGAACAGGCCGGTTCCGTCCCCGGCGTGGGACAGGATGCCGAACTTCGTGGCAAGGACGACTTGGTCGCGTCGGCCCTCCAGCGCCTGACCGACGACTTCCTCGCTGTGGAAGGGGCCGTAGCTTTCAGCGGTGTCGATGTGGGTGACACCGAGGTCGAGCGCGCGATGAATGGCGCGGATGGACTCAGCGTCGTCCAGGCCGCCGCCGGAGAGGAGGGTGCCGGCCATGGACATGGCACCCAGGCCGACCCGGGAAACCCGCAGGCTCCCCAGCATGGCGTGCTGCATCAGAGAACTCGTTTCTTGTCGAGAGTGTCGAAGGACGGTGCGTCGGAGGGAAGCAGTGGAGGCCGACGTCCGAGGCATCCGGGCGCCGATCTCGCCGACACCCAGCCAACATCCGTTCACGACATCCCGACAGGCACTGTGAAAAGGGGTACTCGCAGGGACCCCTTCCGGGACCCGGGCCGGGCCTACCCTTGGTCTCATGGACGACAAGGAGGCCGCACGGGCAGCGGTCAGCGAGTTCCTCACCACCCGCCGCGCCCGGGTCACCCCAACTGACGTCGGCCTTCCTCTCCTGGGCACCCGCCGTCGGGTGAAAGGCCTGCGCAGGGAGGAGGTCGCGTTGCTCGCCGGGGTCAGCCCTGAGTACTACGTGCGGCTCGAACGCGGCCAGGCAACCGGGCCCTCCGCCGGAGTCGTCGACGCCATCGCCGGAGTCCTGCGTCTGGACGACGACGAACGCGCTCACCTCGGCCGGCTGCTCGCCGCGCTGACCCCCGCAGCCCGAAGGCGGAGCCGCAGGGCGGCGAAAGACCTGGTCACGCCGGGAATCCAGGTACTGCTGGACTCTATGGACCACCTACCAGCAGTGGTCTTCAACGGCCGGTTCGACATCCTCGCAGTCAACACACTGGGCCGCTCGCTGCTCGCCCCCGTGTACGAACTGCCCGGACGGACGAACAGCGCCCGCTTCCTGTTCCTCGACGAGCCCAGAGCCCGGGACCTGTTCCCCGAATGGGACCGGATCACCGCCGATACCGTGGCGATACTGCGCATCGAGGCCGGCCGCCATCCCGACGACCCCGACCTGACCGAACTTATCGGAGAGTTGGCGACCCGCAGCACAGAATTTCGGACGCGCTGGGCGACCAACGACGTACGAACCGCCCGAGCCGGCACCAAGACCTTCCGGCACCCGGTCATCGGCGAGGTCACGCTGCCCTACGAGACCCTCCGCATCGACGCCGCCTCCAGCCAGATCCTCAGTGTCTACACGCCCCGACCGGGCACACCCGAAGCGGACGCGATCCGCCTCCTGGCCAGCTGGAACGCCGACAGCCAACGGAACAGCAACCCGACAGCCGGAACACACGGCGGGACCCCCGAGGACTGACTTGTCCTCCACCGTGCGACCGGTCGGTACCGACCCCGACTGATCATGGAGACCCCTCGAACGATAGTTCCTCTTAAGCCGGTGGGTCGCAGCTCCTGTGGCTCAGTAGTGCGCGTGGACGCTGTGTGGTTCCCGGGGGAATCACCCTGAACTGGCGCCGCCAGGTTTCTCGGATGGGGGCTCCCACCGAACTTCCCCTGCTCATGGCTTCCCTGGTCGTGCGCTTCCTCGTTCTCCCCGGCCTGGGGTGGAGGCTGCTCTGCTACTCCTCGTATCGGCCGCGCGATCACCCGCCGGCCCAGCTCGATCTCCGCAGCCCCCGTCACCTCAGCCAACCGCGCGGCTCCCTCCCGCAAGCCCTCCAGCCGCACCCGGGCAGCCGCCTCTCGCTCCTCCAGCATTCCCAGCACCGACGCCACCGCGCACCCCTCGGTCATGAAGCGGCCCCGTCCGCTCGTACCGGGAAGCCGGCCGACGCCCTCCAGAAGGCCACCGTGCTCTCGTCGACCTCGCTGGAGACGCGCCTGCTCGACGAGAGCGACCTCGGCAGCGGCTACCTGCGTGAGCCGGAGCGCCCCGCCCAGCACGACGACGTCACCGTCGTCGGCTGCCCGGACCTGAACGAGCTGGGCGGCGACGCGGCGACCGGTGGCACGCTCACCTTCCCGCGCAAGGCGAAGGCGTCCTTCGCCTATGGCGGCAGCTCCTCGGAGGTCTCCGAGGAGCTGTACAGCGACCACCCGGACAAGCTGTCCGACGGCATCGGACGGATCTTCGACGCCATGACCGGCTGCCCGACCTATCAGGTCGTCGCGGGCGGCACCCCCATCGACATGGCCTCGCAGAAGCTCCCCGCGCCCCCGGGCTCGGTGACGAGCAGTGGAGCCAGCTCCTGACGTTCTCCACCGGAGGACGGAGCACGGTGGTCAAGCAGACCGCGATCCGCGACGGCAGTCTGCTGCTGATCGTCTCCGGTTCCCCGGCCCTCGTCGACCGGCACCTCGGCAAGGCCCTCGCCAAGGCAACAGCAGCCAGCTGACCGGCCCCGACACACTGCTGCCCCCGAACCGGACTGCGGTCGGGGGCAGCAGTGCTGTGCGGCTGACGCCCGGGCGCAGTCCGGCACATTCCTAATGGGACGTGACCCATGCTGCGAGATGGGACGTGAACCGTGCTGCGAGTCCACTCCCCGTCGTCGCGACGAAGGCCATGACGATGGCCGCCACCACCCAGGGCGAGATGCGTTGAACGATGACGTGCACTCCGCCGCATCGGAGTTCAAGGGCAGGCTGCTGCTTCTCTTCGGTTCGAGGCATGTGGCTATTCAGCCGCACGGATACGTGGCACCGCTACGCCATACCTTCGCCACTTTGCCCCACTTCAACGGCCTTCCAATTAACACATGTTGAGCAGGATCACTACGCCAAAGTGTGGCCACCTTGCCTCATTTGAGGCGCTGGCAATACCACGGGATGAACTCCCACCGCTACGCCGGGCAGACCCCACTTCACCCCGCTCCCCCCGCCCCGAGGTCCGCAGGTAATCAACGATGCCGCGCCGGCCGACACCCTGTGCTCGTCGCCCAGGTCGTTCTCCTTCGACTCGATGGCCCGCCCGAGACGCGGAATGGAATGCCAGAAGCCCGGCCCCCTTTCGGGAGGACCGGGCTTCTTACGTCTGGCTGCGGGCGCCGCCGAACGCTAGGCCGGCGCCCGCAGCAGTCGCTCCCTGGTGGCCTCTGGCAGCACGCGCCGCAGGACCGGTGCGGTCGAGCTGAGGGAGGCGGCGAAGGCGGCGACGAGGTCGTGCGGGACGCTGCCCCCGAAGGAGGCCGCCCACAGGCAGGGTGCCCCGAGCGAGGGCTCGGCCCATGCCTGCCATCCGGCCAACCCAGCCTCGTCGGCCTCGGTCGTCAGGGCGCGCGGGTCGGCGTCCTGGATGAGGGGCGGCACCTCCCCGAGGCTGATGTGCGAGGTGAACGTCGGGTCCGTCGCTGCCGCGTGGGGCTCGTCGATGTCGCGGAGCCAGCCGTGGGCGGCGACGGCGTCGAGGACCAGCTCGGGGCCGGCGAGCGGCACGACGGGCTGGTCGCGGGCGTCGAGTGCGACGAGGAAGTCGGCCACCGCCTCGCCGGGGACGTCGGTGGTGAAGTAGGACGACCACGACGCGAGCGGGCTGCTGGTGTCCGTGCGGGCCGAGATCTGCCAGGCGATCGGCTGGTCGCCCAGGTGGAACGGCTCGTCGGCCAGACTCCACTGCGCCCAGCGGAGGGCGTCGGGGCTGATGTGCAGGACGGTGCTGCGCAGGACCTGGCGGTCCTCCGCTGCTTCGTCCGGCTCGTGCCGCCCGTGGACTATCGTCAGGCTCGTCCAGCCCAGGCCGGAGAGCGTGTCGGCGACGGTGTCGTAGAGGTGCCCATCGTCGCCGGCTAGATGCCGGGGCCCGACCCAGAACGCGGGCTGGCCGCCGCGCGGGGTGGACGGGGCGGGCGGGAAGTCGGGGTGCAGGGGCGCCTCCAAGGGCTCGGTGCGGGTCTAGTTGCCGCCGGCACGGCGGCGGGGGCGGCGCGGGGGTGCCTGGACGGGGCCCTGCCACGTCAGGGCGACGGCGACCTCGGGCGGCAGATGGCCGAGCTGTGCGTCCTCGTCCCGCCCTTCGGCGAGGTAGACGACGGTCCGGCCGGTCTCGTCCACCGACTGCACGACCTGCGCAAGGCGGTGTGCCATCGGAAAGAACGGGTTCATGGCCTGGCGGACCGGAGCACTCCGGTCGCAGCCGGACAGCAGGTCGATGAGATCGCCGACGGCCATCTCCGGGGACGTCACGAACAGCCTCCTGGGGTGAGAGGAAACGGGGAGCGATGGAACGGACCGGCCGGTGGGAGTCAGCACGGTCATACGCGACGTGAGGTTTCCAGCACGCGCGCAATGGCGGCGGCGACGATGTCGGCCGGCGTCTCAGTGTCGAACGACAGGCGGTAGCCGGGAACCTCGGCCGTGCCGGTGACGGCGATTGCCCAGCCCTCGCCATCCGTGCCGGGACGGCCGTTCGGGAACCAGCCGAGGTAGAAACGGCCGTCCTTCGAGCTGACGTGCACGTCCGCGCGGTCGTCCACGATCACGTGGAAGTCGTCCGCTGAGAACTGGTCTGTCACGAGCGTGGGCTGCCCGGGGCCGAGCTGCCATTCGCGCAGCCGCAGGGCTTCGATGGTGGTGGAGAAACCAGGGCCGGCGGGCACTACGGTCACGGGCAATCACCTCTCTGACCTGGGATTTCTTGCAAGGTCGTCTACGTTGACATGCCCTCGACCGCGCTGGCCAGTCTTTCTGTGGTCTTTCCTGTCTGCCCGCGGCGAACTGCTGTCCCGTGTCATCCAATGGAGGCGTTTGACAGGGAACCTAGTCGTCACTGGCGAAGGGCTGGGGTGTGCCGGTCATCCGGGGCTCGTGAGGCGCAGAGCAGCGTTGAGTCGGCCATGGAGGCATCTCGAGACCTGGCGACCCTGTCCGTCCCCCTGGTCGGGGCGTGCCCGCTTGCCCTTGGTGCCCAGCAACCGCGCACCGAACCCCGCAGCGCCGACGAGGTACTAGGTGCTTGACCCGGCTCACTGCCGCGACGATGCAACAACAAGGCGGCCGGTCCTCACGGCCCGCTCCCGTCCCCAGCCTGACCACTGACCACCGGTCTGGCGGGCACCAGACAGAAGGGCCAGCCAGCGGTAGCCAGTTGGACTTGATGAACCCGAACGCCGCCCCCAACATCAAGGACGCCATCGTCGCCCACCAGGGGCCCGTCCTCGTCCGCCCTCGGACTCGCAGGCGTCTTCCAGGAAACGGCGGAAGACAGGGCGTGTTGTACAGCGTCTTTGGAACACAAGCGGGCCCGGACCAATTGGTCCGGGTGCGACTGCGCGCTTCAGTTCGCGAGTTGACCGACCTGGTTGGCAGCCATGGTCGGAAGCGGTCGCCAACTGGCGGGGACGTTCCGCATCACCAGAGCGCAGTCCAGGGTTGCGCTCCCCGACGGGAAGCGCTCTGGGTCGTCGAAGAAGGACGATGCGGCGGAGCGAACCCGGCCGGCCTCCACGTGCCAGGCATCGGTGTGGAATTCCATTCCGTCCAGGTGACGGCCGGACGCTGTGGCCGAGAAACCCTTTGCTCCACCTCGGAAGAAGCGGGATGCCTCGGCAAGATCGGCGAAGAGTTCACTGCCTCGCAGTTCGTCGGAGAGCTCGACGCAGACATCGACGCGGGTGTCGCCGTCCCGCGTTGCGAAGGCGGCATGCACTTGGTCGGGTGTCTCACGCACCTCGAAATCGGCGCGGCCGTGTTCGCCGGGAAAGACGCGGCCTCCAGCCCAGACATTGAGTCGCGAGGCGGTGTCACGACGCGGGATGTAGACGCCGGTCTCGACGCCGTCCGGCCCGTCCCATTCCACGGCGAACCGATGCGCCGCGTTCTCGCTCCGCAGGCCGAACGCCCTGGGGGCCCAGGCCGGCCTGACACCTCCCAGCCGCAGCAGGCAGATACCGGCGACCGCGTAGCCGTGCACCAGTTGCGGGCGCAGCGGCTCGGGGAGCAGGCGGGCCGCTGCGCTCGGGGTGACCCGGTAGTTCACCAGAAGCCGTCGTTCAACGATGCTGGACAGGCGTGGTTGCCTCATGATCCCTCGCTCTGCGGCCCGGGCCGCCATTTGGTGTGGCGCAGCACGATCTGCTCGGGACAGACGGCGCTGAGGAACCGGCCGATGGAGTTCGCCAGGCGATCATCGGCCAGCGTGTAGAGAATCCGGTTGCCGTCCCGGCGCTCGGTGACCAGTCCGGCTCCCTTGAGCACGCCGAGATGCCGTGAGATGGATGGCGCGCTGATCGCAAACCTGCTCGCGATCTCGCCTGCCGAGAGCTGGCCGCCTCTGAGGTCCTCAAGGATCTGACGCCTCGTCGGATCGGCGAGTGCGCGAAAGGCTCCTGCCTCGTCCTGAGCTTCTACCATGCTCTCAATTTAGCACTTTAGCTAAGCATCTAACAAGACATCCAGAGTCTCCATGGCAACGTCGGCGACCGTTCTCCGACCGCTGCACCCAACTCGCCGACTCTCGTGCACACACGCCAACTGAGGCGCTCAGTCACACCGGTGTGACTGAGCGCCTCAGTTGGCGGATGAGCGCCTGAGTTGGCGGCTCTGGGCGTGGTCGTTGGCGAGTTCGTTTTCGCGCGTCATGGGAGCGATTGGGCCGCAGTGCGGCGGCCCCAAGGCTCGCCGTTAGAGGCCTGCTACGAATGCGTTAAGACCTGTGAGCTCGGCCGAGAGCGCCCACAGGCGGGCTGCCTGTTGAGGATCGGTGGCGTAGTCGCGCACGCCGACGAGTACGTCGTCGCTCGTGGCGGGTTCGGCGACGTCGCAGTCCTCGCAGTAGACGCCGCCCATGTCTTCCAGCTGCGGGGAAGTTGCCGCCCAAACTTGTGTTGCGGCACCCTGTTCAGCCGTCTTGAATGTGGGGTCCACCAGGTAGCCGTCCTCGTCGATCCAGCCGGCGGCGACCTTCTCCTCGTGGGAGAGGTGGCGCTGCAGCGGGGTGAGGATTTTGCCGGGGTGCACCGAGAACGCCCGCACTCCGCGGCCGCGGCCGAGTGCGTCGAGGTGCACGGCGAACAGCGCGTTCGCCGTCTTCGCCTGTGCGTAGGCCTGCACCTTGTCGTAACCGTGCTCGAACTGCACATCGTCCCAGCGGATGTCCGAGAGGTGGTGGCCGCCGGAGGATACAGCGACGACGCGGCCCCCGCCACGCGCGATCGCCGGCCAGAGCCGGTTGACGAGTGCGTAGTGGCCGAGATGGTTGATCGCGAACTGCGCCTCCCAGCCGGGGCCGACCCGTACTTCCGGACAGCGCATGATCCCGGCGTTGTTAATTACGATGTCGATGCGGCGGCCCGAGGCGAGGAAGCGATCGGCGAATCCACGGACGCTCGCCAGGTCGGCAAGATCGAGCTCGTCGACCTCGACGCCGTCGATGCCATCGACTGCTTCCTGGGCGGTCGCGCGCCGCCGGGCGGGAACGACGACACGAGCGCCCGTGCCGACGAGGGCACGTGTCGTCTCCAGCCCGATTCCCGAGTAGCCGCCGGTGACGATCACGAGCTTCCCGGACAGGTCGATTCCGCGCAGAACGTCCCCTGCGGTGTTACCGGCTCCGAACCCAGATCCGATCTTGCACTGAGGAGTGGTCATGAACCGAACGCTACGAATTGAAGCGCGCTCTAAGGCAAGGCGGTAGAGATTCCGTACCGCAGTAGACGCGCCCGCCAACTCAGGCGCTCATCCGCCAACTGAAGCGCTCAGTCACAACCGGGCCCGCGGGTTGTTCGGGGCGCGGCCTCTACAGGTCGAACTCCAGGTGCTCGATGTCCGTGAAGCGGACTTCCTCCAGGGAGCCGGCGCGGCGGCCGCCGTCTTGGAAGTAGGTCTCTTTGAGGGCTTCGGCGGCGATCTCCCTGAGGCGGTCGTCGCTGGCACCGGCCTCCTGGGCCTCGAAGAGGCGGGCGGCGTGGCGCGGCGGGAGGGCGACGGTCAGGTGCCGGATGCGGTCTTCATCCGTTGACCCGATCGGTGCGACGTAGCCGAGCCGGGCTCGGGTGCCGATGACGATGCCGCCGGTGCTCGCCGCCTTTCGCCGCAGTTGCCCCCAGGGCTCCGGTTTCAGCGACCCGCAGCCCTCGCGACAGGAGCGACAGCGCGATGACTGGGCAACTGGCGTGCTCCCGGGTGGTGCCGAGGCGCCTACAAGCCCAGGCCGCCCCATCCCTCTTCAGCCATGCGCCGAGCAAGTCGGTCACCCGTCCACACAAGGTCGGAGCTGCCGGATTTGAGCGCAAATGATCATAGTTAGGCTCATTTTCCGGCAAATCTTGGCAAAGGCTTCCGCTATTCGAAGGGCTCCGGGAAGCCTCACGCTTCACCAGGATTCATCCGAAAGGTCAGGATCTTGCAGTCCCTGCCGCGCGTTTCACTCGACTGCTGGGCGTGTACCACCAGCAGACGAAGAACCTACTGGGACGAACGCACACCGCGCCCAGGCGCGGCGCCTTGCCCGCGCCCGCGGCGGCTGAGCGGCAAGGCCGGGCTCGGTCTCTCAGGCCGGTCACCTACCACGCAACGACTCCGAGCCGATCAACCCCAGATGCCCGAGTTCAGCGGAGCGTAGTCAGCACGAAGTCGGCACGGGACAGGTGAAGACGGGTGATGACGTGGGCTTCTAGTCAGCACCGAACCAGCACAGGATTCAGCATCGCACCGTCAAATCACCCTGAACTACGCGTCCCGGACGGCACTCGTTTCGACCACCATCGAGCCCCTGAACCGCCTTTCCGCGAGCCGGCATGGGGGCCACAGGCATAGCCCACCCTCGAACTATGTCGCCCCGCCACATGTGCGCCTGACCTGCGGATTCCTACGGTATGGCCACACGAAACGTCCCCGCCAACCGCTTGGAAGTGGTGCCGATGTCCTCCCCCGCGACCGCTCCCCCACCCCCCGCCAGCCTCAAGCGCATCGTCGCCGCAAGCCTCATCGGGACCACCATCGAGTGGTACGACTTCTTCCTCTACGGGTCAGCAGCCGCTCTCGTCTTCAACAAGCTGTTCTTCCCCGAATCCGACCCGCTCGTCGGGACCCTCCTCTCCTTCCTCACCTACGCGGTCGGTTTCGCCGCCCGGCCGCTCGGTGCCCTGGTGTTCGGGCACTACGGCGACCGGCTCGGCCGCAAGAAGCTGCTGGTGCTGAGTCTGCTGCTGATGGGCGGTGCGACCTTCGCCATCGGGCTGTTGCCGACGCACGCCACTGTCGGCGCCGCCGCTCCCGTCCTGCTCACCACCCTGCGTCTGGTGCAGGGCTTCGCCCTCGGTGGTGAGTGGGGCGGGGCCGTACTGCTCGTGTCGGAGCATGGCGACGCCGGACGGCGCGGGTTCTGGGCCTCCTGGCCGCAGACCGGGGCCCCGGCAGGACAGTTGCTCGCCACCGGTGTGCTCTCCGCGCTCACCGCGCTGATGTCGGACTCGGCCTTCGGGGCATGGGGGTGGCGCATACCGTTCCTGCTCTCCGGTGTGCTGGTCGTCATCGGCCTGTGGATCCGTCTCTCCGTCGATGAATCGCCGGTGTTCAAGGCGGCGCTGGCGGAGGCGGAGAAGCGAAAGGCGGCCACCGCGACCACCGAGAAGATGCCGCTCGTCGCCGTGCTGCGGCACCACTGGCGGGACGTGCTGATCGCCATGGGGGCCAGGATGGCGGAGAACATCAGCTACTACGTCATCACCGCCTTCATCCTCGTCTACGCGACGACGGCCGCGGATCTGAGCAAGCAGACGGCACTGAACGCCGTACTCATCGCCTCCGCCGTCCACTTCGCGGTCATCCCGATGTGGGGCGCGCTCTCCGACCGGATCGGGCGCAAGCCCGTCTATCTGATCGGGGCGGTCGGCGTGGGGCTCTGGATGTTCCCGTTCTTCGCGCTGATCGACAGCCGCAGCTTCGGCAGTCTGCTGCTCGCCGTCACGGTCGGGCTGATCTTCCACGGGGCGATGTACGCGCCGCAGGCGGCCTTCTTCTCGGAGATGTTCGCGACCCGGATGCGGTACTCGGGGGCGTCGATCGGTGCGCAGTTCTCGTCGGTGGCGGCCGGTGCGCCGGCGCCGCTGATCGCCACCGCACTGCTCGCGGACTACGACAGTTCGACACCGATCGCGCTGTATGTCATCGCCGCCGCGCTCATCACGCTGCTGGCGGTCGGATGTGCCAAGGAGACCCGGCACCGGGATCTGACGGACATCGAGGGGGCTCCGGAGGCGGACGCACCCTCACCGCTGCCCGCCGACGCCCGTACCGTCTGAGCCAGGGCCGGCCGGGCGGGCCTGGGAATCGGACCCGTCCGGCCGTGGAGCCGGTCTACGGGATCACTGCGGGGCCGTGGGCGCGAACCAGGTCGGTTCGTCGGTGAGCGACTGCTTGATCCTGAAGAGTGAGCCCTCGCTCAACGGCGGCAGGGCGTCGACCGGAAACCAGTCCACCTCCAGCGACTCGTCGTCGTTGACGCACGCCTCGCCGCCGGTCGCCCGGCAGCGGAAGGTGACGTCCAGGAACTGGCACCGGTCCCCGTTCGCGTACTGCACCGGCTCCAGCGCCTCGGTGAGCACCACCCGCTCCGCCACACAGTGCACGGCGGTCTCTTCGTACACCTCACGCTCCGCCGTGGTCGCGGGCTGCTCCCCCGGTTCGCAGATGCCGCCGATCAGCGACCACTTGCCGGTGTCGGAACGTCTGCCGAGCAGGACCCGGCCCTCGTCGTCGAAGACCACGGCGGTGACGCCCGGCAGCAGGAGCAACTGTGTACCCGCGGTGACACGCAGTTCGCGGAGGAAGTCAGGAATGGCCATGTCCCCGACCCTACGCGGCCCGTGGCACGGCTCACCGACCCCGGCGGGCCCGCACCGACCGTACGGCCGCCCAGCCCAGCCCCGCCACGGCTACCAGCGCGAGCAGTCCTTCGGGGAGCGTGCCCAGCCGGGTGGCGGGGGTCAGCGAGGAGCGCAGCGGCACCTTGTCCACCAGGGCGTCCGCGGTGAACACCTTCGTCTTCTGGACGATCGTCCCGTCGGGGCGGATGATCGCGCTGACCCCGCTGGTGACGGGGACGACGACGGACCGGCTGTGTTCGACGGCCCGCACCTGGCTCATGGCCAGCTGCTGGTACGTCATCTCGCTCCGCCCGAAGGTGGCGTTGTTGCTGGGGACGGCGATCAGCTGACTGCCGTGTTCGACGGTGTCCCGTACCGCGTCGTCGAAGGCCGCCTCGTAACAGGTGACGAGCCCCACCTGGGTGCCGGCCAGATCGAAGACACCCACCTTCTTGCCCGGTCCGAAGTCACGCTGGACCCGGTCGACGTCGGAACTGAAGATGCGGATGAAGGAACGCATCGGCATGTACTCGCCGAACGGCTGGACGTGGCGCTTGTCGTACGTGGCGACGGGGCCGCTCGTCGGGTCCCACTGGATGAGCGTGTTCCGCAGCTTGCCGGTGTCCGGCTCGACCACCGCGCCGACGACCGTGGGGGCATTGATCGCCTTGACCGCTTCGTCGATGACGATCCGCGCGTCGGCGTTGCGGTAGGGGTCGAGGTCGGAGGAGTTCTCCGGCCACAGGACGAAGTCGGGCTGGGGCACCTTGCCGGCCTTGACCTCGCGGGCGAGTTGTTCGGTAAGGCGCGCGTGGTTGTCGAGGACGGCGCGGCGCTGGGAGTTGAAGTCGAGTCCGAGGCGCGGCACATTGCCCTGGACCGCGGCGACGGTCGCGGTGCCGTCCTCCGCCGAGTCGTCGACGAGCGGCCGCGCGGCCAGCGCCCCGGCGAGCGGGACGAGCACCGTGACGGCCGCGGCCGCGACCGCGGCGCGCGGCACTTCACCGGTCCGGCGCCAGATGCGGAACCGGCGTACCGCTTCCAGGAGGCCGAAGCCGCACAGCACCACGGCGAACGAGAGCAGCGGCGTGCCGCCGACGGCCGCGAGCGGCAGGAACACGCTGTCCGCCTGCCCGAATGCGATCTTGCCCCACGGGAAGCCGCCGAACGGCACCCTGGCCCGGACCCCTTCGTCCAGGGCCCAGACCGCGGCGGCCCACACCGGCCACCAGGCGAGCCGGGACACGGCGGCGATCCCGATGCAGCCCACCGCGATGAAGAGTGCTTCGGCGGTGGCGAGCGCCAGCCACGGCACCGGGCCGACCTCTTCGCCGGTCCAGTGCAGCAGCGGAAGCATGAAGCCCAGCCCGATGAGCAGGCCGAGACCGAATCCGGCGCGCAGACGGCGGCCGTGCAGACACCAGCCGAGGAGCGCGATGCCGGGCAGAACAAGCCACCACAGCGGCCGGGGCGGGAAGCTCAGATAGAGCAGCAGCCCCGAGAGTACGGCCGTGGCCGGTCGTACGAGCCGTGGCAGGAACCGTCTGCCCCGCGACGAAGTGGCGGCGGGCTGCGGGTCGTCAACTGGGGTGATCGTGGTGCTCACCCGGCGGAGTCTACGGTGATGGGGCGCCTGCGGGGCAGTACCGGTCGGCTGCCGGAACACTTCCAGCCGGAACGTTCCTGCGCTTTTCCCCCACAAACGTGCGCCACTGCCGTTAGCGTGTCCGCCAGTGCCCTGCCGACCGGCCGGATCCGGCCGTCGTGACGGGACGGTCACGGTTCGGGGGTCGGACGGATGACGGCACGTAGAGACCGGCACGGGGCGCGGGAACGCGGGAGCGGGTCCGACGCCGCCGGAGCCCTGATCCTCGCCGCCTGCGCGGTCTGGTCCTTGATCAGCGCGGCCGGACGGGAGACCCGGCCGGAGGGTGTGCTGCTGGCGCTGCTGGCCGTCGCCGCCGGGTTCGTCTGCGGCCGGATCTGCGGCACGCTGCTGCCGGTGGCCGCGGCGGCGGTCGCCGCCGTGGCGGCGCTGACCATGGCGCTCCTGGCCCACCACGGCTTGCCGGGCGCCACCGTCACGGCCGATGTCGCGCCCGGACACACCGGGGCGGCGGCCGCGCTGCTGGTACTGGCCGTCGGCGCCGCCTGCTGCGCGGCCGCGGCGGCGCGGCGGACGGCCCTGCGCACGGCGTTGCGACTGCTCGCGCTCGGCATCGCCTGCGCCGCGGTGCCACTGCGCTCCGCGGTCGGGCTCGTCGCCGCGCTCGGGGTGCTGCTGTGTTCGCTGGCCGCGGCCAGGACGCACCGCAGACTGCTCGGTCTCACCGCACTGGCCCTGACCGCCGTGCTCCTCGCAGGCGCATCGTGGGCCGTGGCCGAGGATGTGTTGCCCGACGGTCTGATGACCTCGGTGCAGGGGCAGCTCACCCGGAACCGCGTGCTGCTGTGGCACGACGCGGTGGATCTCGCCGAGGAGCACCCGCTGCTGGGCACCGGCCCCGACCGGTTCGCCGAGCTGAGCCCCACCGCCCAGCAGAGCCTGCAGTCGGACGGGAAGCCGCATTCGGCGCCGCTGCAGCAGGCCGCCGAGCAGGGCGTGGTGGGGGTCGTGCTGCTGGGGGCGGCATTCGGCTGGCTGCTGTACGTACTGGGGCGCTCGCCCCGCTCCACGGCGGTGGTCCTGACGGCAGGCGCCTCGCTCACCGCGCTGGCAGCGCTGGCGAGCGTAGGGAACGCGCTCAGTTTCACGCCGGTGACGGTGGGGGCGGGCCTGCTCGCGGGGCTGGCATCGGCCCGGCGCCCCATCGGGGACGGTACGCCGGCCATGTCCTACCCGGGGAGCGGCGATCGGGCGGATCGCGACGCGTACGAGCCGGACGGGACCACCGGCCGGGATCCGCGGGATCGCACCTCACGCTGAAGTGTCCGGAACCGCTGCCGCTCAGGCCCCGGCGGGAGCGCCGGCCGCCGACAGGTGGAGCCGGTCGCGGATGAACCGTACGCCCGCCTCCGCGTCGTCCACCGTCACCGTGAACGTCCTGCCGTCGCCGAGCCTGAGCACCAGCCCCTCCCCCCGGCGGACCACCACTGCGGTGCCCTGCTCCGGACGCCAGCGGTAGCCCCAGCCGCCCCACTGGCGCGGGGTGACCTGGGGGACGAAGTCCGCGCCGACCACATGGGTCAGCAGGATCCGGCGGCGCGGCAGGCCCATGTGGCCGCAGCGCACTTCGAGGGCGTCCCCGTCGACCCGTACGGCCACGTTCACGAAGGCGAGGGTGCCGAACAGCATGAGCAGCCCGCCCGCCACACAGCCGATCACCGCCATGAGCAGCGGGATGATGCCGGAGGTCCAGTCGGAGCTGACGGCAAGCTCGATGCCGAGTGCCAGACAGGCCGCACCGGCGGCGGCGAGCAGCCACTGGACCCTGTTGGTGGCCCGGCCGACCCACTCGGTGGGATGCGGGTCGACTCCGGGGTGGCTCTGTTTCCGGGGGTGGTCCCTCATGCCAGCAGCGTACTCAGAATCCGTACGGCCGCGACGGGTCCGACCGCCCCCGTCGGCTCAGCGGGCGGGGCTGACGGCCGCCAGCAGCCGCCCCTCGGCATAGGCCAGAGCGGCTTCGGGGAGCTCGCCGGCGCTGCCGCTGAGCAGCACGGTGAGCGAAGCTTCGGATTCGGCCGACGGGGCGGGTTCCGCCCCGATCCGGCGAAGCGCCTGGGCGGCCACGGCGCCCGCGGAGCCGTGCAGCACGACAGGCGGCAGACCGGGCCGCTGCACGGCGGTACGGATCCGCTCGGCGACGATCTCGTAGTGGGTGCAGCCGAGGACGACGGCCCGTACGTCCGGTGGAGTGAGCGCGGCGGCCGCGGCGACCGCTCGGTCGATGCCGGCTTCGTCGGCGTTCTGCACCGCGTCGGCGAGGCCGGGACAGGGGACCTCGGTGACCTCGACGGAGCGGGCGAATTCACCGATGAGTCCGCGCTGGTACGGGCTGCCCGTCGTGGCGGGCGTGGCCCAGATGGCGACGGGTCCGCCACCGGCCGCGGCCGGCTTGATCGCGGGGACCGTGCCGATGACCGGCAGTGCGGGCTCCAGCTCGGCGCGGAGCGCCGGCAGGGCGTGCACGGAGGCGGTGTTGCAGGCGACGATCAGTGCGTCGGGCCGATGGGCGGCGGCCGCACGGGCGACGGCGAGGGCGAGGGTGGTGACGTCCTGCGGCGTGCGCGGCCCCCACGGCATGGTGGCGGGGTCGGACGAGAGCACCAGGTCGGCGTCGGGCCTCAGCCGGCGTACCGCGGTGGCCGCCGCGAGCAGGCCGATTCCGGAGTCCATGAGCGCGATCTTCACCCGGTCACCATAGTCGACCGCTCTTGCGCTCCCGTCGGAGTGGGGCAGACTGCGGCGGATGAGCGCCGTTGCGTGGATCGCCGTGGGTTCGCTGGCCGCATGGGTGTGGCTGCTGCTGGGACAGGGCTTCTTCTGGCGTACCGGCCAGCGGCTGCCGCGGCGTACAGCCCCGGACCACTGGCCGTCGGTGGCGATCGTCGTGCCCGCACGTGACGAGGCGGACATGCTGCCGGTCAGTCTGCCTTCCCTGCTGGCACAGGACTATCCGGGAGCCGCGGAGATCTTCCTGGTCGACGACTGCAGCAAGGACGGCACCGGGGACCTCGCCCGGGAACTGTCCGTGCGGTACGGAGGGCTGCCGGTCACGGTGGTGTCGCCCGGGGAACCGGAGCCCGGCTGGACGGGCAAGCTCTGGGCCGTACGGCACGGCATGGCTCTGGCGCGGGCCCGGGAACCGGCGCCGGAATTCCTGCTGCTGACGGACGCGGACATCGCCCATGAGCCGGACAGCCTGCGGGAACTGGTCGCCGCCGCCTGCTCCGGCGGATTCGATCTGGTCTCGCAGATGGCCCGGCTGCGGGTCGCGAGCGTCTGGGAGCGCCTGGTCGTGCCGGCGTTCGTGTACTTCTTCGCGCAGCTCTATCCGTTCCGGTGGGTGAACCGGGCGAAGGCGCGGACGGCCGCGGCGGCGGGCGGCTGCGTGCTGCTGCGGACCCGGGCCGCGGAGCGGGCGCGGGTCCCGGAGTCGATCCGGCAGGCGGTGATCGACGACGTGTCGCTGGCCCGTGCCGTCCAGCGCAGCGGCGGGCGGATCTGGCTGGGGCTCGCGGAGCGGGTGGACAGTGTGCGGCCGTACCCCCGGCTGGCGGATCTGTGGCGGATGGTCTCGCGGAGCGCGTACGCGCAGTTGCGGCACAGTGCGGTCCTGCTCGCCGGTACGGTGCTGGGCCTCGCACTCGTCTATCTCGCGCCACCGGTCGCGCTCGTGGCGGGGCTGCTGGGCGGTGACCCGGTAGCGGCGTGGACGGGTGGTGCGGCGTGGGCGGTGATGGCCGGGACGTACATGCCGATGCTGGGCTACTACCGGCAGTCGCTGTGGCTCGCGCCGCTTCTGCCGTTCACCGCGGTGCTGTACCTGCTGATGACGGTCGATTCGGCGGTGCAGCACCTGCGCGGCCGGGGCGCGGCCTGGAAGGGGCGTACCTACGCCCGTCCCGAGGCCGCACCGGACCGATGAGCGCAGCAGGGATCCCTTCCCTGCCGGCATCGGGGCCCGACGGAGCGGGGGTCATTTCCGGCCTGGTGTCCAGTTCATCCCCCACCCGTATGCGTAGTCGACGGTGCGCTGCGGACTCACCCCGCGCTCGGGGACGAGATAGCGGGCTTCGCGCCGCACGGTGAGCTCTCCTCCCTCGTTGGTGATGAGGGCGAGCGCACAGACGGTGGAGGGGACGGTGCATTCGTCCAGCGAGAAGTCGATCGGTGCGCCGTGCTGCGGCTGCAGCGTGACGGTCGCGTGCAGATCGGCGAAACTCCGGGCGCCTTCATAGATGGTGACGAAGATCAGTACCCGGTGGAACTTGTCCTTGTGATCGAGGTTGACGGTCAGGTTCTCGCCGGTGGCGACGGCGCCGGTGCGGTCGTCGCCGTCGAGATGGATATACGGGGGCTGCGCCAGTGCGCCGAAGGCGTTTCCCAGGGCCTGCACAACGCCCTTCCTGCCGTCGGTCAGTTCGTAGAGTGCGCAGAGATCAAGGTCGAGATCCGCGTGGTTGGCGACGGCTCTGCCGAGTTTGCCGGTCCAGCCGGTGAACTGTTTACGCACCTCCCAGTTGAGATTGACGCGCATGGCTCCCGAAGTGCCGCCCTGTTTGGCGAGGGAGACGGACGGAGCGTCCTTGGTGAGTGTCACCTTGGAGAGCCTGACCGGCTGCGGGGACGGCGGTACGGGCGGCGCGGCCGGGGGCACCGGCGGGACCGGGGGTTGCGGCAGGGCGGCGGCCGGGGGGCGCGGAGGCTGCCAGGCGGGTGCCGCGGGCGGGGGTGGGGGCGGGGGCGGAAGATCGACCCGGGTCGGCTGCTGGGGCCGCTGGGGCCTGTCGACGGAAATACCGAAGTCCGTGGCGAGGCCTTCCAGTCCGGAACCGTATCCCTGCCCCACGGCGCGGAATTTCCAGGCGGCCTGCCGCCGGTACAGCTCTCCGAGAATGAACGCGGTCTCCACCGTCGCGTCGGCGCTGTCGAAGCGCGCCACCTCCGCACCATTCGACAGGTCCATGATCCGCACATACAGGCCGGTCACCTGCCCGAAGCTGCCTCCGTCCGCGGAGGCCGCCAGGACGATGCGCTCGATGCCCGGCTCCACGCGCGCCAGATCGACCGTGAGAGCATCGACGACACCGTCGGCGACGGTCCGCTTGCCCTCATGGCGCACCGCGCCGGAGCCGTGCACCGGCTGGTTGTAAAAGACGAAGTCCGCGTCGCTGCGCACCTTTCCCGACACGAGAAGGAGCGCGGACGCGTCGACGTCCGGTGCACCCGGAGCGGTACGCCACCCCAATTCGACCCGCACGGCCGACGCCGCCACGGGAACATTGGTTCCTTTCAGCATGGTCATGCTCTCCCCCATCACGCGTCCGGCTGCCCGAAGGCCTTTCCGTGCCAACCTAATCCGCACTCCGCCACGGGGCCCACACCCGCGACGCACCCCGTCCGCCGACCCGCCGGTAACCCCCCGTGAACTCGCCCTTTACACGATTCCAACGCGCTGAGGCGCCCTTTTTTCCCAAGTTCGCTCGCATTGAGGAACACGGATCACTCACATCCCGTAAACCAACCCTCTTATCGGACTCCCCAACCAGCACATCGTGGGCTTAACTTAGGTGTCATGACCTCCCCCCGCTCCACCTACGGCGGCGGCTACTACGCCGCACCGTCGTTCCCCGACACTCCGATCTACGACTCCCTGGTCGCGGAGCGGGGCACACCTCAGATCGCCCCGATCCGGGTTCCCGCCGCCTACGACACCGGCAGCAGTTACCTGCCGGCGCTGCCGTCGTCGCTGCCGGCGCTGCCCGCGGCGCCTTCCCAGCCCAACCCGTCGTACGGCTACCCGCAGCCGATGGCCGCGCAGCAGCAGGGTTACGCGCAGCCGGCGCATCTGCAGCACGCCCCCGCGCCGTACATCCCGCAGCAGCCCACCGGGATGCGGGGCGGCTACCAGTCGCCACAGCCCCAGCAGCAGCGCCCCGCTCCGGGCACCGGGTACGAGTCGATGCGGCCGGCATCGCCGCGGCCCGCCCCCGCGCCGTCCGGGTACGAGGATCCGTACAACCGCCCGTACCAGGGCCGGGGGTACTGAGCCGCCGCGACCGGCGCCGCACCACGGCGGGCCTGCCCGGGTCTGCTGGCAGGATGGACGCATGTGTTCTCCCGTACTGCGTGCTGTGCACATCCATCCGGTCAAGTCACTGGCCGCCTGTGATCCGGACGAAGCCGTGGTCGAGCCATGGGGACTCGACGGCGACCGCCGCTGGATGCTGGTGGACGACACGGGCAGGGCTGTCACACAACGTCAGCAGCCGCGCATGGCGCTGGTCTCCGCCATGCCGCTGCCCGGCGGTGGGATCGGCCTGTCTGCTCCGGGAAGCGCACCGCTGACCGTCGACGTGCCCGGCCCCGGCCGCACGGTCGCCGTCACACTGCACCGCTCCACGATCGAGGTGGTGGAGGCGGCGCCGGCCGCCCACGCCTGGTTCAGCGACCGGCTCGGCATGGAGGTCCGGCTCGTCCATCTCGACGCGCCGCAGACCCGCCGGCTCATCAATCCCGTGTACGCGCGGCCCGGCGAGACCGTCGGCTTCGCCGACGGCTACCCGCTGCTCCTGACGTCCAGCGCCTCACTGGACGCACTGAACTCGCTGATCGCGGAGGGTGACCACCCCGACGAGGGCCCGCTGCCGATGAACCGCTTCCGGCCGAATGTCGTCGTCGACCACCTGACGCCGTGGGCGGAGGACACCTGGGACCGGATCACCATCGGAGATGTCCCGTTCCGCGTGGTCAAACCCTGCGACCGGTGTGTCATCACCACCACCGACCAGGGGACCGCGGAGCGCGGCAAGGAGCCGCTGCGGACCCTCGCCCGTCATCGCCGCGTGGGCTCGGACCTGCTCTTCGGCCAGTATCTGATCCCGGACGCGACCGGTGTCGTCCGGATCGGGGACCCGGTGCGGGTCCTCGCCTGACTGCCGGGTCCGCCGGGAACTCACCGGGGCGGCGCACGCGTTGGAGAGGGTGAGGTAGCTCTCTCTTCGCCTCCTCGGCGCGCGTGCCGTGCCGTATCAGGTTATGACGGATGCGGAAGGGAGTGCAGGACTGTGCGAGCGGTATCGGGAGTCTGGCGGTGGCGGCACAATCCCCTGCGCCGCGCCACGGACCGGCGCGAGGCGTGGGTGACCCTGGTCGCGTTGCTGTTGATGGTGCTTGCGGCGCCGGCACTCGGATGGCTGTGCGGCTCGCTCACCGATGGCGTCCTGCAGGAGTCGGTGCGCAGCCAGCAGGAGCAGCGCCGTGCCACGACGGCGGTCGTGGTGCGCCGGTCCGCGGGTGCGGCGCGCCTGGTCGGCGATCCCGAGGTGTCATCGGAGCGCACGCCGCAGACATCGGTGGTGGCCCGCTGGAAGGCCCCGGACGGCACACCCCGCAGCGGCAGGGTGTCGACCCCGTCCCGCATCGTCGATCCCGGCTCCCGGGTACGGATCTGGACCGATCGGCAGGGCCGCCCGGCGCTGCGCCCCATGGACGCGCCGACGGCCCGCACCCACGCGGTACTGGCGGGCGTCGGGGTGGCCCTGCTGGGCGCCGCGCTGGTCGAGGGCGGGCGCCGTCTGATCGTATGGCGCATGGTGCACCGGCGGTACGAACGCCTCGACCGGGCGTGGGCCGAAGCCGGTCCGGACTGGGGCAGGACCGGCACCGGCAGCTGATGAGCTGGGATCCTGTCAACTCCCGCCCTCCGCGCGCGCTACGGTGGACCGGTCCGCGCACCTCTTCGGCGGACAGACCCGGAACGACCCCTGCCGCAACGCCGGTCGCCCGGGCTTCACACACACACGAGGTGGGGGCACAACAGCGCCATGGCACAGGGCACGGTCCAGGTGACGCACACCGGCACATCGCGATGGCGGCGCCGCACCGGCGAATACGCCTCCCTCACCGCAGCCCTGGAGGCCGCGGCGGACGGTGACGTCCTCACCGTCGCGCCGGGCACCTACCGGGAGAATCTCGTCCTGCACCGCGCGGTGACGCTGCGCGGCCCCGAGGGATCCGTCGGATCCGTGCGGATCGCGCCGGTCGACGGCGTACCCCTGACGGTCCGCGCCTCCGCCGTGGTGCAGGACCTGCACGTGGAGGGTCAGGACTCGGCGGCCCCCGCGCTGCTCATCGAGGAGGGCGCCCCGGAGCTGGCGGATCTGCGCATCGTCACCCGATCGGCAGCCGGGATCGAGGTCCGCGGCGCGGCCCGGCCCAGCGTGCGGCGCTGCACGGTCGACAACCCGGCCGGGGTCGGCATCGCCGTGCTCGACGGTGCGGGCGGGGTGTTCGAGGAGTGCGAGATCGTCTCGGCCGGACAGTCCGGGGTCTCGGTGCGTGATGGTGCCCATCCGCGGCTGGAGCGCTGCCGCATCCACCATTCCTCCGGTGCGGGGCTGAGCGTCACCGGTGAGGGCAGCGGGCTGGAGGCCGTCGGCTGCGAGGTGTACGAGATCAAGGGCAGCGGCATACAGGTCACCGCCCGTGGTGCCGCACACCTCACCGACTGCACGGTGCACCGGACTTCGGCCGACGGGGTCACGCTCGACACGGACGCGGTGCTGACGCTGGCCGACTGCGACATCCATGACATCCCGGAGAACGCGGTGGATCTGCGTTCCCGCTCGGTCCTCACGCTGACCCGGTCCACGGTGCGCCGCTTCGGCCGCAACGGGCTGTCGGTGTGGGACCCGGGCACTCGCGTCGACGCCAACCAGTGCGAGATCCACGACAGTACGGGCGACTACCCGGCGGTCTGGGTGAGCGACGGGGCGACCGTGATACTGGACTCCTGCCGGGTCCACGACGTACCGGACGCGATCTTCGTCCTCGACCGGGGTTCGCGCGCCGACGTCGTCGACAGCGACCTCACCCAGATCCGCAACACGGCGGTGTCGGTGAGCGACGGGGCGACGGCGCAGCTCGACGACTGCCGGATCCGGGAGGCGTCCACCGGCGCGTGGTTCCGCGACCACGGCAGCGGCGGCACACTGAACAACTGCACCATCGACGCGGCGCAGACCGGAGTCATCGTCACCAAGGGTGCCGACCCGACCATCGAGCGGTGCACCGTCACCTCGCCCGCCGAGGCCGGTTTCTATGTCTCCGCCGAGGGCCGCGGCACCTTCCACAGCTGCCGGGTGACCGGCAGCGACGGCTACGGCTTCCATGTGATGGACGGCTGTCGCACGACGCTGACCCGGTGCCGCACCGAGCGGTGCGCCCGCGGCGGCTACGAGATCCCCGACGGCAGTGGCTCGAACGACGGGACGGCGCCGGTGGTGGAGGACTGCACCAGCGACGAGAGCGGACTGCGCACCCCGACTCCCCCGCCGCCCGCGGTACTGACGGCGACCCAGTCGGACCCGGGACTGCTCGGTGCGGTCCCTGCCCAGCGCCCGGTCGAACCCGCCCCCGTCGACGCGCCCGCCGAACCGGTGCGTACGTCGGACGCCGTCCTCGGCGAACTGGACGCGCTGGTGGGTCTGGACAGCGTCAAGCGCGAGGTGCGGGCGCTCACCGACATGATCGAGGTGGGCCGCCGCCGGCTTGAGGCGGGGCTGAAGGCCGCCTCGGTCCGGCGCCATCTCGTCTTCACCGGCTCCCCCGGCACCGGCAAGACGACCGTGGCCCGGCTCTACGGCGAGATCCTGGCGTCGCTCGGGGTGCTGGAACGCGGTCACCTCGTCGAGGTGTCCCGGGTCGACCTGGTCGGCGAGCACATCGGTTCGACGGCCATCCGTACCCAGGAGGCGTTCGACCGGGCGCGCGGCGGGGTGCTGTTCGTCGACGAGGCGTACGCGCTGTCGCCCGAGGACTCCGGCCGCGACTTCGGCCGGGAGGCGATCGACACACTGGTGAAGCTGATGGAGGACCACCGGGACGCGGTGGTCGTCATCGTGGCCGGCTACACCCACGAGATGGAGCGGTTCCTCACCGTCAACCCCGGCGTGGCGTCCCGTTTCTCACGGACCATCACCTTCAGTGACTACGAGCCCGCCGAACTGCTGCGGATCGTCGGACAGCAGTCCGACGAGCACGAGTACAGCCTCGCCGAGGGAACCGGGGACGCGCTGCTCAAGTACTTCACCGAACTGCCCAAGGGGCCCGCGTTCGGTAACGGCCGCACCGCCCGTCAGACCTTCGAGTCGATGGTGGAACGGCATGCGGGCCGGGTCGCCCAGCTCTCCGAGCCGAGCACGGACGACCTGACCCTGCTCTACCCGGAGGACCTGCCCGAACTCCCCTGAGACTCCTCGGCCCCCGGGGTACCGGGGGGTGCCGGGGCGTCCCCGTCCGGCTGTCGCGGCAGCATCGGTCCGAGCCGGATCAGCAGCGCCGCCCGCTCCTCGGCGAAGACCGGGTCCGCCTGGTAGTCCGAATGACCGAGCACCGGTTCGGGCAGCGGATGTTCCGGCGTACGCCCGTAGACCAGCGGATCCCTCAGGGGCCCCCGGTCCACCTCGGGCCCGGACCCCCGGTCCAGCCGGACCCGGCCGCCGATCGGGTCGGTGGCCCGCCACAGGTTCCGCCAGCAGTGCACGGACCGGTGCAGTCCGTGCAGGGGTCCAGGACCGAAGTAGGCCGGGAACCAACGCCCGTACAGCCGCTCGATCGGTGAACCGTAGGTGAGCAGCGCGACCCGCCTCCGGGTCCTGGCGGGCAGCTGCCAGACCGCGGACGCCGCGAGGACACTGCCCTGCGAGTGGCCGGAGATGACCAGCCTGCCGTGGGTGCGGCCGGTCCAGCCGGACATCCTGGACGCGAGGTCGGGGACGGCACGCTCGGCGTAGCAGGGCGGCGCGAACGGGTGCGCGGCACGCGGCCAGAACGTACCGACGTCCCAGAGGATGCCGATGGTGCGCCGGGTGGCGGCGTCGCGGTAGGCGCGCCGCCCGCAGGCCACGAAGACGAGGAAGCCGAAGCCGATCATCCAGGAGCCGGTCGACTGGGCGGCCTCCGCGACCGACTCGATGAACGGGCCGGCACCGTCCATCGCCAGCCCGGGCACCTGCCCGCTCGCCCACGCCCCGGCGACCGCGCCCGCGCCGAGCAGCAGGGTGGCACCGGAGACCAGACCGAGGAGCCAGGGCGCGGAGTCGGTGAGTGCGGCCGTGGCCCGGGTCCTGGCGATCTGCCGGGTCCGGGCGGCGTCCGGCCACTCCTCCCCGTACTCCCTGTTCACCTCGGGTTCCATGGCACGGACGGCGAGCCAGGTGCGGACGCCGAGCACGACGGCGGGAATCAGCAGGATGACCAGGAGTACCGGGATGACCGAGGCCTGCCAGCTGAGCAGCACCGGCGGGCCGTCGATGAGGGAGGTACGCCCCATGCCGGGGGTACCGGGACCGTCCAGCCAGTCGGCGACGCGCTGGGCGACCCCGCCGGTCATGACTCCACCGAGGGCGCAGGCGAGCATCGCGACCGCCGGGCCGCCGAGCCCGTACATGACCGTACGGGGTTCAGGGGTACGGCGGTACAGGACCAGCGCGACCACGGCCAGAGCGACCACGAGCACGCCCTGGCCGACGGTGAGGACGCGGAAGGTGACGTCTCCGGGGAGTGTGCCCGCGGAGACCCAGCCGGGTCGGGACCAGGCCGCGTACACCGCGGTGAGGACGAGCAGGGCGAGGGAGGAGCCGGGCAGCCAGGTGATGAGCGCGCGGTCGATCCGGTTGTCGAGCCGTCGCTCGCTGCGGCCCCGGCGGCATACCACCCAGAGCACAACGGCCGCTCCCAGCACGAGCATTGCCTCTGTCAGCCTGCCCAGCGACGCGGGTGCGGGGCTGCCCGCGGCGCGATCGTGGCGGGCCACGGCGCCCGCGACGGAGGCCGCCACGGTGAGGAAGCCGGCGGCGGTGTGCGCGGCCCGAAGCCGGGCGACGAGCCGTCGGCCGTACCAGAAGCCGGGGCGGCCGAGGGCGGGCCGCCCGCCCGGTCCGGTGGTGGGATCCGCGCCGTCCTCGCAGGTGTCGTCGTCCGGTTCCGCACCGGTGTCGTCGTCCGGTTCCGCACCGGTGAGCGGGCGCTGCGACTCGTAGGCGGACCAGGTCCGGTTGGACAGATACCAGAGCAGCCCCACCAGCACGGTGGGCACCACGGCGGCGAGCGCGAGCCGGCGCCCCGGCTGCGACCACCAGCCGCCCTGCGCGCTCGACAGGAAGCCGAGCCAGGATCGCTGGTTCGAGCAGTCCGGTACGCCCGCGCACTGCCAGGCCGTCAGGTCCAGTGCGACTTCGCAGGCCGCCGCGGTCAGCAGCACGGTGAGGCTGAGGGCGACGAGCCGGACGAGTACGCCGTACAGCCGGACCGCGCGCGTGCGGCCGCTCGCCGTGGGCCGCATCCAGTGGGCCAGGTTCACCACCATGAACGGGAGGAGCAGCAGCCACAGCGCGCGTGAGCCGTTGCCGGAGGTGAGGTTGGACCAGCAGTAGGCCTCCTCGATGGGCCGGTCCCGGTACCGCTCCGGGTGCTGCTCGGCGTCGATGTCCCCGGTGCGCCGGAATATGGCGGCCGTGGCGTCTCCGGTCACCCGGGCGATGCGCGGATCCCGGAGCATCTCCTGCGGGGTGGCTCCCCCGACTCCGTGGACGAGCAGTTCCAGCGCTGCCCCGGTATTCTGCGGGGCCTCGGTGACAGGGGGCACGGGGTGACTCGCTCTCTCGCTCTCGCAGCGCTCCGGCCTGCGTGCTGATGCGCAGTCACCAGAATCCCGGAACCGGAGCGGTGCCGGAACCCTGATCACCGAATCTCCCCGGTGCGGCGCCGGGCGGGGCTGCGTGGCAGGATGAGCCGTCCGACAGACTGTCGCACCGGCAGACTGCTGTACGGACCAGAGGGAAGGACCGGACCCGGCGTTGGGCGAGAATCAGAATCTCCTCGCGGAGCAGCGGCGTGCACTGATCCTCGACGAGGTGCGCAGGCGTGGCGGGGTCAGGGTCAATGAGCTGACCCGCAAACTGAGCGTGTCCGACATGACCGTGCGCCGGGATCTGGACGCGCTGGCCCGGCAGGGTGTCATCGAGAAGGTGCACGGCGGTGCGGTGCCGGTCGTCGAGGCGAGTACGCACGAGCCCGGTTTCGAGGCCAAGTCGGCGCTGGAGCTGACCGCGAAGGAGGACATCGCGCGGGCCGCCGCGGCGATGGCCGTGCCCGGCAGCGCGATCGCGCTCTCCGGTGGCACGACGACCTATGCGCTGGCCCAGCATCTGCTGGACGTACCGGAGTTGACGGTGGTGACCAACTCGGTGCGGGTCGCCGATGTGTTCCACTCCGCGCAGCGGTCGTCGGGGCCGGGCGGACCGCGGCCGGGGGCCGCCACGGTGGTGCTCACCGGCGGGGTACGGACTCCGTCGGACTCGCTGGTCGGCCCGGTCGCCGATCAGGCGATCAGCTCGCTCCACTTCGACGTGCTGTTCCTCGGTGTGCACGGGATCTCGGTCGAGGCCGGGCTGTCGACGCCCAATCTGGCGGAGGCCGAGACCAACCGGCGCTTCGTGCAGGCGGCGCGGCGGGTGGTGGTCGTCGCCGACCACACCAAGTGGGGCACCGTGGGTCTGAGTTCGTTCGCGACGCTGCAACAGGTGAACACCTTCGTCACGGACTCGGGGCTGTCGCCCGGCATCCGTGAGGAGATCGAGGAGCATCTGCCGGGTCTGGTGGTGGCGGGCGGGACCGCGGACGACGGGCACCCCGAAAGCTGAGCCTCCCGGGCCCCGAGGAGGGCGACAGGTTCCGCTCAGCTCGCAGCGGGGCCCGTACGTCCTAGGATCGTGTCGTGGCCGTATTCCGGATCGAGCGATTCACCTCCCTTCCCGCCGCCGAGGCCTGGCGTCGCGTGACCGACTGGGAACGGCACGCCGCGCACGTCCCGCTCACCCGGATCTCCGTCCCGGCCGGGCAGCCCACCGGGACAGGCACCGTCTTCGTGGCCCGGACCGGGGTGGGCCCGCTGGGTTTCGACGATCCGATGGAAGTGGTGCGCTGGACGCCGCCCGAGGCCGGCCGGGCCGGGCTGTGCCGGCTGGAGAAGCGCGGTTCGGTGGTTCTCGGGCGGGCGTCGATCGATGTGTACCCGACGGAGTGCGGGTCCCATGTCGTGTGGGTCGAGGAGCTCCGGGTCCGGCTCCTGCCGCAGTGGGGCGACCCGCTGATCGCGGGCTCGGGACGCCGGCTGTTCGGCCGGGTGCTGGTCGGCCTGCTCGACGGGCCGGTGCTGCCGCACCGGTAGGGGCGCGGGGGCTGTCCTGCGGCCGATGTGACCGTCACACGATCGACTCGTTGGGCGGTACGACGGTTTCGTCCCACGGTCCAGAAGGCACCCATCCATGCCGATCCACCAATCCGAGCAGCGGTCAGCCGCCAGCGGCGAACGCCCCGGCGTCCAGCAGGCCGAGGCCGCGCTCGTAGAGCATTACCCACGACTCGTCCGGCTCGCCTACCTCGTGCTGCCGCCGTCGCTCGGCCGGCACCGGCGGGTCCTCGCCGCCCACGCGGTGGTGCAGCGGGCTCTGCCCGGTCCGCGCAGCGACGGCGCGGACTCGCCTGTTCCGCCGGACGGCCGGGTCCCCGCACAGACGCGTGGCGTCCCGTCGGCGAAGTTCCCCGCACCGGCCTACGCCTGGATGCGGCTGCGGGTGCTGCGCACCGCGCTGGCCTACGAACGGCGTCCGCGCTGGTGGCCCGCCCGGTTCCCGGCGCCGGCCGCGCTGCGCCCCTCGCTCCCGGCCGTCTGGGGGCTGCGGCTCTTCCCGCGCGCCGGTGGCACGGAGGAACTCGCCCTGGACCAGGCGCTGTCCACGCTCACCGGCGCGGCGCGGGCGGCGTTCGCGCTGCGGCTGCTGGAAGGGCTCAGCGACCCCGCCGCGAGTGAGCTGCTCACGCTGGCGGCGGCGGACGACGCGCCGGGCTCGGTTCGCGCGGCCGGGCGGCTGGCGTCGGCCGACCCGGCCGGGGCCGCTTCGCTGCTGCGCTCCGCCGAGTTCGACCCGTGCACGCTCCAGACCCGCCCCAGCGATCTGCTGCGGCGCAGACACCGGGTGCGCGCGGTGGCCGCGGCCGCCGCGCTGTGCGTGGTGGCGGGCGGGCTGCTCGCCCTGTCGGCGGAGGACGGCCCCGGTGGCCCGCAGGACGGTTCGGCCCGGGCCGTGTCCGCTCCGGCGACGGATCCGGCCGCGCTGTTGCGTACGGCTGCCGAGGAGTGGGCGGACACCTCGCGGGTCGACTTCACCGCGTGGCCGGCCCGCGGCGACCGTACCGCGGACCGGCGACTGCTGGGCCGGGCGCTGCGCGCATGGGCTCGCCCTCCGCGCTCCGTCCATGTCTCGGCCTCGCCGGGGACGCTCTCCGTGCCGCCGGTCCAGCCGCCGCGACTGCTGTTCGCGGGTGAGGTGGACGGCGCCGCCGTGGTGGTGTTCCACGACGGCGGCGTGCGCGTGGTCCGTTACGCGGAATCGCTGTCGGGCTCCGGGACGGCCGCGCTGGACTTCGCCCGGACCGATGACGCGGATGTGACGGCGGCGGCGGCCCTCGTCGTCAGCCGAAGAGGGGACCTGGCCCGGTTCCTGCTGGCTCCGTGGATCTCGTGGACCACCACCCGCGATCTGCTGGCGCCCGACACTCCGGCCCGGTCGCTGCGGGTGGGCCGGGACGGAGTCACCGCTCCGGTGCCGCGCCCTTCGCCGGACGGGAGTTGCGGATCCTGGCCGGTGCTGCAGTTGCGCTCCTCGGAACGCATCGCGGAGAAGCACGCGTTCCTCGTCACCGATCTGGGCGATCTCGCGCCGGTCCATCTCACTTACACGCCGCCGCCCGGCGAGGGCGCACCGCCGCGTCAGCCCCGCGAGGCGACCGGTGGTCCTGCACTGCTGAGCTGGGCACGGACGGCATGCTCGCTGCGGGCGCTGCGGGGCAGCGGCGTCCGGGCTGTCAACAACTGGCAGTTCGCCGGACAGCGCCTCCCGGAGGGCGGCGCGAACGCGGGCTGGGTCTGCACGCGGGCGGACACCTGGCAGGGGCCCGGCCGGGTTCTGGTGCAGTTCCTGGAGCCCGCCCGGTCCTCCGGTGCCCCCGGTGTCGTGGTGGCCGACCGGTCCGACACGGCGCTGTGCAGCCGGTTCGGGCAGCACGTCCTGGCCGGCACGCACTGGAGGGCACCGTCCGGCCGGTGGTACGTGCTGGCGGCGGGCAGCCGGGCGGTGAGCCGGATCGAGGCCACGGGCGCGGTGCGCGGGTCGGCGGACGGCACGACGCTGGCGGTACCGGCGCCGAAGGATGCCGAAGTGGGGCTGACGGCCCGGCTGCGTGAGGGCGGGACGCTGCCGGCGGTGCGCTGACGGACCGTACCCCGTGGAGCGCCGACGGGAGGGGCCGTTCGGAGTCCTGCGGCAGGTGGATGCCGGACGACGGTGGAAGACTCGGCCGGGTGACCGACTCCTCCGGCTCCACCGACGTCCCCTCCTCCGACGGTACGCAGCTGCGCTGCCTGGTGACCGGTGCGACCGGGTACATCGGCGGCAGGCTGGTGCCCGCGCTGCTCCAGGCCGGCCACCAGGTGCGCTGCCTGGTCCGCACGCCGCGGAAGCTGCGCGACTACCCGTGGGCGGAGCGGGTCGAGATCGAGCAGGGCGACGTCGTCGACGCGGCTTCGGTGCGGGCTGCCATGGAGGGTATGGACGTCGCGTACTACCTGGTGCATTCGCTGGGATCCGGGCGCGGGTTCGAGGAGACCGACCGCAGGGCGGCCCGGATCTTCGGCGAGCAGGCACGCGCGGCCGGCCTCCGTAGGATCGTCTATCTGGGCGGTCTCACGCCGGCCGGGGTTCCGGAGCGTGAGCTGTCACCGCACCTGCGCTCGCGGGCCGAGGTGGGACGGATCCTGCTGGACTCCGGGGTGCCGACGGCGGTGCTGCGCGCGGCGGTCGTCATCGGATCCGGCTCGGCGTCGTTCGAGATCCTGCGCCACCTCACCGAGCGGCTCCCGGTGATGATCACCCCGAGCTGGGTCCGCACCTCCATCCAGCCGGTGGCGGTACGGGACGTGGTGCGGTACCTCGTCGGCTGCGCCGTGCTGCCGGAGTCCGTGAACCGCACCTTCGACATCGGCGGCCCGGACGTGATGACGTACCGCGACATGATGCAGCGGTACGCGCGCATCGCCGGGCTGCCGCACCGGGTCATCCTGCCCGTCCCCGTCCTCACACCGGGGCTGTCCAGCCACTGGATCGGCCTGGTGACCCCGGTGCCCCGGTCCATCGCCCGTCCGCTTGCGGAGTCGCTGCGCCACGAAGTCGTCTGCCACGAGCAGGACATCACCCGTTACGTGCCCGATCCGCCGGGCGGGCCCATCGCCTTCGACCAGGCGATGCGGCTGGCGCTGCAGCGGATCCAGGAAGCCCGGGTGGACACCCGCTGGTCCTCCGCAGCGGTGCCCGGCGCACCCAGCGATCCGCTGCCGACCGACCCCGACTGGTCCGGCGGCAGCCTCTACCGGGACGAACGCGAGCTGACCGTGCCCGCGCCGCCGGACGCCCTGTGGCGGGTGATCGAGGGCATCGGCGGGGAGAACGGCTGGTACTCGTTCCCGCTCGCCTGGGCGGTACGGGGGTGGCTCGACCGGTTCGTCGGGGGCGTGGGGCTGCGGCGCGGGCGGCGGGATGCGCAACGGCTGCGGGTGGGCGACTCGCTGGACTTCTGGCGGGTGGAGGAGATCATCCCCGGCCGGCTGCTCAGGCTGCGTGCGGAGATGCGGCTGCCCGGCCCGGCCTGGCTGGAACTGTCGGTCGGTCACGACGACTGTGGGCGGACGGTCTACCGGCAGCGGGCCCTGTTCCATCCGCGCGGTCTGCTCGGCCACGCCTACTGGTGGAGCATCAGCCCGTTCCACTCGGCGGTCTTCGGCGGCATGGCACGTAACATCACCGCGGCGGCACGGGTGGTCCCGTCACGCACCGCCCCGTCCTGACAACGTCCAGGTGTGCCCTTCCGGCGAGGTGACGGCCGGAGCGCGTGCCCGTGGTCCGGGCGTGGAGCCGCCGCCCGGACGGACCGCCGCGGCCGTGTCCCCGCACATGTGCGGATCTCAGCAGGGCCAGTCGCCGGTGGCCAGGAAGCGCTCGATCGTCCTGGCGTAGGGGGTGATGTCCAGGCCCTGCGCGGCGAGCCAGCTGTCGGAGTAGTACTTGTCCAGATACCGGTCGCCCGGGTCGCAGAGCAGCGTGACGATGCTGCCCGTGCTGCCCTCCCCCATCATCTCGGCGACGAGCTTGAACGCGCTCCACAGCCCGGTACCGGTGGAGCCGCCCGCCTTGCGGCCGATGGCCGTCTCCAGCGCGCGTACGGCGGCCACACTGGCCGCGTCCGGCACCTTCATCATCCGGTCGATGGCGCCGGGCACGAAGCTCGGTTCCATCCTGGGCCGCCCGATCCCCTCGATGCGCGAGCCGCGGTCGCTGAACGCCCGGGCGTCATGGTGGGTCCAGCCGTCGAAGAAACAGGAGTTCTCCGGGTCGGGCACACAGATCCGGGTGTCGTACTGCATGTAGTGCACGTACCGGGCGACGGTCGCCGACGTGCCGCCCGTTCCGGCGGTGGCGACGATCCAGGTGGGCTCGGGAAACCGTTCCAGGCGCAGCTGCTGGTAGATCGATTCGGCGATGTTGTTGTTGCCGCGCCAGTCGGTGGCCCGCTCGGCGTAGGTGAACTGGTCCATGTAGTGACCGCCGGTGTCGGCGGCGAGCGTGGCGGACTCCTCGTACAGTCTTCGGGCGTCGTCGACGAAGTGGCACTGACCGCCGTGGAATTCGATCAGCCGGCACTTCTCGGGACTGGTGGTGCGCGGCATGACGGCGATGAAGGGCACGCCGATCAGCTTCGCGAAGTACGCCTCCGAGACGGCCGTCGAGCCGCTGGACGCCTCGATCACCGGCTTGCCCGGCCGGATCCAGCCGTTGCAGAGCCCGTAGAGGAAGAGCGAACGGGCCAGCCGGTGCTTGAGGCTGCCCGTGGGGTGGGTCGACTCGTCCTTGAGATACAGGTCGATCCCCCACCGCTCGGGCAGCGGGAAGCGCAGCAGATGCGTGTCCGCCGAACGGTTGGCGTCGGCCTGGACCTTGCGCACGGCCTCCTTCAGCCAGCTCCGGTAATCCCGATCGGTGCGGTCGATGTCGACGGTCGCCGTGACGCCGCTCTCGGGCCTGTGCTCACTGGTGCTCATCGGCACGCTCCCTGCTCCTTGTCACCGGGTCCCCGGGCACCGGCTCCCGGACTCCGCACCCCCACGATATGCCCCCCACCTGCACAAACGATGACTTTGACAGCCCATAGCCCTGCCTTTGGCACTGCCGTGCGGCACGGCCGCCGCCCGCCGTGCGGCGCATTCCCGTCGCACCGCTGCGACGCACTCTGGCGCGCCCGCCCGGCTGCGGGCAGACTGACCGCCAGAAGTGTGACGAAGGGGGCGAACCAGCCATGCCGGAAATCGAGTTCAGGGCGACGGGGGTGCGGATCGAGCGGTGGGCCCGCTCGCTCACCAGGGCGGGGCAGGTGATCGTCAAGGACGGCCGGGTGGCGCTTCTGACCAGCTACGGCCGGGAGATCGACAGCGCTCCGGCACGGGCGGTGCACGCGAGCAGGCCGTGGTTCGCCGGGGTGGACTCGATGGTGGCGCGCGTCAACGGGACGCGGTACCGGCTGACGATGGGCCGCCACGATCACGGGCCCGACCGGGCGAGCCCGTCGCATCTCCTCCTGGAGGCACTGCGCAGCGCGGGGGCCCGTCTGGGCTGACGGAACGGGCCGGCCGGACGGTCTCACGGAGCGACACCGAGGGGGCACCGCGAGTTGCGGAGCCGTACCCCCTGAGCGACATTGGAACCGCGTCACTCATGGTTTACCGGCGGTGACACTGTGATCCAGCCCGCCGGACCAGGATCGGCAGCCGATCATCCGCCGGCTCCGTTCCGCCGTCTTCTTCCGGACCTATTTCGGGGAGTCGCAACCGTGATCAGCGAGCCAAGCAGGCACTGCACGGTGGAGCTCCAGGCGCTGCCGTCGCGGATCAATCAGGTCCGCAGAATCGTCTCGGCGCAATTGCGCTACTGGCATCTCGATCCTCTGATCGACCAGGCAGCACTGGGCGTCACCGAACTGCTGACCAACGTCCACCGGCACGCCCAGCCGGACAAGACGTGCACCGTCGAGATCGAGCTGCTGCTCGAGCGACTGACGGTCTCCGTCCACGACCACGACCCGCGGATGCCGACCGTGCGCGAGGCCGATGCCTCCAGCACGTCGGGGCGCGGACTGGCCATGATCGCCGCGGTGAGCGAGAGCTGGGGGGTCCGGCCCCGGGGCCGGTCCGGGAAGGTCGTCTGGTTCACGCTCACGGCGCCCTCCCTGACCGCCGCGCTTCCGCCGCACTCGGTGTACGGGGCGACGACCGACGGCCCGTTCGGCTCCGTCACCACCACGTCACCCCTGGAAGGGGTGGCGCACTCCGACGCCCGGTCCGCCACGGTGGGTTAGTCCCTGTCCTGGCCGGGCACGGCGGGGTGGGGGGGGGGGGCGGTCCCCCCCCCCCCCCCCCCCCCCGCGGGGGGGGGGGCCCCCCCCCCACACACCCCCAGTGCACGGGAGAATAAAAAAAAAAAACGAGACACCCAAGAACGGGGGTGATTAAA